>NZ_JBCOTQ010000017.1:0-5433 GCF_040920445.1 Collinsella aerofaciens | reverse complement strand
GTGTGCTTGGTGGCGTTTGCGAAGGTGGGGAAGTCGGTCGTGTTGGTGATAATGTAGTTGTTGGTGGCGACGGTATAGGTCTTGGCGGGGTCGAGCGTGCTGCCGTCTTTGGTGAGCGTGGCACTCACGATGCGCTTGCCTTCAGACTGCGTCCAGTCGATTTTTACGTTGATGCCGCCAAAGGAAAGAACGCTGCCGGAGTCGTTGGGCCACTTGTACATGTCCTGGGCTTCCTGCTCGGTGTGGCCGGCTGCGACGTAGGCTTGCTGAAGTTCGTAGCTGTCATTGCATTTGTCGCTAATTTCCAACGAGTGCTCGAGCGCCGCGAGGAAGTCCGCGCCGGTCATGGTCCAGGTTTCCACGGTGTTGCCATAGGGCGAGATGGCGATGACGTTTCCGGCGGTCACGTTGCCCGCCGCGATGCCGCCGCGGATGCCGCCCGCGTTTTCGATGGCAAGGTCCGCGCCCGTCAAATTAAGATAAGAACCGCAGATCACATGTCCGATGGTCTGGGCTTTAGCGGTGTCGCCTGCTTCGCTGGGACGGAAATCGGTAGTGCGTACCATCTCCCAGCCATGTGTGCCCGTGGCATCCTCGCCATAGAAATAGTTGGTGGTTGATCTGCCGATCACCTTGTTCGATTCGATTTCAAAGGCGTCGTCGAGTGGCTTGATTTTGTTGTTGCGGACCTCATCAAGGATGTTCTGGTTGTTAGGGTTAGCCAAAAGGTCGTCGACGTCCTTGGCGGCGTAGAGTGTCTCAGCGCTGTCGCCTGCGGAGACCGTCACTATGTCGTCGTTGGTGGTTTCGGTACCCTTGGTGTCGCACTCATAGGGAATGGAAAGCAGACCAACCTCGGCAAAGGCGCTGCCCGCCTCGACGACGCGGACCGGCTTGCCATCGGCCCCCGTTACGTTCTCGTTTAAGTTGATGTGCTCGTGGCCTGCGACCAGGGCATCGACGCCGTCGAGCTGTGCGGCAAAGGCCTTGGCGTTGAGCGTATGTGCGATACGAACGACAACGTTGCAGCCCTCATCCTCGCGCAGTCGCTTAGCCTCGGCATTGATGGCGTCCGCCGCACCCGAGAACGACGTGCCCTCGACCAGGTCCGCGCGCAGCGAGGAGCCCAGCGACTCATCCATGGCTCCGACGACGCCGACCTTAATCTTGTAGTTAATCGTGGAACTGTCCTCGTCGTCCTTCCAAGTGCGGTTGAGCGTCTTGGTGATGCTCGAGCTCCATACGCCGTTCGAAGACGTTGCATTCGCGCAAAGCATGGCGAAAGGCGTGCTGGTGGCACCATTGCCGGCCATCGTTCGAAGCTTGTCCGCGCCGTAGCTCCAGTCGTGGTTGCCCGGTGTGGTCGCGTCGTAGCCGTTTGCGTAGAAGGTGTTCATGAGTTCGGCGATGCTCTTGCCCTCGCTCATGGTGGCAAAGGACTGCCCGTGGAAGGTGTCGCCTGCATCGAGCAGAAAGTCGGGGGCGTTGTTTTGGGCGCTATAGAGAACCGCCAGTCCGTCAAAGCCAATGGTGCCCGTGCCCTTGCTTGCGTTGTAGCTGTACTTGTAGCTGCCGTGGATGTCGTTGGTGTGCATGACGGTCACGGTGCCATAGATCGCTTGGGGCAGATCGCTCGCAAGGGCGAGGCTGGGTGCGCCAGTGAGCACGCCGGCAAGCAGCGCGGCGGTTAACGCAAGGCGGGGGACGAATCTTTTCATGGCAGTCTCCTTAGTCCTTAACAAAAACCACCACAAAGGTGCCTGTCCCCTTTGTGGTGGTTTTCTAGGTCGTTAGCTCAGCAGCATGCGGTCGTTGGCGAGCTCGCCGCCCGAGACCTCCTCGAACTTCTGCAGTAGGTCGGCGACGGTGAGCGACTTTTTCTCGTCGCCGGCCACGTCGTAGATTACATGGCCCTCGTGCATCATGATCAGACGGTTGCCCAGACGGATGGCGTCGTTCATGTTGTGCGTGACCATGAGCGTGGTCAGGTGGTTCTCGTCGACGATCTCCTCGGTCAGGTTGAGCACCTTAGAGGCCGTCTTGGGGTCGAGGGCCGCGGTGTGCTCGTCGAGCAGCAGCAGGCGCGGCTTGGTGAGCGTCGCCATCAGCAGGGTGAGTGCCTGGCGCTGGCCGCCCGAGAGCAGGCCGACCTTGGCGTTGAGGCGTGTGTCCAGGCCAAGGTCCAGGCGCTTGAGCAGCTCAACGTACTCGTCCTTCTCGGCCTTGGTGACGCCCCACGAAAGACCGCGACGCTGGCCGCGGCGCTTGGCGAGGGCCAGGTTCTCGGCAATCTGCATGTCGGCTGCGGTGCCGCGCATGGGGTCCTGGAACACACGGCCCAGGTACTTGGCGCGCTGCGACTCGCTCAGACGCGAGATATCGTTGCCGTCGAGCTCGATAACGCCCGAATCGAGCGGATACACGCCGGCAATCATGTTGAGCAGCGTGGACTTGCCGGCGCCGTTGCCGCCGATCACGGTCACAAAGTCGCCGTCGTTAAGGGTAAGGTCGACGCCGGTGAGTGCGCGCTTCTCGGTGACGGTGCCCTTGTTAAAGGTCTTTTTGACGTGCGAGAGCTTAAGCATCTGCCTCATCCCCCTTCGTGTAGGAGCTGCGGAGCTTATAGCGCTCCCAAACCACGGGCACGCACAGGGCCACGGCAACGATCACGGCGGAGAGTAGCTTCATGTCGTTGGCATCCATGCCCAGCTGTAGCACGATGGCGCGAATGAGGAAGTAGACCACGGAGCCAAAGACGGCAGAGGCAAGACGGACACTAAACTGCGTCAGACCGCCGGGCAGCAGGCGGCCGAGCACCTCGCCGATGACAATGGCGGCAAGACCGATAACGATGGCGCCGGTGCCCATGCCAATGTCAGCGTACTTCTGGCTCTGGCAGATGAGCGCACCCGAAAGGCCGATAAGGGCGTTGGAGAGCACGAGGGCGATCATCTTGGTGGTGTTGGTGTTAACGCCCAGGGCGCGGATCATGTACTCGTTGTTGCCGGTGGCGCGCAGCGCCGAGCCAATCTCGGTGCCAAAGAACCAGTACAGGATGGCGACGATGGCCACGGCCAGCACAATGCCCAGGATGATGGCAACGGTGGACTGCGGCAGGCCCGTCATGTGGCTGACGGATGAGAAGATGGTGCCCTTGGCAAGGATGGGCGTGTTGGATTTGCCCATGATGCGCAGGTTGATAGACCACAGACTGATTTGCGTAAGGATTCCGGCGAGGATTGCGGGAATCTCAAAGACGGTGGTCAAGATACCCGTGACGGCGCCGGCGATGGCGCCGGCGCACATGCCGGCCAGCACGGCGAGCAGCGGGTCGACGTTGTTATTGACGATGAGCACGGCGCAGACGCAGCCGCCGAGGGCAAAGCTGCCGTCGCAGGTCATATCGGGAATGTCGAGCAGGCGGAACGTGATAAACACGCCAAGCACCATAATGCCCCAGAGGACGCCCTGCGAAACGGCGCCCTGCAATGCAATGAGCATGCTTCATACCTCCTAGGATAGGGTGGACACGTGAGTCACCATGATAGCGGTAACAATGCATAAAAGAGCTGCGGCCGGATGTTTTGACTCATCCGAAACAAGCAGGGCGGACGCCGGTCTACAGCGCCCGCCCCTGTGGCTCAGATATTGAATAACGCGACTAAAGCGCGAGCACGGGCTCTAGACGCATGCCGCGTATGGTATTACGCGTCCAGAGTGGAAAGGTCGATGCCCAGCGCCTCGGCCATTTCGTCGTTCTTGACGACGACCAGGTCCTTGCTCGAGAGGTGCTTGATCGGCATATCCTCGGGCTTGGCCTCGCCCTTCAGGATCTTGACGGCCATCTCGCCTGCAGCGTAGCCCAGGTCCTCATAGTTGATGGAGAGGGTGAACAGACCGCCGGCCTTGCACATGCCCTCCTCGCCGGTAACGAAGGGGAGCTTGTTCTCCTTGCAGATCTGGCCGACCTGCGAGGCACCCGCGGCGATGGTGTTGTCGGTGGGGGAGTACAGCGCGTCGACCTTGCCCACGGCAGACTCGACGACAGACTGAATCTCGTTGGAGCTCGAGACGGTGAAGTCAGTGTACTCGAGGCCCAGCTTGTCGAGCTCCTTCTTGGCGGCCTTGATCTGGACGTCGGAGTTGGACTCGGCGGTGCAGTAGAGCAGGCCGACCTTCTTAACGTCGGGCAGGACCTTCTGCATCATCTCGAGCTGCTCGGCGACCGGGGTGAGGTCGGAAGCGCCCGTGACGTTGGTGCCGGGCTTGTCGTTGTCCTGGACCAGGCCGGAAGCAGCGTAGTCGGTGATGGCGCAGCCAACGATGGGGATATCGGCGGTGGCGCCGGCGGCAGCCTGCGCGGCGGGCGTAGCGATGGCATAGATCAGGTTGACGCCGTCGCCTACGAACTTGTCGGCAATGGACTTACACGTGGACTGGTCGTTCTGGGCGTTCTTCTGGTCGATCTTGACCTTGAGACCGCTCTTCTTGATGGCCTTGACGAAGCCGTCGTTGGCGGCATCGAGCGCGGAGTGCTCGGTGAGCTGCAGAACGCCGATGGTGTAGTCGGAACCGGCGGCAGCGGAGCCGGAACCAGAGTTGCCGCCGCATCCGGCGAGCGGAGCGAGCGCGAGCAGGCCAGCGGAGACAAGAAGGCTCCTGCGGCTGATGGTGATGTCCTTCATATCATTACCCCCAGTATAAAAATGGCTGGAAACACTGCACTAGGAAAAAGTGCAAGTGGGACTATAGTAACGCCGATGTCCATTTTTACAATAACCTGGCGGGTTTTTTAATACTGAACCGGATGGGCGGTGCTGAGGAACGACGGGCGGTAACGGGGCCTACGCTGCGGGCGCGGGGCTGTCTTCTTCGTCTAGCGCGGCAAAGAGTTTCTTGCCGTCGAGCAAACGCGTGCTGACGTTTCTCATGCGGCTGACCTCGACGGTGCGCAGGGTGTCGTCGGCGCCTCGGGTGCCGTAGACCGTTCCCAGCAGATACGAGACGCCATCGCGCTGCCTGAGGGCAAAGGGCCGGACCGTCATCCGCACCACCTCGGTTTCGCCCCGGGTCAGGACGTTTGAGATATCAAAGCTGACGGTTGTTCCATGGTCGATGGCCTGTTCGATGAGCTCGCACGTGTCGATACGCTTGGCGTGCGGACGCGTTGTCTTGACGGGTGCGTCGTTGGCGGCCGGTGCCGGTTCGGGCATATCGAGATAGTCGCGAACATCGGCGCTCGCCATGGCGACCAGGTGCTGCGCCATGCTCTTTCGAATGGCTATGGGCGTCGATCGGTTGCGCATGACCATGCCGTGGAGCCGTATGATCTCTTCGTCGGCAAGCGGGCGGGTGAGGAGCCGATAGCCCACGCCGCGCTTATAGTCGATTTCGTATCCGGCGTGACGAAGTGCGGATATCGAGGTATAGATG
>NZ_JBCOTQ010000016.1:0-41736 GCF_040920445.1 Collinsella aerofaciens | reverse complement strand
TCGATTGGGACAGGCAGGCCTTCGAGGCCGAGCGCAAAATGGATTCTAAAAAACACCTTGCCAAATAGGAGCGTCAGGACGCAAGAAACCCCCGCCGCACGAAGTGCGCAGCGGGGGTTTCTTGCATGTCCGAGGACGTTCTGAAAAGTAACACCAGGGCGGGCCCGGACAAACAACCGACTACAGGTCGATGTGCGATTCCTTGATCGGGAACGGCTCCGCGAAGTGGCAGGCACAGCAGTGGCCCGGAGCGACTTCCTTAAACTCAGGCAGCTTCTCGGAGCAGATGCCCTGAGCGATCGGGCAGCGCGTGTGGAAACGGCAGCCGGTCGGCGGATCCAGCGGTGACGGCGGATCGCCGGCGAGGATGATGCGCTTACGGGTCTTCTGGATATCCGGATCGGGAACCGGCACGGCAGACAGCAGCGACTGCGTGTACGGATGGTGAGGCTCGCTATAGAGCGTCTTCCAGTCCGAAACCTCAACCATCTTACCCAGATACATAACGGCAACGCGATCGGAAATGTGCTGCACGACGGACAGGTCGTGAGCGATAAACAGATACGCGGTACCGAACTTGTCCTGGAGTTCCTTTAGCAGGTTCAGAACCTGGGCCTGAATGGACACATCCAAAGCGGAAACCGGCTCGTCGCAGATGATCAGCTTGGGCTTCAAAGCGAACGCGCGGGCGATGCCGACACGCTGACGCTGACCGCCGGAGAACTCATGAGGATAACGGTTGATGTGCTCGGGGTTCAGTCCGACAACGTCGAGAAGCTCGCGGACGCGGTCAATGCGCTCCTCCTTGGTGCCCACGCCGTGAATGGTCATGGGCTCGGAGACGATCTCACCGATGGTCATACGAGGGTTGAGCGAAGCATAAGGATCTTGGAAGATAAACTGCATCTCGCGACGCATGTCCTTGATCTCATGCTTGCTCATCTCGGCAACATCTTTACCCTGGAAGAACACCTTACCGGCGGTCGGCTTGGTCAGGCGCATGATAGTACGGCCCGTGGTGGACTTACCGCAACCAGACTCGCCAACCAGACCGAAGGTCTCGCCAGGATAAATCTCAAAAGAGATGTCATTTACAGCAGAGACGACACGCTTGGAGAAGCGCTTGGCGAACATGCCGGACTCAGCGGGGAACTCCTTAGAGAGGTGCTCGACCTTCAGCAGCGGAGTACGCTCGTTGGTATCTGCCATTACGCCTCGCCTCCCTTCTTGGAATCCTTGCGCGTACGGGACGTCACAGGAGCGTTCTTGAGGAACTCGGGGTCGCCAGCGTAGTGGCACGCAGAATAGTGACCAGACTCGGTAACAAAACGCTCGGGGCGCTGCTTGCGGCACTTATCCGTCGCATAGGGGCAACGAGGCGAGAACACGCAGCCCTCGGGCAGGTTCATGAGCGAAGGCGGGTTGCCGTGAATCGGCGTAAGCGGCTTCTTCTCATCGATGGCCTGCTCCGGGATGGAGCGGATAAGGCCCCAGGTGTAGGGGTGGCGGCTCTCGTAGAAGATTTCCTCAGCAGTACCGAACTCGACGGGACGGCCGGCGTACATAACCATAATCTTGTCGGCCATATCAGCGACAACGCCCAGGTCATGGGTGATCATGATGATGGCGTTGCCGTTCTTCTCCTGCATTTCCTGCATAAGCTCAATAATCTGAGCCTGAATGGTAACGTCCAGGGCAGTCGTGGGCTCGTCGGCAATCAAAATATCGGGATCGCAGGCAAGAGCCATGGCAATCATGACGCGCTGACGCATACCGCCAGAGAACTGGTGCGGATACTCATTGACGCGCTTCTCGGGCTCGGGAATACCAACGAGGTCCAAAAGCTCGGTGGCACGCTTGAGCGCCTCCTGCTTGGAGTAGCCGCGGTGCAGACGAAGACCCTCGCCCACCTGCTTGCCGATCTTATAGACCGGGTTCAAGGAGGTCATAGGATCCTGGAAGATCATCGCGATGTCGTTACCGCGAATGTGCTGCATCTCTTCCTCGGTCATCTCGAGGATAGAACGACCGCGATAGCGAACGTCGCCGCCCTCGATCTTTCCCGGAGGCATCGAGATAAGACCCATGATGGTCATGGCGGTCACGGACTTACCGGAGCCGGACTCACCGACGACGCCCAGGGTCTCGCCGCGATCGAGCGTGTAGGAGACACCGTCGACAGCGCGAACAACGCCATCCTCGGTGTGGAAATACATCTTAAGGTCATCGACCTCGAGCAGATGCTGGCCCTCGGGAACCGGCTGGTCCTTCAGGTCCACATAGTTCTTGTTCTTCTTCATCCTTATGCGTCCTTCATCTTGACGTCGAGGGCGTCGCGCAGACCGTCACCCAGCAGGGTGAAGGCGAGCACCGTCGAGAGAATTGCCAGACCGGGCATGATCATCATCCAGGGGGCAGTCAGAAGATACTGCTGACCGTCCTGAATCATGGAGCCCCACGAAGGCGTAGGCGGAATAACGCCCATGCCGAGGAAGGACAGAGCGGACTCGGTCAGAATGGCGCCACCAATGTTCATGGTCGCGTAGACCACGATGGAGGCGACGGAGTTCGGGAAGATGTGACGCACGACGATACGAGCATCAGATGCACCCATCGCGCGCGCAGCGTCAACATAATCGTTTTCCTTGACCGTCAAGATTGCAGAGCGGAAGACGCGCGCAATCGAAGGCCAGCCGAGAATGCCGATGGCAAAAAAGACGTTCTGAAGACCACGGCCGATAACGGCGATCATGGCGACAACGAAAAGCACGTACGGGAATGCCAGGAAGATATCCGCGCAGCGCATGATGATCGTATCCCAGATGCCGCCGTAGAAACCGGCTAGGGCACCCATGACCAGACCAATCACCGTGGAGATCGCAGTGGCCATAATACCGACGGAAAGCGAAACACGTGCACCGTAGATAACGCGGACGAGAATGTCACGACCAAGGGCGTCGGTGCCAAACGGGTGCTCTGCACACGGAGCCATCAGCGACGTCTGGGCCATGGTGGTTGAGTCGGAAGCCGTCGGCGAACCGAGCCAGGGCTTAGCCCACAGATCTGCGGTCAGGGCAACCACAACGACGATGATGATCCAGCAGACACCGATAACGGCGAGCTTGTTCTTACGAAGACGCTTAAAAGCGTCGCCCCACAGCGTGCGGGACTTGGCGGGAGCAGATGCGGCCTTGGTGGCGGTAGCCTGCTCCTGAGACTGAGAATCAGTTTCCTGCATGAGACGTACCTCCCTTAGGCCTTATCCGACGGACCGCCAAGGCGGATGCGCGGGTCGAGGAATGCATAGCTAATGTCGACGAGCAGGTTGATCACCATGACGACGACGACGATGAGCGTAACGCCGCCCATAACGATGGGCCAGTCACGCATGCTAATGGCGCGATAGACCTCATAGCCGATACCGGGCCAGTTGAAGACCGTCTCGGTCAGGATGGCGCCCGAAAGCATGCCGCCAAAGTCGACACCAATATAGGTAACGACGGGGATGAGTGCATTCTTAAGCGCATGCTTGATGATGATCGCGCGATTGGAGAGACCCTTGGCTTTTGCCGTACGAATGTAATCCTGGTTCATGACGTCAAGCAGCTGCGAGCGCATAATGCGGGCAGCATAAGCGGTCGAAACCGAAGCCAGCGTAATGGTCGGAAGCACATAGTGCATCCAATCCTGATACTGAGAGCTGGCACCGCCGGCACCCGAGATCGGCATGGAGAATGCACCGCCCGTGGCGTCCTTGAGAATGACGCCAAAGAACAGTTGCAGCAACATACCGAGCCAGAAGGCCGGGACGGCAACGAGGATCGACGTGGTGAGCGTTACCAAAATATCCCAGAAGGAATAACGCTTTACCGCCGAAATGATACCCGCACCGATACCCATGATTGCCTCGAGCACGATGGCGCACGCGGCAAGTTTGACCGTATACGGATACTTCTGGGCAAAGATTTCCGCAACCGGCAGCTTGCGCTGATACGAATTGCCCAGATCGCCATGAAGCAGGCCGTTCATGTAATACAAGTAACGGTCCACGAGCGACGTTTGAACGGGGTCGCCGTTCTCGTCAAGGATCGCGTTGCCGTCCTCGTCCGACTGGACCAGGTGATAGCGGACGCGAAGCTGAAGCTCCACCTCGGGGGACAGAGCCTTGTCTCCACCGATCAGCTTGATCGGATCTCCCGGCACGATATTCTGGAGGGCGAACAAAATCAGCGTAACGCCCAAAAACACCGGGATGAACTGAAGCACACGTTTAACGATGTACTTACCCATACCACTCCCCTATCTAGGGATTAACCTAAATGGGATGCCGATCGCCAGACCGGCATCCCAAAATTACCATCAGCCAGTTTACCCCAGGTTAGGGAGAACTGTATGTTTCCCATGAGGTCTACGTAAATACTTGACCCTCACGGAAGCTGCAAACTCTTAGGCGAGCTCAGCGGTACCCAGATCGGCGTGCTTCTGCGGATCGACATAGAGGTGCTTGATGCGATCGGAGCCGGCGATGGTGTGCGTGTAGAACATCACCGGGATGACCGGGCAGTCGGCAGCGACCATTGCATCGGCCTCCTGCATCTTAGCGACGCGCTCTTCGTCGTCAACCGTGGTACGGGCCTCGTCGACCTTGGCGTCGAACTCGGGGTTGTTGTAACCAGAGCGGTTGTCGCCACCGAGGGAGTCGGAGTGGAACAGCGGATACAGGAAGTTGTCCATGATCGGGTAGTCGGCAATCCAGCCCAGACGACCGAACTGATAGTTAAAGTTCTGATACTGCTCGAGCAGGGCAGACCACTCGGGGGTATCGGAGACAGCGGTAACGCCAACCTTGGCGAGGTCGCCGATGATGGACTCCATGATCTCCTTGTGGCCACCGTCCTGGTTGTAGGACAGAGTCACGTTAATGCCACGATCGCCGTTAGCACCAGCGGGAGCAACCTTGTCGAGGTACTCGTTAGCCTTGTCGACGTCGTAAGCGCAGAACTCCCATGCGCCCTCCTTGTAGCCATCGATGCCCGGAGGAACAATGCCGTCGGCAGGGGTACGGGTGCCCTTGAAGATGGTCTTGCAGATGGCCTCACGGTTGATGGCCAGGGAGATACCCCTGCGCAGGTCGGCGTTGTTGAACGGCTCGGCCGTGTTGTTGCAGGTCAGGTAGTAGGTGGAAGGCTCGGCGCCGAGCAGCATGCGCTCGCCGTCACCCATGGTGTAGCCGTCCTTGGACACGCCGCGATCCTTCTTGGCAGCGTCGATCTGAGCAACGGGAACGTCGCAGACATCGAGGTTACCGGCCTGGAACTCCTTGTAAGCGGTCTCCATGTCCTTGATGACCTGGAAGTGGATGCCATCGATCTTGGCCTTGTCGCCATAGTAATCGTCGAACTTCTTGAGGTTGATCTCCTGACCATCCTCCCACTTGCCGTCCATCATGAACGGGCCGTTACCGACCGGTGCAAGGTAGAAGCTCTTGACATCGGACTCGGCGCACTCGGGAACCGGGGCCAGAGCCGGGTGAGAGGCGACGAAGGGGAAGTCGGCGTAAGCGGAAGACAGCTTGACGACGAGGGTCTCATCGTCGGGGCAGGTAACACCGCTGAGCTCAGTAGCGTTACCGGCAAGCAGGTCGTCATAGCCCTCGACCATGGAAAGGTGATAGGAGACCTCGGAAGGGCCGTACTCGGTAGCGATGGCCGACTTGGTGTTGACCAGACGCTCCCAACCGAGCTTGAAGGACTTGGAGGTAACGTCGTCACCGTTGTGGAACTTGGCCTTCTTGATCTTGAAGGTAAACTCGGTGGCGTCGTCGTTGGCCTCAAAGGACTCGCAAGCCAGCGGAACGATCTCGCCCTTCTCGGCGTCATAAGAGGTCAGAGCGTCAAAGAGCTGGTACTCGACCTGAGTGCCCTGGTCCTCCTGGACATTGTAGGGGTCGATGCAGACCGGGTTGTTGATGTAGAAGTTCAGCGTCGAACCGGACTCAGAACCGGAAGCGTCGCCGCCCTTCTTGCCGCATGCGGCAAGAAAAGCCATGGAGCTCGCAGCGAGGGTGCCGCCAACAAAGGCGCGACGACCCATAACGGGCTGGTGGAACATAGAATCAGCCATGCCATCCTCCTTATGAGATAGGACAAAGAAATGTTCAGTCGGACATATGTCGAGACAATCCGATCCGAACCATCAAAACGCCGCCCGCTGCTATGGCTGGTTATGCACAACGGACCAACGTTTCGCAATACAGTAGCGCATTTTATGCACGATTTGGGGCTAATTCCGGTTAACGGTCGAGAATTTCTTTAGTTGGGCGAAGTATGTGGGGATATTTTGACTCTGTTACAAATATGTAAACAAAAAGGGTCCCGCACCTGCGAGACCCATTGAAATCGTATATACGCCGATGCTTAGTAGCCGACGATACCCTGCGGGAAGAAGAACATGCACAGGACGACGCACACGGCAAAAACAACGGCCATAATTACCGTCAAGCGATCGAGGTTCTGCTCCATGACGCCCGTGGCAGAGCTGGAGTTGTACAACGAGCTAGCGATCATATCCGAAACGCCGGTGCCCTTACCGGAATGCATCAGGACGAGAATCGTCAGCGCCACGGCAGAGACAGCCCAAACGACAAACAGAAGAATCTGGAACGGACCCATAGATAAGCTCCTTAATAGAACAGTTCAAACTCCAGTACTGTACCACAATCCCCCGCTCTCCCCTACCTGCCACTCAAGGACGGGGTGGAAATGGCAGAAATACCAAAAAGGGGGTTGTCCGGTTGTGGACAACCCCCTTACTAGAAAACGGTATTTGTTTTCTCTTAGGCCTCGGTGGCGAGCACGCGGCCCGTCATCTCGGCGGAAGGCTCAATACCAGCCATGGTGAGCATGGTCGGAGCGATATCGGAAAGACGGCCGTCCTCGATACCGGTGAGCTTGGCCTTCTCATCAACGATGATGAACGGCACGCGGTTGGTGGTGTGAGCCGTAAACGGATGCTTGGAACCGTCGGAAGCAACGTCAAACATGTGATCGGCGTTGCCGTGGTCGGCGGTAATCAGCGCAAAGCCGCCCTTGGCGAGAATCGCCGGGACAACCTTGGACAGGGCATCGTCAACAGCCTCGACGGCCTTAACGGCGGCGTCGAAGACACCGGTGTGACCAACCATGTCGCAGTTCGCGAAGTTCACGATGTAGAAATCAGCGCGATCCTCGTTGATGGCGGCGACAAGCTTCTCGGTAACCTCGGGAGCGCTCATCTCGGGCTGCAGATCGTAGGTAGCGACCTTGGGGGAAGCGACGAGCACGCGCTCCTCGCCCTCCTTGGGCTCCTCGATGCCGCCGTTGAGGAAGAACGTCACGTGGGCGTACTTCTCGGTCTCGGCGGTGTGCAGCTGCTTCAGGCCATTGGCGGCGATAACGTCGGCCAGGACGTTCTCGGGGAACGTCTTGGGGAAGGCGACCTCGACGTCAAACGTCGGATCGTACTCGGTCATCGTCACAAAGTGAGAAAGCTTGATCTGCTCGCGCTCAAAGCCGTCGAACTCCTTGTCCGTGAACACGCGGGTCATCTGACGAGCGCGGTCGGGACGGAAGTTGAAAAAGATAGCCGCGTCGCCCTCGTGGATGCCCTCGTTGTGGGCAGCGAAGGGCTCGACGAACTCGTCGCCGCGCGGATCCTTCTCGTAGTAGGCCTTGATACCGGCAACGGGGTCGGTATCAGCATCGGACGCGTTGACCATGACGTCGTAGGCGCGCTGGATGCGCTCCCAACGATTATCGCGGTCCATGGCCCAATAACGGCCCGAGACAGTGGCAACGCGAGCGTCGCAACCGGTCTCCTCGGAGATCTTAGCCAGGAAGGCGCAGAACTCACTCATGTAACCGGCACCGGACTGCGGGTCAACGTCGCGACCATCCATGAAGGCGTGGACGCGAACAGTCTTGACACCGTGCTCGGCAGCCATCTTGACCAGAGCCTCGACGTGGTTCATGTGAGAATGAACACCGCCCGGGCTCATAAGGCCCATGAGGTGGAGAGTCTTACCGTCAGCCTTGACGTCGTCCATAGCCTTGACAAAAACCTCGTTCTTGGCGATGGAGCCGTCCTTGATGGCGTTGTTGATGCGCGAAAGCTCCTGGAACACGATGCGTCCGGCACCGATGTTGAGGTGACCCACCTCGGAGTTACCCATCTGGCCATCGGGAAGACCCACGTCCTCGCCCGAAGCGCCGAGCGTGGTGTGGGGGTACTTCTCGTACAGGCTATCAAGGAAGGGCGTCTTGGCAGCGGCGACGGCGTTCTCGCCATCGGCCGGAGCAAGGCCGCAACCATCCATGATGATCAGGAGTGCAGGAAGATGACGCTGTGCCATATGTCCTACTCGCCTGCCTTGACGACCATAGAGGCGAAGTCGGCAGCCTTGAGCGAAGCGCCGCCCACGAGGGCGCCGTCAACGTCGGGCTTGGCGACGAGCTCGGCGATGTTGCCGGGCTTGGCGGAACCGCCGTAGAGAACGCGGATGCCGTTGGCGAGCTCCTCGCCGAACATCTCCTTGAGGGTCTCACGGATAGCGCCGCAGACCTCCTGAGCGTCCTCGGCGGTAGCGGTCTTGCCGGTGCCGATGGCCCAGATGGGCTCGTAGGCGACGACGACCTGCTTGGGGCAGGTGATCTCAAGGCCAGCAAGGCCAGCCTTGACCTGGTTCACGACGTGCTCGACATAGGTGCCAGCCTCGCGGACCTCAAGGGACTCGCCGCAGCAGAAGACGGGAACAAGACCGGCGGCAACGAGAGCCTTAGCCTTCTTGTTCTGGTCCTCGTCGGTCTCGTGGAAGTAGTCGCGACGCTCGGAGTGACCGATGATGCAGTAGGTGCAGCCAGCGGACTTGAGCATGTCGCAAGAAGACTCACCGGTGAAGGCACCCTTGGCCTCCCAGTACACGTTCTGTGCACCGAGGGCGATGGGGGCAGCCTGAATGCGGTCATGAACCGTGGTGATGTCGATGGTCGGAGGGCAGACGAGCACCTCGACGCCAGCCGGAACCTCGGGCAGAGCCTGAGCCAGCTCGTCGGCGAGCTTGGCGGCCTCGGCGACGTCGTTGTTCATCTTCCAGTTACCAGCGATAAGAAGGGTGCGATTAGGCATCGAGAAGCGCCTCCACTCCGGGCAGGGCCTTACCCTCGACGAGCTCCATGGAAGCGCCACCACCGGTGGAGATCCAGCTCATCTTGTCGGCCAGGTTGAACTTGTTGACAGCTGCGACAGAGTCACCACCGCCGATGATCGAGGTGCAGTCAGCCTCGGCGACAGCCTCGGCGATAGCCTGGGTGCCGTGAGCGAAGTTATCGAATTCGAAGACGCCCATGGGGCCATTCCAGAACACGGTCTTGGCACCCTTGACGGCCTCGGCGTAAAGCTCCTCGGTCTTGGGGCCGATGTCCATACCCTCACGATCGTCGGGGATAGCGTCGGAAGCGACAACCTCGGGGACAGCGTCCTCGCCAAAGTGATCGGCAACGCGGTTGTCGATGGGGAGCAGGATCTTGACGCCCTTCTCCTCGGCCTTCTTGAGCATCTCGCCGGCGCGCTCGACCCAGTCCTCTTCCTTGAGGGACTGGCCAACGGACAGGCCCTGAGCCAGGAAGAAGGTGTAGGCCATGCCGCCACCGATAATCAGGGTGTCAGCGGAGTCGATGAGGTGATCGAGAACGCCGATCTTGGAGGAAACCTTGGAACCGCCGACGATAGCGACGAAGGGGCGCTCGGGCTCGGCGAAAATGCCGGTCAGCGTGTCGACCTCCTTCTCGAGCAGGAAGCCAGCGACGGCAGGCAGGTAAGCGGCGGGGCCCACGACGGAACCCTGGGCGCGGTGAGCGGTGCCGAAGGCATCGAGAACGAAGACGTCACCATAGGAAGCGAGCTTCTTAGCGATCTCGGGGTCGTTCTTCTTCTCACGCTTATCGAAGCGGACGTTCTCGAGAACGAGAACCTTGCCCGGCTCGACGGCAGCGACGGCCTCGGCAGCCTTCTCGCCGTAAGTGTCTGCGACAAAGGCAACGTCGAGACCAGAGAGCTCGGCGAGCTTCTTGGCGACGGGCTCGAGGGACAGCTCGGGCTGGAAGCCGGTGCCATCGGGACGGCCGAGGTGGCTCATGAGGATGACGCGAGCGTTGTGCTCAACGAGATAGTTGATGGTGGGCAGGGCAGCCTTGATACGGGTGGTGTCGCCAACGACTCCATCCTTGATAGGCACGTTGAAGTCAACGCGGACGAGAACGCGCTTGCCGTCGACATCGATGTCGCGGACGGTCTTCTTGGTAAAGGCCATGTTTGCTTCTACCTTTCGTACGTGTCTGCCTTCCATTACGGCAGACGATTTCTTATAAAAAGGACGCGACCCTAGGGTGTAAGCCCTATAAGGCCGCGCCCTTCTTTAGACGCTCAACGAGCTATTCGCTAAAAGCTAAATTAAGCAACGAACTTCTCGAAGTACTTGATGGTGCGGACCATCTGAGAGGTGTAGGAGTTCTCGTTGTCGTACCAAGAGGTGACCTGAACGAGGGTCTGGCCGTTGCCGAGGTCAGAGCACATGGTCTGCGTGGCGTCGAAGATGGAGCCGTGGGTCTCGCCGACGATGTCGCGGGAGACGATCTGGTCCTCGTTGTAGGCGAAGGTATCGGGGATGGTCTCGGCGTAGGCCTTCATGGCAGCGTTGACCTCGTCGACGGTGACCTTCTTGTCAACGACGGCGTAGAGGTTGGTCAGCGAGCCGGTCGGCGTCGGGACGCGCTGGGCGGCACCGATGAGCTTGCCGTTGAGCTCGGGGAGAACCAGGCCGATGGCCTTGGCAGCGCCCGTGGTGTTCGGGACGATGTTCTCGGAGCAGGCGCGAGAGCGACGGAAGTTGCCCTTGCGCTGCGGGCCGTCGAGCGGCATCTGGTCGCCGGTGAAGGCGTGGATGGTGGTCATGATGCCGGACACGATGGGAGCGAAGTCGTTGAGACCCTTGGCCATCGGGGCAAGGCAGTTGGTGGTGCAGGAAGCAGCGGAGATGATGTTGTCCTCAGCGGTCAGCGTCTCATGGTTGACGTTGTACACGATGGTGGGCAGATCGCTGCCGGCCGGAGCGGAGATGACGACCTTCTTGGCGCCAGCGTTGATGTGGGCCTGAGCCTTAGCCTTGCTGGTGTAGAAGCCGGTGCACTCGAGAACGACGTCGACGTCGAGGTCGCCCCAAGGCAGGTTGTTGGCGTCGGCCTCCTTGTAGATCTTGATCTCCTTGCCGTCAACGGTGATGGAATCCTCGCCAGCAACGACCTCGTGATCGCGAGCGTAGTTGCCCTGCGTGGAGTCGTACTTCAGCAGGTAAGCGAGCATATCGGGAGAGGTGAGGTCGTTGATAGCGACGATCTCGGAGCCCTCATGACCGAACATCTGACGGAAAGCCAGACGACCGATGCGACCGAAGCCGTTAATAGCAACCTTTACTGCCATTGTGTCTCCTTTCGTAAGGCCCCCGCGAGCTACAGCGCCCGCCGTTGAGGCCCACAAACTAACCACTCGCCTAATATACCTTTTTTTTGACTTGAATTTCACGAGAATGCTCGAAATTGAAAATCAAATTTACGTTAAAACGTTTTAAAGAGTAAAACAGCAGTTCAATCCCTATATAAGCAGTTTCGCTCAACTACCTGTTTGCTTCAATGAGCTTTTCAAGCCTCAAAACTCGATGGTAGAGGGCCGACTTCGACAAGGGAGGGTCAGCCATCTCCCCCAGATCGCGCAGTGACAGATCAGGATAGCGCTCGCGCAGGTCGCAAAAGACCGCCAAGGCGTCCGGAAGCGTGTCGCGCAAACCCCGCTGTTCGAGCTCATCGATCAACGCAAGCTGATGCTGGGCGGCACCCGCACTTCTGGTCTGATTGGCCAGCTCGGCATTCACGCGACGGTTTACGTCGTTCTTAACCAATTTGACCGCGCGCGCTTCCTCGATCTCGGCAACGCTGCGCTTGGCGCCGACCAGCTTTAGAAGCTGCTCGATCTCCTCGGCGCTCTTAATGTAGACGGCAAAGGATCCGCGCCGCGCGTTAACGCGCGCATGGACCCCAATCTGCTCCAATAGATCGCAAAGCCCCCGGGCATACTGCTCGCCCTGCACCGCAATCTCCAAATGAAAATCGCCGCGTGGATCGGCCACGAAACCGCCGGCGATGAGCGCGCCGCGGATGTAGGCAAGCCTGCAGCAGGGACGGGCAACGATGTGCCGGGGAACACCAGCGACGAGCCCTCCCCTGCGGTCGAGAATGCCCAGCAGCACCAGAGCCTTGTCCAGGTCGGGCTGAACGGGCAGGGTAATGAGATAGTTACGGACCTTATGCAAGACCGATTTACGAACGGTGAATTCCGTTTTGAGCTTAAGGATGCGATGCGTCAGTGTGATCATCGTGCGCGCGACGGCACCCGTCTCGGTCGCGACCGTCAAACGATACCGCCCGGAGCCGGCCAGCGAAAGTGTACCGCTCACACGCGTCAGGGCGGCAAGCGTCGACAAATCGCAGTATTCACATTCGGGTTCGCAGCGCGCGAGCTCGTCACGCACCTCGGCGGTAAACGACATGCAGACCTATGCTTTCGTGTTGGCGCGCGACAGGTCGCGATGGGAAATGCTCACGTGATATTGGGCGCCTTCCAAATAACGTGCCGTGGCCTCGGCGATGGCAACGCTGCGGTGTTGACCGCCCGTGCAGCCGATGGCAATAGAAAGCTGTGGCTTGCCCTCCGCGATATAGCCGGGCATGACCGTATCGAGCAGCTGCGTCCAAGCCTTCCAGAACTCCTGGGTCTTGGGATGGTCCAAAACAAAGTCAGAGACTTTCTTATCGAGACCGGTCATGGTGCGCATCTCGGGATCGTAGAACGGATTGGGCAGGAAGCGAACGTCGATCATAATGTCCGCCTCGACGGGCATGCCGTGCTTAAAGCCAAACGAGAACACGTGAACGTCCATGAGCTGCTGGTCGGACAGCTCGGAGAACGCCATGCGCAATTTATTGCGCAGAGCAGAAGTGCGCAAGCGGCTCGTATCGATAATCATATCGGCTCGATCGCGCACACCCTGCAGCTGCAGGCGCTCGCGCTGAATCGCATCGGCCGTAGTCTCCCCCGGCTTGGCAATGGGGTGGCGGCGGCGGTTTTCGCTATAACGACGGATCAGCACCTCGTCAGAGGCCTCGAGAAACACGATGTCACAGCTCATCTCCCGCTCCTCGAGTGCGGCAACGGCATCGAGCAGCTCATCGAACAAGCCCTGGCTGCGCAGGTCACAGGTGACGGCAAGATGCCTGCCCACGCCCGTATTGATGCCGACGAGTTCGGCAAGCTGGGCGATCAGACGCGGAGGCAAGTTGTCGATGCAAAAATAGCCCATGTCCTCGAACACATGCATGGCCTGCGTTCGGCCCGATCCGGACATTCCGGTGATGATGACGATATCGGGGATGCGCTCCGAGCGCTCCGCCGCATCCATGGCATCTCCCTTTTGCATGTGCTGCCTCCCGAAAACAAGCGCGGGACCCAGCAACCCGGATCCCGCGCGGTCAATTGCCTATATTGAGTATACCGCCCCGAGCGGATACGAGGTCTGTCTTACGCCTCAAGCGCAGCCTTGAACCAACTTGTAATACTCGTGGGGTGCGTGATGGCGGTGCCGACGACAACGGCCCAGGCGCCAGCATCGATCGCGGCGCGAGCCTCCTCGGGCGTATGCACGCGACCCTCACAAATGATGGGAAGGCCGGGGAATTCCTCAGTCGCCTGACGCAGGAGCGGCAGGTCGGGGCCATCGGCCATGGTGCAGTCGATGGCGGCGACGCCGTGAGAAAGCGTGGTGGATACCAGGTCAAAGCCCATATCAACAGCACGGCGAATATCCTCGATGGTGGCACAATCCGCCATCAGGAGCACACCCTCCTCGTGCAGCGGGCGGAAGGTATCCTCGACCGTCTTGCCATCGGGGCGCGGACGATCGGTGGCGTCGATCGCCACGATATCGGCACCGGCAGCAACGCAGGCGCGAGCGTGACGCAGCGTCGGCGTGATGTAAACGCCCTCGTGCCCATCCTTCCACAGGCCGATGACGGGAACCTCACAGCGACCCTTAATGGCGGCAATGTCGGCAAGGCCCTGGCAGCGAATGGCGGCGGCGCCGCCGAGCTCGCAAGCGCGAGACATTTGCGCCATGGTCTCGGGCGTACGAAGCGGCTCGCCCATATACGCCTGAACGCTCACGATGAGCTTGCCCTTCAGGGACTGGATCAAAGGATCAACGGTCATGTTCGACTCAACCTTTCTCAAAACAGCCTTCTGAGACACCGCACCTTGACGTTCAAACCGTCGCTCGCGTACCGAAGTACGCTTCGCTCCTCTTTCACGTCAATCTGCGGCACCTCAGAAGGCGCACTTGGTAGTGATGTTTACTTCACCGACGCAAGAAGGTGTTCGGCGGCACCGATAAGCGGCGCGTCGCCCTCCAGAGAACCGATGAGGATCGGTGTGTTCTGAAGCGGATCGAGCGCCTGGCTGGCATAGCCCTCGTGCACCGAATCCTTCCACGTCTGCGAACGCCAATCGGAACCTTGGTGAATCACGCCGCCCGAAAGCACGATGACCTCAGGGTCCAGGATGTTAGCGAGCGAGCCCAAGCTGGCACCCAGCGCAAAGCCGGCGTCATGGATGACCTCGGTCGCCTTTGCGTCGCCCGCACGGCACAGGTCGTTCACATCGCGACCGACCGAAGGACGGCTGGGGTCGACGCGGCCAAAACGCTCATCGTACATTCGACCAATGGAAGTGCCCGAAGCAACCGACTCCAGATGGCCGGAACGCCCGCAGGCGCAGGGAATGCCGGCGGCAGCCGAGCACTCGATGTGGCCCATATGGCCGGCAGCACCATGGAAGCCCTGCATCACGCGGCCGTTCTCGACATATGCGCCGCCGATGCCCGTACCGATGCCAAGACACAAGACGGAGAACTTGCCCTTGCCGACGCCCCAGTGGGCCTCGCCCAGAGCATGAGCCTGCACGTCGCCTACGACGGCAACGGGAAGACCGAGGTCCTCGCGCAGACGCGGCCCCAACTGAACGCCGGACCAGCCGGGCATGATCTCGTTGGCATACGCGATGGCGCCCGTCTTGGGATCGACGACGCCAGCGGCACCGATACCGACGCCAAGGACCTCGACATCGGGATTCGCCTCGAGAGCAGCCTTGATGGACGCCTCGATACGCTGGAAGACGGCCTCGCCGCCCTCCTGGGCCTCGGTAGGAACCTCGGCCTCAAAAACGGGATGGGGCACGCTGCCGTCAGCCGGGTACTCCATGATGGCAGTCGCGATCTTAGTTCCGCCGATATCGACAGAGCAGACGTACTTGTTCTCCATGTCGCTCTCCTTAGGAGATAAAAACAACTACAGGAAATGAAGGCGGTGTTATCGCCGCAACTCAGTAAAGGTTTCCCAGGTGCCCGAGGTTGGGGTGAAAGTGGTCGGGCGTTGACCTAATGGGTCACGCCCGACCACTTGAGCCCCAAGATCGGGTGCCTGGGGAAGCTTTACAGGAGACCGTTGTCCTGGAGGACCTTCTTAATCGCCTCGACGTTCTCGCCGGTCATGGCCTTCACCGGGCGCGGCATGGTCGGGCTGTCGAAGATACCCATGAGGTTCATAGCGGTCTTGAAGGCGCCGACGCCACCGGCATAGCCCTGGACGCCCGAGGTGACATCCCAGATGTGCGAAATCTCGTTGAGGCGATCCTGCTCGGCCTTGACGGTAGCCCAGTCACCAGCCTGAGCGGCCTTCCACTGACGCACGTAGCCCTCGGGCTCAACGTTGGCGAGACCCGGGACGGAACCGTCGGCGCCACCGAGGTAGGCGCCGTCGACAACAACCTCGTGACCGGTGAGAATGCTCATCGGATGGCCGTTCTTCTCGTTCTCCTGGACGAGGTAGCGGAACGAAATGTCATCACCCGAGGAATCCTTGACGCCGGCCAGAACGCCCTCGGCGCCGAGCTTGGCAAGGAGCTTCCAGGGGAGCTTGGTGTGGACGCACACGGGGATGTCGTAGGCGAAGATGGGCAGGTCGAGTTCCTCATGCAGGATGCGGAAGTGCTCCTCGACCTCGGTCATGCCCTGCAGGGCATAGAACGGGCAGGTGGCGACAAGCGCATCGGCGCCCAGCTCCTGAGCGACCTTGCCGTGCTCGATCATGCGCTCGGTCTCGGTGTCGATGATGCCGACCAGAACAGGCACGCGGTGATCGACGATACGGACGGCCTCGGCGATGATCTGACGACGGCGCTCGTCGGTGGAGAAGACGACCTCGCCCGAGGAGCCCAGGAAGAACAGGCCATCGACGCCGGCATCGATCATGCGGTTGATGCTGCGCTCAAAGGAGGCAACGTCGAGCTGGTGGTCTTCGGTATCGGGAACAACGACGGGAGGGATAACGCCGGTGAATTTCTGAGTTGCCACAAGAATCTCCTTAGTTGTCTGGCGGGCGACCCTATGCCACCCACTCTTGTTGGCAGTGTCCAGGCCGTCTAGGCCAAAGAACACGGGTAGAACGTTTGGTTAAAGAAGTCGACGACTTCGTTTTCGAACGCATTGATGCGCTCGTGAGCGTATTTGGCATAGATGATATGCCTCCGGTCACACTCAAGACCGTTGAACACGGCAAACTGGCCCTTGGGATCGCTCACGGCATCCATAAGCGATGTGCCCATGAGCACCGATCCGCGCACCCGAGACGACAGAGCCTCGAGACCACCGGGAATTGGATTGGCAACCGCCGTGCAGGCAAGGCCCCGCTCGTCCAGAGCAGAAACCGCCAGCGCGACTCCGCCGCCAAGGCCCTCGCCCCATGCAAAGATGCGGTCGGGGTCCATGCCATCAAGATTGCGCGCGACCTTCGCCAACGCGCAGCCCCAACGGACGCGCTCGACAAAAGCGGGCGAAGAAATCCCCCGCCGCAGGTCGTCCGCACCAGCAACATCGTCATCCAGCGCGAGGACGGCATACCCCATGGCGGCAAATCTCGTCATGTGATGCCAGCCGCGCACAGGCCGATCGATGTCGTGGAACATCAGGCACAGCGGCACGCGCTCAGATACTCGGGCACGACCGACAGGCTCGATCAAACGAGCGTGAATCGCATCGTCACCGAGCTCAAAGGAAACCTCCGAGTAACGGGCGCAGGGGTTAACAAAATCAATCGCCGTAATGGCCAGGCCTTGAATCTCAAGATTCGAAGCGCATGTCTCTAAATCAGAAACATCTGCTTGGACATCACCGCGCCAGTCCCGATATTCTGCGAGCCTTGACGAAACCGTTCCAGGAATTCCCACGAGTCCGGGGACAATCAGCTCGTCAACATTGCTCTCGCACTTAGACATGAGCCTCCCCTCCCTTGCAGAAAAACGGAATGATCAGATCGTCAAAATCCTGAATCTCCTCGTGGCCAAAGCCTTCAAAGAACTCATGACGCTTTTCGCAGGTCAGGTTGTTATAGACCGCAAACTGCGTCGCTGGCGGACAGACGATATCGGCTGTGCCGGTGCCAAACAGCACGGGGCATTTGACCATAGGGGCAAAGTTCTTGGAATCGAAGTACGCCAGCTTGGCATAGGCTTCGTCAATACGAGTCGAGTCCTCGTCAAACCAGCGAGACCAATAGCGCAGGCCCTCGTAGGCAATGTCGTCGGCATCCAAATCCCAGACTAGGCGGAAATCTGACAGGAAGGGATAGAGGATGGCGGCACGATTGATAAGCTCGCTGTTAAGCGCGCAGGTCGCAATGCCCAAACCGCCGCCCTGCGACGCGCCGTTCACAAACACACGCGCAAGATCGATGCCCTCGAGCTCGCGAACGATGCGGCACAGGATGCGAATATCTTGATGCATGCGGACATAGTAGAGGTTGGCCGGGTCGCCGTCGATGCCGGCGACGATATGACCGGCAACCGTTGTACCCTCAAATCCACCAATGTCCTCGGAGGGACCTCCTTGGCCGGGGCAGTCGAGGGCGATGAGTGCCATGCCCATGCCCGCAAACGACGCCTGCTCAAACCAGCTGCGGCTTGCACCCGGATACCCATGGAACTGAAGTACCAATGGCACGGGCTCGTCCGAGACAGGTTTAAGGTACTTGGCATGCAGGCGCGCGCCACACATGCCGGTATACCAGAGGTCGAAAAGCTGGCAGGTCGCGGCATCGGCGACCGATACCGTCTCGATCGCATAGTCAAGCCCGACGGCGTCGGCCTCGGCCATGCGATCCTTCCAAAAGAGATCGAAATCTGATGGACGGGGCATGGCGCCTCGATATCCACCAAATTGATGTTGTAGCTCCTGAGCACTTGGCATGGCTCGTGAACCCAACCTTTCGAATTCGCAACGGAGGTGCGCCCGGCAAGGGAACCGGGCGCACGGGAGGGAAAGCGAGGCTACTCGCCGAGCTTGGGATGCAGCAGCGACGGCGCAGCGCCGAGCAGCATCTTGGTGTAGGGGTCCTGGGGGTGCTGGAAGACCTGCTTGGCCTCGCCCTGCTCGACGATCTTGCCGCCATTCATAACGATGATGTCGTCAGAGATATAGCGGACCGTCT
This sequence comes from Collinsella aerofaciens, assembly GCF_040920445.1. Taxonomy (GTDB): domain Bacteria; phylum Actinomycetota; class Coriobacteriia; order Coriobacteriales; family Coriobacteriaceae; genus Collinsella; species Collinsella aerofaciens_BH. Next base: position 23,059 of record NZ_JBCOTQ010000016.1, on the reverse strand, counting down.
GGATGTCATGGCTGATGAACACCATGGCCAGGCCGAGCTCCTTCTTAAGGTCGGTCAGCAGGTTCAGAATCTGCGCGCGGACCGAAACGTCCAGAGCCGAGGTGGGCTCGTCGGCGATGATGGCATCGGGGTTCAGCGACAGGGCACGGGCAATTGCGACGCGCTGACGCTGGCCGCCCGAAAGCTGACCGGGAAGAACCTCGGCGGCGGAGCTGGGCAGACCGGTGAGCTCCAGGAGCTCCTTGACGCGCTTCTCCTGCTCGGCCTCGGTACCCAGGTTGTGGACGCGCATGGGGTCGAGCAGCTGCTCGCGAACGACCATGCGGGGGTTGAGCGCCGTGGCCGGGTTCTGGAACACGACCGAGATGACGCGACCCATGTGGCGACGGTCCTCGGCGGTACGTTTGGTAACGTCCTTGCCCTTAAAGTAGACCTTGCCGCTCGTGGGGGCCTGCAGGCCGCACATGACGTTGGCGGTGGTGGACTTACCGCAACCGGACTCGCCGACGATGCCGATCGTCTGACCGGGCATGAGCTTAATCGTTACACCCTGGACGGCGTGAACCAGGTTGGGGTGCAGAATCGAGCCGGTACGGGTCCTAAAGGTGACGTGGACGTCATCAAGGAAGATGATCGGCTCGACGCCGTTGACTGCGGTCTCGCTCATCTACATCACCTCCGCGTGAGGGGTCAAACCATTTGCCTTGAGCACCTCGTCGGGGAGCTCGGAATAGAAGTGCTCGGTGCCGGGCACGCGCTTGAAGACCGGACGGGTGTCCAGGCCAATACGCGGATGGCTCGAGCGGGGCGCGAAGCGATCGCCCTTGGGGAAATCGCGCGGACTCGGAACGGCGCCGGGCACCTGGTGCAGGCGGCCCGAACCGCTCTCGATGGACAGAACGGAACCCAGAAGACCGCGGGTGTACTCGTGGATCGGGTTAGTGAGCAGCTCCTTGGTGGGCGCCTGCTCGATAACCTGGCCGGCGTACATAACCGTGATGTTGTGGGCGACCTCGGCGACCAGCGCCAGGTCGTGCGAAACGAAGATCATGGCAAAGCCGAGCTTGGCCTGAAGATCGTTGAGCAGCTTGATGACCTGCTTCTGGACGGTAACGTCCAGAGCGGTCGTGGGTTCGTCGCAGATGACCAGCTTGGGGTCGCGGGTAAGGGCCATAGCGATCAGGACACGCTGACGCTGGCCGCCGGAAAGCTCGTGCGGATAGCTCTCGAGCGTGCGCTTGGGATCGAGGCCGACGAGCTCCAGGAGCTCCTCGGCGCTGCGGGTTCCGCCGCGCTTGGTGAGCTGCTTCATCTGGGCAGAGATGAGCATGGAGGGGTTGAGCGAGGACAGGGCGTCCTGATAGACCATAGCGATATCGGTACCGCGCAGGCCGAACCACTCCTTCTTGCTCATCTTGAGCAGGTCACGGCCCTCCCAGAGGACCTCGCCGGAAAGGTGCTCGTCATCGTCGGTCAGGCCCATGATGGCCAGCGTGGTGATGGACTTACCGCAACCGGACTCGCCCACCAGGCCCATGGTCTGACCAGGACGGACGTCAAAGTTGACATGGTCGACGACGTTGATATCACCGTGATGCTCAAACTGGATGCAGAAGTCACGGACCGAGAGAATCGGTTCAACAGACTCGTCGGGCACATGGCGATCGTCACGCTTGAGCTCGACATCGCGCAGGGCGCCAAGGCGAGCGGAGAGGGACTGGGCCTGCTCCTTGTAGGCTCGAACGGGGTCGGAGACCAGCAGGTCGGCCTCGCGACGCTTGGAGGAATCGGTGGGATCCAGGGCGGCGGAGGGAGCAGCGGCCATGGCGTCGGTAATGCCCTCGGAGAGGATGTTGAGCGCCAGGCAGGTGATCATGATGGCCAGGCCCGGGAACAGTGCCTGCCACCAACGGCCGGCGAGCACGCCGCCGCGGGCGTCGGCGAGGATGTTGCCCCAGGTAGCGGTGGGCTCCTGGATACCAGCGCCGATGAAGGTCAGCGAGGCCTCGAAGATGATGGCGTCGGCGACCAGGGTAACGGTGAAGACCATGATCGGGGCGATGCAGTTACGCAGAACATGCTTGATCAAAATCCACGGAGCCTTGGCGCCGGAAACGATGACCGCGCGGACATAGTCCTCGCCGTACTCGGACACGATGTTGGCGCGCACGATACGGGCAATCTGCGGAGTGTACATAAAGCCGATGGCGAAGATGATCGACGGCACGGAGTTGCCCAGGATGGAGACAAAGACGGCCGCGAGGGCGATGCCCGGGATGGACATGATGATGTCCAGGATACGCATGATCGTCTCGGAGACGGCCTTGCGCGAAACCGCTGCAAGGGCGCCCACGACCGAGCCGCAGACCAGAGCCATGGCGGTGGCGCCAAAGCCGATAATCAGCGAGTAACGACCACCGTAGAGCATACGCGACAGAATGTCGCGACCCTTATCGTCGGTACCGAAGATAAATCCGTTGCCGGGAGCCTGGCGAGCCGTAAAGATCTCGACCGGGCTATAGGGGGCAAGAAGGGGCGCCAGAATCGCAGTCAGGGCGACCAGCACCAGCACGACGGCGGCAATCTTAGAAGACAACGTCATCTTCTTCCAGCCACCGAGCTTGAGCCCCTTGGAGGCAGCCTTCTCGAGCTGCTCGGTTTGCTTCTCTCGAATCTTTACCATAATCTACACCGTCCTGATGCGCGGGTTGATGAGCAGGTAGAGCATGTCAACCACGATGTTGATGATGATGAAGGCAAGAGCAACGACGATAACGACGCCCTGAACCAGGTTCGCCTCGTTGCCCTGAACGCCCTGCAGAATCGCAGTGCCCATGCCGGGGAGGTTGAAGATAACCTCGATGACGACGGCGCCGCCCATGAGGTAACCGATCTTAAGACCGAGGGTGGTGACCGGGGTGATCAGCGCATTGCGAAGAACGTTGATGCCGACGACGACCTTCTCGGGAACGCCGGCGCCGCGAGCCATACGGACATAATCCTTGTCGAGCTCCTCGACCATGGCGGTACGCACGATACGAGTCATCTGGCCCGTCAGCGGAAATGCCAAGGCGATAGCGGGCATGATCATACGTCCCAGATAGCCAACCGGATTCGTGGTGAAGTGAGGCAGAGCACCCGATGCCGGGAGCACCTTAAGGTAGGAAGAGAACAGCAGGATCAACAGAACGGCAAGCCAGAACGACGGGGTTGCCAAGCCGGCGATGGAAAAGACGCGGATCACTTGGTCCGGCCATTTGTCGCGATACAGTGCCGCGATGACGCCGAGCAAAAACGAAACGACCGCACCGATGGCAAGACCGATAAAGGTCAGCTGCATCGTGACGGGCAGGGCCGTGGAGATGCGCTTGGCAACGGAGTTGCGAGCAGCACCATAGGTGCCCATGTCGCCATGGATCAAATCGCCCATATAGCGCACGTAGCGCACGGGCCAGGGGTCGTCCAGACCATACTTCTCATGGTACTCGGCAACCGCCTCGGGCGAGGCACCGTCACCCAACGCCGTGTAGGCGGGGTCGGTCTTGGAGAACGACATAAGGAAGAACACCAGGACGGTGACGCCCAATGCCATGATCGGCAGCGCCACAAGACGCCTTCCAATCAAACGTAGCAAGTTGTTCACGTTCTCTCCCCTTTCTTTTGTCGGTAGGACCAACTGGTATATGAGTACGGGTACTCATTACAAGACCCGAGCGACATCGTTGCCGCCCGGGTCTTTGTTTCAACTATGAGGATACGGCCCCAATGACCGACATCCTGCATACAGACTCAAGCGAGTCTTACGCCTTGACGGTAGCAACGCCCCTGAAGGACATGCTCGTCGTGCCGATGCCCTTGAAGCCATCGAGGGCCTCGCCGTTGGGCGCAGTGGACGGATCGTCCCAGGAAGCGGAGACGGTCTTGACGTGGACAACGGGGTACAGAACGGCGTTGTCGGCAATGATGTCGAAGCACTCGTTCCACTTCTTCTGCTGCTCGTCGCCCTCGGCGGCAAGAGCCTCGTCCATGAGACTGTGGAGCTTCTGCCACTCAGCGGACTCCTTCCACGGGCAACGGGTCTGCATCCAGACGTTGTCGCCGTACCACCAGTTGAGCAGCAGGTCGGGGTCGGCGCCGAAGCAGGAAGGATCGCCAGGGGCAAGGAGGATATCGTAGGCCTCGCCGCCGTCGATGGCAGCGTAGGTGGCCGGCGAGGTATCGGTCTGGATGGTCACATCGAAGCCGAGAGCGTCGAGGTCGTTCTTGACCTGAGCGGCCATACCCTTGATCTGCTCGTTGTCGGTGGTGCGCAGGGTGATGGCGCCCGGGGTGATGCCAGACTCTTCGATGAGCTTCTTGGCCTTCTTGGCGTCAGTCTTGTACACCGTGGAAGCCTCATGATAGTTGGTGAAGCTCTTGGGCAGGTAGCAGCTGGCAGCGGTGGCAAGGCCGGCGAAGGTGTTGGTGATCATCTTCTCGGTGTCGAGCGCGTACATGACGGCCTGACGGACCTTGACGTTGTTCCAAGGCTCCTTGGCGACGTTGAACATGATGAAGCGGGTGCCGAAACCCTGAACGTTATCGATCTTGCAGCCAGCGCTCTCGAGCTGGTCGACGGCGTCAGCGGTGACGAGCTCCATAACGAGCGTGGAGCCCTCCTGCTGAGCGGTAACGCGAGCAGTGGGGTCGGTCAGGATGCTGTACTGGATCTTCTTATCCTCGGCAGCATACTCACCGTTGTACTCGGGGTTGGGAACCAGGGTGATCTCGGTATCGGAGATAGAGTCGTACATCCAGGGGCCGGAGCCGATCGGCTGCTTGGCGCGATCCTCCTCGGCCTGGGTAGCCGGGGTAACGCGGATGATGGCCAGACGATCCTTGAGCAGGGAGAAGTTGGGGACCTTGGTCTTGACCGTTACAGTGCTGGCGTCCTTGGCCTCGATGGACTCGAAGGGCTGGAAGAACGGAGCATAGGTAGCGGAAGCGGCGCAAGCGGTGTAGGAGGCAACGACATCGTCAGCGGTGACCTCGGTGCCATCGGAGAACTTGGCGCCCTTGCGGATGGTGACCTCGAAAGTGGTGTCGTCCACAGACTTGGGATCGTCGGTGGCGAGCTCGTTGAAGGTGCTGTAGTCGTGGTAATCGATGCCGTAGAGGCCCTCGACGACGTGCCAGTTAGCACCCAGGCCCACAGCGGAGCCGGTGCTGGCGGGATCGAAGCTGGACGGAGCGTAAGCGGAACCAGCGGTGATCACGCCGCCGCCACGGTTAGCGGAATCGGTGGAACCGGAAGCGGAACCCTCGTCGCTAGAGCTGCCACCGCAGCCGGTGAGACCAAGCCCTGCGACAGCAGCGACGCTGCCGGTGAGGCCGAGGAACGAACGCCTGGACATACCCTTGTTGATGATGGCCATGTCTTCTCCTATCAATAGAGAATCTTACTCGGGAGCACCTAGACTTGCCCCCGCGCAACTTGCGGACGATATATACCTTACCTACCGACGAACCCAACTGAGGTGCCGCGCTCGGCGACCGATACATACATACGCTTGAACGGTATTTACTACCGTTCACCGAATTCGTTGACAAACGATTCGCCAGACAGTATGTATCGGCGAGGTGAGATATCAGTCTTCGTCAACCCGCAGGATAGCAGGGTTTTCGCTTGGGTTAGTCAAACGTTTTAGCGTTAATAAAACCCGAAACCAGCAGGCAATCATGGCGAAATAAATGGTTGAAAATCGCGCAATCATGTATATCAGTTGTTTGGCTCGTGTTTAGCTATCGGAATGGCCAGCCGCCGCCTCGGCGCGCTCGGCATTCCATGCAACGAGCGCCTCGTGGACCGCCTTGGCAACATCGGCAGGTATGCCGCGAACTTCCGCGATCTCTTGCTCGCTCGCCGCGCGCAAACGCTTCATCGAGCCAAAATGGCGCATAAGGGCACGTTTTCTGGTGGGTCCCACGCCTGGAACGTCATCGAGTACCGAAACCGTCATGGCTTTATCGCGCAACTCGCGATGGAACGTGATGGCAAAACGGTGCGATTCATCGCGAACCTGTTTAATTAGATAGAGCGACGCGGACCCGGTCGGCAGCACGACGGGAGTCTCGTCCCAAGGCACGAAAACCTCCTCATCGGCCTTTGCCAAGCCACAAACTGGTATATCGAGCCCAAGAGCCTCAAGTTGCTTGATCGCAGCGGTCAATTGCGGCTTGCCGCCGTCGACAACGAGCAAATCAGGGCGCGAGCCAAAGCGCTCGTCGGCCATGCGCTCGGGAGCATAGCGTCGTCCCAAAACCTCGGACATCGACACGAAGTCATTTGCCTCATCCAATTCGGCCTGAATTTTAAAACGACGGTACTGGCTCTTGTCGGCGCGTCCGTTGGTAAACACCACCATCGAGGCGACGGTAAAGGTTCCGTGCAGCGTCGAGATATCGAAGCACTCGATACGCATCGGCGGCGCCGGCAGAGCCAGCGCGCTTTCGAGCTCCAGGAGCGCTTGATTGGTGCGGTCGTCAGCGTACCCCGTTCGCATCATGTAGCGCATGAGGGCATGGCGCGCATTTTTGGATGCCATATCGAGCAAACGGTGCTTTTCGCCACGCTGCGGCCTATGGAGATGGCAGGAACGCTCACGCTTGCCTGCAAGCCACTCCCCCAGCGCCTCCGCATCCTCAGGCTCGACAGAGAGGTTTATCTCAGCTGGAATATCAGCCGTCTCGTCGTAATAGCGCTTAAGAAAGCCCGACTGGAGCTCTTCCTCGTCAACATCAAGGCCCTTGTCGAGAATGAACTCGCAGGTGCGAACTGTTCGGCCCTCGCGAACGACGAAGACGCAAGCGGCAGAGATGGTCTCCTCGCGATAGAAACCGATGACATCGATATCGACACTGGAGGGAAAAACGACTTGCTGACGGTCGTCCAGACCCCTGATGACCTCCAAACGACGTTTGACGCGTGCCGCGCGCTCAAAGTCGAGCGCCTCGGCGGCATCCGCCATCTCGGAAGTCAGCTCATCGACGACATCCTTGCGATGGCCCGACAAAAAGCGCTCGACACGTTTGACGTTCTTGGCATAGTCCGTAGGAGAAATCGCGCCGACACACGCACCCGGGCCGCGCCCGACATGGTAGTCGAAGCAGGGACGCCCGTTTTGTGCGCAAATCATATTGACGATGTCTTCCTCGCCCTTGTGGGACTCGATGATACGGCGACAACGACGCCACTCCGCACAGGATGCAGAGCAGATGGGGATAACCTTGCGCAGCGTATCTATCGTCTCACGTGCCGCACGGCTATCGGTATAGGGTCCAAAATAGCGCGTTCCCGGCTTATGACGCTCACGTGTGTATTTGATAGCGGGATACAGGTCGCCCTTTGTAATGGCGATAAAGGGGTAGCTCTTGTCATCCTTGAGGTCGACGTTAAAGTACGGATGGTACTGACCAATCAAATTGCGTTCGAGCACCAACGCCTCGTGCTCGGTCTCCACCACGATATAGTCAAAGCTCGCCACCAGCTGCATCATCAGCGGAATCTTTTGACGCTCATCCTGCAGCGTCACGTACTGGCGCATACGGGAACGCAGGTTTTTCGCCTTGCCAACGTAGATGACATCGCCCTTGGCATCTTTCCAAAGGTAGCATCCGGGCTGCGTGGGAACGCGCGAAACCTGCTCGGCGAGTGTTGGAATGTTGTCGTGACCGGCCACACGCACCTACTTGCGACGAAGCAGCGCCGAGACCTCGGGCATCTTAAGGACGACGGCAAGGCCAAAGGTAACAGCAAGCGAGACGACACCCGCAACGCAAACGTAGCCAAGAGTAATCAGAATCGAGCCGCCAAGTGCCCCGACAAAGTGTTCAAGCGCCCACATGACGCCGGCGCCTGCGGCAGCACCCAGGCCGCCGAACAAAAGGCCAAAGAAACCGCCATGCAGGATAGATTTGACCTGAAGGCCACGCAGGCGACGACGCAGCCACCACAGCGAACAGCCGACCAAGATCACGTAGTCGACGACATACGAAAGCGCGATTGCCGGCATACCGAAGCCCAGCACAACGCCAAACAGCAGAACCGAGCCGGCCTGGCCGATGGCGGAATACAGGCAATAGCGGCTATAGGGCTTCATGTCGAGCAAGGCAGAGAAGCTCTTCTGCATCAACACGACCACGCCGTAGAGCGGCAGCGAGAGCGCCAGGTAGACAAGGTACTCGGATACCAGCGCCACGCCGGATTCATCGAACTTGCCAGCACAGTAGATCATATTGAGCGGACGTGCGAAGACAATCAGGTACAGTGCGAACGGAATCAGGAAGAACAGCATCTGGGCGACGCCACGCGAAATGCCCGTGCGAACGCTGTCGTAATCCTTCTCCTGTGCGTCATGAGAGAGCTCGGTATAGAGCGCCGTCGAAAGCGAGGCGGCAATCAGCGCGTAGGGCAGCGTGTACCACAGGCGCGCATAGGCGATGACGGAAGGACCCGTCTCGGGCTGGACCACCAGCGCGGCAGCGTTGGTGATAGAAGTCGAGACAAACATGCACACCGTGGCGAGCAGCGTCGGGATACCGAGCGCAATCGTCTGGCGCAGCGCGGGGTCCTTAAAGTCGATATGGATATGGGGATGCACGCCGTGCTTGCCAAGCGCGGGAATCTGACATGCCATCTGAACAAAGACACCGAGGGTCGTACCGGCCGCAATCAAGATGATGCCGGCACGTTCGCCAAACTGTGCGGACACGGGCGCAAAACCCATAAAGCTCGCAATGACGATCACATTGTTGAGGACCGGGGCAAACGTCGACCAAAAGTAGTCGCGGTGTGCGTTGAGAACGCCCGAGGACACCGAGCCCAAACCATAAAACAGAATCTGGATGGCAAAGAAACGGAACATGAACGCAGCGGTATCCATGCTGCCACCGTCACCCGAAAGGAACGATTGCGTCCAGATAAAGCCCGGGGCGAACACGGTCCCCAGCAACGAAATGCCACCCAGCACTAAAAGCAGAATGCCGAGCAGGTTGCCCACGTACTCGTTCGAGGCCTCGCGACCCTGCTCACGCCTCACGCCCATGTACACGGGCAAAAACGCCGTCACGAGCATGCCACCCATCACGAGTTCGTAGAGCATATTGGGCAGGTTGTTGGCGACCTGATAGGAGGACGAGAGTAGCGACATGCCGATAGCGGCCGCCATTGCCCACGTGCGGATAAAACCGGTGACGCGAGACACGATAGTCAGGATGGTCATAAGCCCGGCGGAACGACCAACCGTGGAGTAGTCCGACGAGCCCATGTCGTCAGTGTCATCTCGCGACGAAGAAGCTTCGGATGAGGGTGTCTGAGGCGCAGATTCTTTTGCAAAATGAGCTCCGCGCTTCAATTCTTCCTGCGGCATCGCTCAGTCCTCTCTCGTAATCGCGGCAACCGTCGCCCCGCAAAATGCAATTAAATCATCGGGTGCAAGCTCGAGCTGATAACCACGCTTGCCTCCCGAAATAAAAATGGTATCCCAAAGGACACACGTCTCATCAATGAGCGTCCGGTAGCGTTTTTTCATACCGACCGGGCTGCAGCCGCCGCGAACGTAGCCAGTCGCCGCAAGCAAATCCTTCACATGCATCATAACCAAGGACTTCTCCCCCGCGGCACGCGCGGCGGACTTTAGATCGAGCTCATCGGCAACAGGGATGCAGCACACGACATGGTCGTTGGACGGCGTCACGCAGACCAAGGTCTTAAATCCTTGACCGGGCTCCTCGCCAAGCTGCTCCGAAATCGCGACACCCAGGCCCACCGACTCATCACCATCGTCTTCGTACGTATGTAGAACATAGGAAATGCCGGCGCTTTCCAGCTCGCGCATCGCATTGGTTTTTGGCGTCTTTACAGCCTTTGCCATGACATATCCTTTCCCTCGCATTCGGACGCAAGGATTAAGTATATGTCCAATTCGGCTGCATACGTCACTTCGGCACAGCAAGCGCCATCGAATCACAAGGAGTCGATGGCGCCCATAAACTGAATCGCCTATTTATTGAGCATCAAGTTGAGCCTGACGCTCCCGGTCACGCCTGAGCAACGGCGCCAAAAACTTGCCCGTATAACTCTGCGGACAGTCCGCAACCTGCTCCGGTGTGCCCGAAACCACGACGGTTCCGCCGCCGTTACCGCCCTCGGGACCCATATCGATCAGGCGGTCGGCAACCTTGATGACATCAAGGTTGTGCTCAATCACCAGCACCGTGTTGCCCGCATCGACCAAACGCTGCAGCACATCGAGCAGCTGGCGGACGTCCTCAAAATGAAGACCGGTCGTCGGCTCGTCCAAAATATAGAACGTCTTGCCCGTCTGGCGTCGATGAAGCTCCTTGGCGAGCTTCACACGCTGCGCCTCGCCGCCCGAGAGCGTCGTGGCGGGCTGGCCCAGGCTCACGTAGCCTAAGCCTACATCGTACAGCGTCTGGAGCTTGCGCTTAATCTGCGGGATATTCCCAAAGAAGGCCAGCGCCTCGGTGACGCTCATGTCGAGCACGTCCGAGATGGTCTTGCCACGGTAGGTGACCTCGAGTGTCTCGCGGTTGTAGCGTTTACCGCCGCAAACTTCGCAGGGAACGTAGATATCGGGAAGGAAGTGCATCTCGATCTTGATCTGCCCGTCGCCCTTGCACGCCTCACAGCGCCCGCCACTCACATTAAAGGAGAAACGACCCGGCGAGTAGCCGCGCGCCTTCGACTCCGGCGTACTCGCAAACAGTGCGCGAAGATCATCCCACAGGCCGATATAGGTAGCAGGGTTGGAACGCGGCGTACGGCCAATCGGCGACTGGTCGATATCGATAACCTTATCGATACACTCAATGCCCTCGATTTTCTTATACGGACCCACAGGGCGCGTCGAGCGGTGAATGGCATTCGTAAGGGCAGGCGCAATGGTGTCGGTAACCAGGGAGCTCTTGCCCGATCCCGACACGCCGGTAACAACCGTAAGCGTACCAAACTCGATCTTGGCAGTAACGTTTTTGAGGTTGTTGGCTCGAGCGCCCGTAATTTTAAGGCAGCCGCGACCGGGCTTGCGCCGTTCATCAGGCACCCGAATCATTCGTTTGCCGGTCAGGTAAGCGCCCGTCATCGACTCAGGACACGCCATGATATCGGCAGGCGTTCCCGCCGCGACTACGTGCCCGCCGTTGACACCGGCGCCGGGCCCCATGTCGATCACGTAGTCGGCGGCACGGATTGTATCCTCGTCGTGTTCGACAACGATAACGGTATTGCCGATATCGCGCAGGCGCTCGAGCGTCTTAATCAGGCGCTCGTTGTCACGCTGATGAAGACCGATCGAGGGCTCGTCCAGAATATAGAGCACGCCCATGAGACCCGCGCCGATCTGCGTTGCCAGTCGAATACGCTGCGCCTCGCCACCGGAAAGCGTCGCCGAGGCACGATCGAGCGTCAGATAGTCGAGTCCAACATCGACCAGAAAACGCAAGCGCTCCAGGATTTCCTTGACGATACGGCCGCCGATAAACTGTTGGCGCTCGGTGAGTTCCAGGCCCTCAAAAAACTCGAGCGATTCACGGCACGACAGACAACAAACCTCGTAAATGGACTTGCCGCCCACGGTGACGGCAAGCATCTCGGGACGCAGGCGAGCACCGTGACAGCTCGAGCACGGCTCCTCGCGAATGTACTTCTCCAGGCGCGCCTTGGTGTTCTCGTTCGTCGTCTCGGTATAGCGTTCGTACAGGATGTTGCGAACGCCCGAAAACTTGGTATCCCACTGGCTGCGACGCCCATCGAGCTTTTGATAGTCGACCGAAATCTTCGTGTCGCCCATGCCATCCAAAAACGCACGACGCACGCGAGGGGGCAAGTCCCCCCACGGCGTATCGGCGCTCACCTTAAAGTGTTTGCAGACCGCAGCAAAAATCTGCGGATAGTAGTTCGAATTGCCAAACAGGCTACCAAAGACTCCGTCGGCAATGGACTTCGAGGGATCCTCAATCAGCGCCTCGGCATCAACGGTTTTCTTAAAGCCCAGGCCGTCGCACTCAGGACATGCGCCATAGGGAGCGTTGAACGAAAAGTCGCGGGGTTGTAGGTCGTCGATGGAGTGCCCGTGCTCCGGGCATGCCAGAGCCAACGAATACTCCAGTAGCTCGCCCTCGGTCCCCTCGGGAGCATCGCGATCGGGCAGCATGTATACGTTCACATTACCGTGCGCCAAGGCAGTCGCCTGTTCAACAGACTCGGCGATACGGCCCAGAGAATTCTCACGGATCACGATGCGGTCGACTACGACCTCGATATCGTGTTTGAACTTCTTGTCCAGATCGATCGGGTCGTCGAGCGAGCGCACTTCGCCGTCGACACGCACGCGGCTAAAGCCCTCGGCGCGAAGGTCCTCAAACAGTTTGGTGTACTCGCCTTTTCGCCCGCGCACCACCGGTGCCAGCACAAACGCGCGGCGACCCTCCCCCGCCGCCAAGACTTTGTCGGCAACCTGGTCGGTCGTCTGGCGCTCAATGACACGGCCGCATTCGGGACAGTGCGGGGTGCCCACACGGGCGAACAGCAGGCGCAGATAGTCATAAATCTCGGTTACGGTGCCAACCGTCGAGCGAGGGTTTTTAGACGTCGTCTTTTGGTCGATCGACACCGCCGGCGAAAGGCCGTCGATTGAATCCAAGTCGGGTTTGTCCATCTGGCCCAAGAACTGGCGCGCATAGCTCGAAAGACTCTCGACGTATCGACGCTGGCCCTCGGCATAGATAGTGTCAAATGCCAGCGAACTCTTGCCCGAGCCAGAAAGACCGGTAATGACCACGAGTTGGTCACGCGGAATGGAAACATCGATATCACGGAGGTTGTGCTCACGAGCGCCGCGAATAACGATAGAAGAATCAGACATGGAAGCTCCTTGCCTCCTATTGCATCGAATCATACTGTCGATGAGTTTAGCGCACTCGACGCGCACAGATGTTCGTGATACAAGATTCGCAGACCTTTAGCTTTGCGTATCGGGTGCTTTGTTTCTCGAAATGCCGTGGAAAGGTTACAGTAATCTACTACTGAACTTAATTTGCTGTAACAGAGGAACGTCCATGACCGAAGATATCCCCCTTGAAATCACTTCGAGCGACATGGCCAATCTGCCCATATTCATCGCCGTCCTTATCGTGGCCACCGTCGTCGTGCGCGTGTATTTTTCAATCAAACACAATGAAAAGCCGCCCATTGCCCGCGTCTTTTGGTGCGCGACGCTCCTCATCCCGCTCGGCATGGTAGCTGCATGGATTACGAATCAATTGCTCGTAAATGAGGACAATTCCCTATGGGTCCTTTCTTATTCGGCGCTCGGTGCTACCGCCGTCATACTTCTTGTCGAGCCCTTGGTTTCGGGACTTATCGACCAAACCGATCTTGCGACGGGAACGGCTGCCTGTATTTGCCGTGACATCCTTGTCATCGCCGCTGTTTCAGCGCTCTCGTTCGTTTCGCTCGAAATTGCCTGTAACGAAACGTTCTATCGCATTCCCGCCAACTCATTCGGGTTTTCCGTCGGGCTGCTCGCGACGGTTCTGCTCTCCCTTTATTTGCTGGGACAGCGTCATGGAGGCGTCATGGCCCTCGTGCCCGTCGCCTGTTGCATCCTTGGCATTGCCGAGCACTTCGTCATAACGTTTAAAGGCGAAGCCATCCTGCCAAGCGATATCTTGGCCCTTGGCACCGCAATGGAAGTGAGCGAGGGATACGAGTTTACCTTTACCGCCGGAATCGTAACCTCTCTCGCCCTGCTGGAGATTTCCCTGGGGCTTCTTTCGCTCATCCGACCGCGAAAGCTCCGTACGCCCACCCATGTCTTCCCCGCTATCGCCGCTAACCTCTGTGCTTTTCTGCTAGTGACCGTTGTGGGGCTCTCAGGCTTTTCCAACATCGACTTGGAGCAGGCGCTGGATTTTGGATTTGACCGTTGGCAGCCCATCACCACGTATGCGTCTCAGGGTTTTATCACTTCGTTCACCGAAATGGTCAACGAGTTGCCCATTGAGAAGCCCAAAGACTATACGCCCGATGAGGCGCAGAGCATCGAGCAGGAGCTCGCCGCCGTCTACGACAGCACATATGGCTCGAGCGAACAGCGCGCGGCGGCCGTTGCCCAGTTCAATGAAATCAAGCCGACGATTGTTGCCGTCATGAACGAGAGTTTTAGCGACCTTTCGTGCTTTGAGCAGCTCCAGACGGCCGGGTACACCGGCCCCGCATTCTACAACTCGCTTCCCGACACACTTGTTCGCGGCACCATGCTCGCTTCGGTCGCCGGTGGCGGAACGGCGAACTCCGAATTCGAATTTTTGGCCGGAGCGACAACGGCCTTTGTCGGATTAGGCAAAATCCCCTATCAGCTGTATCAGATGAATGGCGTCAACAGCCTGGCAAAGGACCTTAAAGAGCTTGGGTATACCGCTACCGCTATGCACCCGCAAAACCCCGTCAACTACCATCGCGATAAAATCTATCGGCAGCTGGGCTTTGGAGACTTTCTTTCAATCGGCGATTTCGAAGGTGCGCCCTATTACCATGCCGGCGTATGCGACTACGCCACCTACGACAAGATACTCGACCTGCTTAGAACCGACGAAGCCCCGCAGTTCATCTTTGACGTCACGATGCAAAATCACGGCGGCTACGACTATGGCACCGTTCCCGCCGAAGAGCTGACAAACTATTGGGTCGAGGGAGCCAGTGGGGGTGCCAACAGCGCGCTCAACACCTATCTCACCTGCATCAACGCATCCGACCGGGACCTCGAGTACTTTATCAACGAGCTCCGCAATATCGGCAGACCGGTTGTTCTTGTCTTTTTTGGCGACCATCAGCCGAGCGCCGCAACGACTCTCAACGACGAGCTGTACCCTCAGGAAGATACGGCAAGCCACGCTTTCCGTATCTATCAGTCGACATATCTCGTCTGGGCTAACTATGAGATCGCCGGCAATACCGAGCTCAACGTCTACGACACCGTCGGGGCAAACGAGATTGCAGCCATTACCCTTAATAAGATCGGCGCCCCGCTCACCAATTACCAAAAGGCCCTGCTTGCGACAAGGTCAGATGTGCCCACCATCAATGTCGCCGGCTATCTCGGTGCCGACGGGCTGCGCTACGACTTGGAATCGGAAGACAGCCCCTACGCCTCGACGATCGACAAGCTGCAGCGCATGCAATACCTCGAGTTCGCCAGCAAAGTTCAGTAAGCCCGCCCATTCGTTTGGGCCCATCGTATTGCAAGCACGCTCGGCCCAAACGCATCGCAAATGACTCCCGCTCGCAAACGAGGGTACAATGACGCTCGTGTCACATCGCGGGGCCCCGGCCCCAGCATATACAAAGGAGTCATACATGGGTTGCGAACACGCACAGGCCGCCGGCGGACAAACGTCGCCGTCGCAATTTGAGGAGAACACGCTGTCCGAGGTCAAGCGCGTCATCGCCGTGCTTTCCGGCAAGGGCGGTGTCGGCAAGTCATTTGTCACCGGTGCCATCGCCACCGAGCTTGCCCGTCACGGCCACAAGGTCGGCGTCCTCGATGCCGACATTACCGGTCCCTCTATCCCCAAGATGTTCGGTATGAGCGGACGCCACGTCCATGCCCTTGGCAACCTCATGCTGCCCGAAATCTCCGAGCACGGCGTCAAGGTCATGAGCTCCAACCTGCTGCTCCAAAACGAGACCGACCCCGTCCTTTGGCGCGGTCCGGTCATCGCAGGCGCCATTAGGCAGTTCTGGAGCGAGACCTCGTGGGGCCCCATCGACTACCTGCTGGTCGACATGCCTCCGGGAACAGGCGACGTCGCGCTCACCGTCTTCCAGTCGCTGCCCGTCGACGGCATCGTCATCGTCACGAGCCCGCAGGATCTGGTCTCGATGATCGTCGCCAAGGCGGTCAACATGGCCGAGAAGATGAACGTCCCCATTCTGGGCATTGTCGAGAACATGAGCTATATTGAGTGCCCCGACTGCGGCAAGAAGATCGAGGTCTTTGGCAAGAGCAAGCTCCCCGAGGTCGCAGAGCGCTATAACCTCGACATCTTGGGCAAGCTTCCCATTAATCCGGCACTCGCCGAGGCCTGCGATAAGGGCGAGGTCGAGACCGCACTGCCCGATGGCATGTTGCCCAAGGCAGTCTCTGCCGTCGAGGCCATTACCCCGCACGAGACCGACGAGGCCTAAGTGAACACGAGCGCCTTCTATGACGTCCTGGTAATCGGCGGCGGGGCTTCAGGCCTCGCCGCCGCCATTACGGCCGCACGCGCTGGCAAAAGCGTCTGCATCGTTGAGCGCGATGTCGCCTGCGGCCTTAAGCTCCTTGCGACCGGCAACGGCCGCTGCAACCTCTCCAACGAATCGATTGATCCACAGCGGTATAACCACCCCGCATTCGTCGAATCCGTTATGGGCCCCCAGCCCGAACAAGAGCTTATGGGTTTCTTCTCCTCGCTGGGCATCATGACAACCTCCGAGGAAGGCCGGCTGTACCCGCGCTCCCTTCGCGCCGAATCGGTGCGCGACGCGCTTCTCAGCGTTTGCGACCGCCTAGGCATCACCTTAATCTGCGGAGCCAACGTTGCCTCGGCGCACAAAGCTTCCGAAGGCTGGGCACTCCAAATAGACCGTCCAGCGCGGGCACTCAAGGCAAAAAAGCACGATGACCGAAAATCGGAGCTCCGCTCGCTTCGGAAAGCGCTCACCGATGTCCCTCGCAAGAACGAGGCCCTGCAGGCACATGCCGTAATTATCGCTACGGGCGGCAAACCCACCGGTATCGCCGATACGTTTCGCCTCCCCCTCACTTCGCTGCGCCCCATCCTCTGCCCCGTATCGGCAACGGTCGTTGGCGATCGGGCGGCACTCAAAACGTTGGATGGCCTGCGCGTCCGTGCCCGCTTGACGCTCGCCCGCAATCATAATGAGCTCTGGCACGAAGACGGTGAGGTGCTGTTTCGAACCTTCGGTATCTCGGGCGTCGCTGTCTTCAACCTCTCTCGTCGTATCCAGCACGGCGATACGATCCTGCTCGACGTTTTCCCCGACCTCTCCAAAGACGAGTTGATCGATATGCTCAACCGGCGCGTTGAGCTGCTCGGCGGCTTTTCGCCCCGCGATCCCCGTTGGCTCGACGGCATGCTCGCCCCGCAACTCTCCCGCGTCGTCTGCACAGCGTTCGAGCAGTGCCATCCAGGCTCCAACGATGTCATCCACCTGGTCTCGATCCTCAAACACTTTAAGTTGCTCGTCGAGGGAACAGCCGAGGAGCGCTCAGCGCAGGTCACGCGTGGTGGCATATCTGTCGAGAGCATCTCAACACCCAGCCTACGCGCGCGCAGCGTTGTCGACGCCCCGCTTTACGTCTGCGGTGAAGCGCTCGACATCGACGCCGATTGCGGAGGCTTTAACCTTGCGTGGGCCTGGATCTCGGGCATTCGCGCTGCAAGCAGCCTGTAGCCGCGCAGTCTATAATCAAAAACGCATTCGGGCCGTCTGGGATACCGGACGGCCTCTTTCTTGCCTCTAAGGAGACCTCGATGATCGAAATCACCCAAGTCAACGCGTCGCTCGATGAAGCCGGCGATGAAAATGCCTGCCTCATTGTTGGCAAGCGAGTCGCCAAGCGCGTCTTACGTTGCAAGGACTCCGAGATCAAGTCCATCGAGCTCCACCGCAAGTCAATCGACGCTCGCAAAAAACGAGACGTCCATTTTATCCTGAGCTTTCGTGTTGAGCTGACTAGTCCCCACCTCGAGCGAGAAGCGGTCGACAGCGTTGCCGAGCGTGACCACTCGCGCGTACGCGCGATAGAAGACGATGGGTCTTCATTCCCCTCCCCCGTCTCCGACGCACCTCAAGAATGCCCTGTCGTTGTCGGCGCCGGATGCGCTGGCCTTTTCGCTGCGCTCACCCTTGCCGAAGCGGGTCTTAAGCCCTTGCTCATCGAGCGCGGCGACCCAGCATTTCGCCGCTCGCATGCGATCGATCTCTTTCTAAAGGAGCGCATCCTCGACCCCGAGAGCAATATTCAGTTTGGCCTGGGCGGCGCGGGGACCTTCTCGGACGGCAAGCTCAATACGGGAACCAAAAATCCCGCCCATCGCCTTATCCTCGAAACCTTCGTCGAGGCGGGCGCGCCCCGCGGTATTCTGTGGGATGCCAAGCCGCACATTGGCTCTGACATCCTTCCCACGGTTGTCACCGCTATATCCCAGCGCATCGAGCAGCTCGGAGGTGTCGTCCGTTATCGAACAAAGCTCGTCGACATTCGCATCGACGCGTCTGGCGCCATCACCGGTATCGATGTCCAATCGTCCCAAGACGCCGCTTACGAGCCAATTGAGACAAAGCACCTCATCCTCGCCTGCGGGCATTCTGCTCGCGATATTTTTGAGCTCCTTAAGGACCACAACGTGGCCCTCGCACAAAAGACCTTTGCCATGGGCGTTCGCATCGAGCATCCGCAGCGCGACATCGACCGAGCCCAATATGGAGCCTTGGCGGGACATCCTGCCCTCGGAGCAGCCCCCTACAAGCTCGTCGCCCATCTTCCCAACGGCCGCAGCGTGTTCTCGTTTTGCATGTGCCCCGGCGGACAGGTTGTCGCCGCCTCTTCCGAGCAGGGCCACCTGTGCGTCAACGGCGCTAGCCTCAATGCCCGCGACGGACGCAACGCAAATGCCGCCCTGCTCGTTAACGTCACGCCTGAGGACCTTCCCAACGATGACCCGCTCGCCGGCATCGAGCTCCAGCGTGCCTGCGAGGCGGCCGCCTATCGCCTGGGCGGTTCCAACTGGAACGCACCGGCACAACTCGTCGGAGATTTCCTCGCAGGACGCGCCAGCAAGGCGCCCGGAAAGGTAAAGCCCACCTATCCGCTCGGTGTGACCTGGACGGCAATTGACGAAGCCCTACCGCAGCATATCGTCGAGTCGCTCCGCCTGGGACTTCCCCTACTCGGAAAAAAGCTACGAGGCTACGACCGTCCCGATGCCGTTCTTACCGGCGTGGAGACTCGTTCGAGCTCACCTGTCACTGTCACCCGAGACCGAACGTGCCATGCCGTGTCGACCCCGGGCCTCTACCCTTGTGGCGAGGGAGCTGGATATGCCGGCGGCATCATGAGCGCGGCCACCGACGGCATCCGTTGTGCCGAAGCCCTGATCGCGGACCTCTAACGCACGAATTTCTGCGCGCAAAAGACACAGGCCCCGAGCTCCACAGGGAACTCGGGGCCTGTTCGCTATTTCTTAAACCGTGTACCCTGGCGTTTTCTGCCCGATGCGAACGTGGAACCCTTGCGGGCCTGCGAACGTAAGCGCTCGATCGTCTCGTCCTCAGACGCGCCCTCGAGCATCGCCCGAATCTGAACGACGGCATCGCGCAGGCGCGCCGCCTCCTCAAAGTCCATGGCGGCAGAAGCGTTGCGCATATCCTCTTCCATGGTTTCGACGATCCGCACAAGCTCGTCATGCGGCAGTTCTTCCAACTGCTCCGCAAGTGTCTGCTCGGGCGCCACCGTTTCCGGCACGCCGCCCTCGCCCGACTCATCGGGCGTATAGAATGCGCCATGACCAAGAGAGTCGCCCTTCGAGCGCCCCTTGGAACCCACAGTTTTTTCGGCCTCGGCAATAAAACTTGAGATGTCGTTGATGGCCTTGCGCACTGTCTTGGGCACAATGCCATGCTCTTCGTTATATGCCATCTGAATCTCACGACGGCGCTGCGTCTCCTCGATGGCCTCTTTCATCGAATCGGTCACAACGTCCGCATACATGATGACTTCGCCATCGGCGTTACGGGCCGCGCGGCCAATCGTCTGAATCAGCGAACGGCGGTTGCGCAAGAATCCTTCCTTATCGGCATCGAGAATTGCCACCAGTGAGACCTCGGGAAGATCCAAGCCCTCGCGAAGCAGGTTGATGCCAACGAGAACATCGATCTTGCCCTCGCGCAGCGTTCGCAGGATCTCGACACGGTCCATTGTCGCCGTATCAGAATGCATGTAATTGACCTTAATGCCCGCATCAAGCAGATGGTCGGTCAGGTCCTCGGCCATGCGCTTGGTCAACGTGGTCACCAGCACGCGCTCCTTGCGGGCAACGCGCTCGCGAATCTCGTCCTCAAGATCGTCAATCTGACCGCGAACCGGACGCACATCGATCTTGGGATCGAGCAGACCGGTCGGACGAATAATCTGCTCAACGTCGTTCTGGCTAACCCGCAGCTCATAGTCGCCCGGTGTTGCCGAAACGTAGATGAACTGGGGTATCCTTGCCTCAAACTCATCGAAACGAAGCGGGCGGTTATCGAGCGCCGAGGGCAGGCGAAAACCGTGTTCCACCAGCGTCACCTTACGCGAGCGGTCACCTTCGTGCATGCCGCGAACCTGCGGCACCGTCACATGGCTCTCATCGATGATGCAGAGCATATCCTTGGGAAAGTAATCGATTAGGGTAAACGGCGGCTCACCCGGCTTGCGACCGTCCAGATGACGCGAGTAGTTCTCGATGCCGTTGCAAAAGCCCATCGTCTCGAGCATCTCAAGATCATAATCGGTGCGCTGCTGCAGACGCTGCGCCTCGAGCAACTTGTCGGTCGCCTTGAGCTCCGCCACGCGCTTCTCGCACTCTTCGCTGATCGATTTCAGAGCCGCCTTGACCTTCGGCTTCTCGGTCACATAGTGTGATGCCGGCCATACGGGGATGGCCTCGTACTCACGAAGCATCTCACCGGTGACCTCATCGATCTCGGCAATCAGCTCGACCTCGTCGCCAAAGAACTCAAACCGCAACGGATGCTCAGCATAAGGCGGATACACGTCGACAACATCGCCGCGCACGCGGAACGTGCCACGCGCCAGGTCATAGTCATTGCGATCATATTGAATGTCGATAAGCGCATGGATAAAGTCATCGCGCTCGAGCGGCACCTTCTTGTCGACGTTTGGAGCCAGACCCGCATAGTCCTCAGGAGAGCCAATGCCATAGATACACGAGACCGATGCGACAACGATCACATCGCGTCGAGAGAGCAGTGACGCGGTCGCCTGATGGCGCAGCATCTCGACCTCTTCGTTAATCGAGGAGTCTTTCTCGATATATGTATCGCTTTGCGGCACATACGCCTCGGGCTGATAGTAGTCGTAATACGAGACGAAGTAGACCACAGCGTTATTGGGAAAGAACTCTTTGAGCTCGCTCGCAAGCTGAGCGGCAAGGGTCTTATTGGGAGCCATGACCAGCGTCGGCTTTCCCAGGGCCTCAATAGTCTTTGCCATCGTGAAGGTCTTGCCCGAACCAGTCACACCCAGCAAAACCTGATAGCGGTCTCCGTCCCTCACGCCCCGCACAAGCGACTCAATGGCCTTAGGCTGGGAACCGGCAGGCTCATAGGGAGAGACGACTTCAAACGGCACCTCAGCGCCCTCAACGCCAAAGCGCTTAAGTTCACCACCAACGCGTTCTACTTCAAATTCCGCCATGGATACTCCTAACTCATACATCTGCAGTATACGCAGGCGGTGGGCTTAGTCCTATACGAACCGATCGGGATAGAGAGTCTTATAGCGAACCCAGGCATTATTGACGCGAATCAGATACGCCTGCGTCTCGGGAAAGGTAATTGCATTATGAAGCGACGTGCTCTGCTGCGCCCATCCGTCGACATTGCCCATGCCGGCGTTATATGCGGCAATAGCTCTGTCCGTCGACCCGTTGAAATAGGTTAGAAGATACGAGAGGTATGCGCAGCCAAACTCGATATTCGTAGCCGGATCGTTAAGGTTGTCGGCCGAATACTCGCCACCGTCGACAAGGCCCTTGGCGATCATATCCTGGGCAGTCTCGGGCATCAGCTGCATCAATCCCTGAGCACCCTGACTCGACTCGGCCTCGGGATCCCAATTCGATTCCGACTTAATGACAGCGCACACCAGATATGGATCAAGATTGTGCGAAATGCTCGATTGCTTTACGTACGCCTCGTAGTCAATTGGATACAAAGGCTTAAAGAAAGCGGCAGGAGCATACGAGTAGACGAGCGAAATAAGACCGAAGACGAACACAACGGCAAGTGGCGCCACGCGATACCACGTAAAGAAACGTGTCCTAGACATCGGCCTCCTCCTTATCCACTACATCCCCGAAGCCATGGCGCAAAAGCCATGCGTCCAGTTGTTCAAAGAGCGAGTTGTCACCCGCCGCATTATCGATTACCGTCGTAGCGAGATTGCAAAGCGAAGCCTCATCAGGTTGGCATGCAGAGCGCGCATCAAAATCAAAGGGCTCCATACCACGATGAATAGCACGCGCGCGACGAACTGCTAAAGGAGCGCTGATAACCAGAATTTCATCAGCCAGGCCAAAAGCATCCTCAAAACCAGTCGGGGCAGAAACCTCGACAACCGCAAAGGGATAACGGGGAGACGAAACCGTACAGCAAACCGGATCAAGAATCCTCAGTGACAGCTGTTCGATGAGAACCGGATGAACGATGCCATTGAGCCGCGCAACTGTATCAGGAGAGGCGAAAGCTCGAGCAGCGAGGACATTGCGGCGAATGCCGCCCTCCCCGTCCAGAATGTCCCAACCAAATTCTTCCGCGAGGGCATTGACGATATCCGAGCCTGGCACATACAGCGATTTGGCAAGCTCATCAAGATCGATAAGCATGGCGCCATGAGATTCGAGATAGCGGCAGGCAGTCGACTTACCCGAAGCAATATTGCCCAAGACATAAACGGTAAACATCAAGTCCTCCCTAACGCCAATGCGAGTTATTATCGCGCAAATACAAAAGAAGGACCCAAAATACAGCCAAACAGTAAGACAAGCTAAACGAAGGCGAGTTCTTGTATTACAGCTCTCCTTTAAAGCAAAAAAGGGGGAGGCCGCGAGGCCTCCCCCTTCTCAGTTCGATGACGGCTCGGTGCCGTCCACCGGTCAGCGGCGCCCTGGCCTCCCACGGGCTGACCCCGCAGTACTCTCGGCGCGATGG
>NZ_JBCOTQ010000015.1:14068-42430 GCF_040920445.1 Collinsella aerofaciens | reverse complement strand
CCCATCATCGCGGTCTACGGGGTCAACGATATGGCACCGTGGGGACACATGTATGTCAATCCTGGTCTAACAGAGCCTAAAATAAAGTCCAGTTTATCCTTCCCACTCTAATTGGGAATCCTCCGATGCACCTTCGCACGCTCGCACGACCTCGATACCATGCGAGCGTGCGAACTCGACGAGCTCTGCGTTGCGGGCGTTTATGGTGCCGAAGGCGGCGGGGCACACGATAAGGCGCGCACAGTGGACGAGGAGCTCTTTGGCGCGGGCTATGGTTTTATCCCCGATCGGCTCGAAGGCGCGCTCGGCCACGCATTCCGTCGCCAGGTCGCGCGCGAGCTCGCAGTCGATGTCCCCTTCGTGCAGAACGCCCGCGTAGAACGCCTTGCCCTGCCGGATGAGCTGGCGAAACACAGCCGACCCCGTACCTGCGCCGGCGATGACGAACGTGTGCGCATCACCGTGTGGGCGCCCAATTTCCACGCTGCCGAAGCGCTCGTTGAAGGTGCCATGCTGAAGGCCGTAGAGCTCGCCAATTGTCTCGCGCGTGAATATGTCCTCGGGTGCGCCGGCGCGGAAGACCCGGCCGTCCTTCACGCAAATCACCTTGTCGGCGCTTTTCTGCGCGAGCTCGAGTTCGTGGATGGACATGATGACAGCCACATTCCGCGATTTCGCAAGATGGCGAAGTATTCGCAGCAGGTCGATCTGGTAGCGGATATCGAGATACGACGTGGGCTCGTCGAGCACGAGCACACGCGGATCCTGCGCGATGGCGCGTGCGAGCATGACGCGCTGGCGTTGCCCGTCGCTTATCTGCATGAAGTCGCGTTCGGCGAGCTCTTCCACATGTGCGGTTTTCATGGCCTCGTCGACCCGACTATGGTCGTCGGGCGAGAGTGTGCCCATTCGCCCGGTGTAGGGATGCCTTCCCGCCTCTACGATATCGCGGCAGGTGAGGAGTTCGGTCCGGGGGCGATCTGTCAGCATAACGGCAAGGTTCCTTGCGAGCTCCGCCGTCTTCCATCGGGAAATCTCCCGCCCGTCGAGCTCGACCGCGCCGGCAAGCGGTGCCAGATGGCGTGTGATGGTTTTCAAGATGGTCGACTTGCCCGAGCCGTTCGGCCCGATGAGCGCCACGACGTCGCCCGCGCGAACCTCCAGATCGACGCCTTCGACTACGACCTTCTTGTCGTAGCCCGCCGACAGGTCGCTTATGCGGAAAAGCGGCGCTCCGTCAGTCTGCGTTTCGACCGGGGTTTCGAGGTTCGACTCCGCTCGGAGGAGACGTTCCGCGCGCAGTTCCGCACGAGCCGAAAGTGCCTTCTCGCGCTTTCGTGCGAGCTCAGGACTGGCCAAGCATGGAATGTCCCCTCCGGGCGTTTTGGGCCGCGGCACGAATTCCCCCATCTACCTCACCCGCTTCTTCAACATGAGCGCGATAACCACCGGCGCGCCGAAGATGGCGGTGACGGCGCTGATGGAAAGCTCGACGGGGGAGAACAGCGTGCGCGCGATCAAATCGCAGCCCGCGCAGAAGATGGCGCCTCCCAAGAAGCACGCAGGAATCACGCGGATGGGCTTCGACGACTTTAGCGCCGACTTAACGAGATGCGGAACCGCGATGCCTACGAACGACACCGGACCAGCGAACGCGGTCACGCAGGCGGAGAGCATGCTCGCTAGAAGGACGAGCACCACGCGGAAGCGTGCGACGTTCACGCCGACGCTTTTCGCGTAGGCTTCTCCCAGCTGGAAGGCGGAAAGGGGCTTCGATATCGCGAATACGCATGCGCTCACGGTGATCACCACGACCGCGATGACCGCGATGTCGTCCCAGCTCGAACCCGAGAAGCTGCCCAAAGACCAGTTGTGCAGGTTCACGATGGACTGGTCGTCGGCGAAGGCGATGAGGAAGTTCGTCCCCGCCGAGCAGATGTATCCCACCATGACGCCCGCTACGATGAGCATGGCCATGGAACTTATGCGCCGTGCGATGAGGAGTACGAAGCCGATGGTGATAAGCGAGCCCAGAAACGCTGCGGCCACCATGGCCGGCGAGGACATGGCCTGGTTCGCGCCCAGAAGTACGATCATCGTAAGCGCGACGACGAACTTTGCGCCTGAGGAGACGCCCAAGATGAACGGGTCGGCGATGGGGTTGTTGAAAAACGTCTGCAGCAGGAACCCGGAGAGCGAAAGTGCACCGCCGAGAAGCACGGCTGAAAGCACGCGCGGCAGGCGAATCTCCCAGATGACCTGGCTTTCCATGGAATTGGCCGCGCCGCCCGAAAGGATGCCGGGGATGTGGTCTGCGGGCACGAGCACGCTCCCGATGCACAGGTTGGTCCCGACGAGCACGATGAGGGCAACAGCGAGCAGCGCCGTCACGACGCGACACCGCGCGGCGCGCCCCGATTCGTCGTATGCCATGGAAAGTCGGCTTCTCATGGTGCTAGCCGAGCTTCCTCAGATAATGGAAGTCGCTCGCGTCATCGCCGGCGAACGCCCCGTGCAGCTCGTCGATAATGTCGGCGGTAGAAGTCATCTGCTGGTACATGTCGGCGCTTGTGACCCAGACGTTGCCGTTCTTCACGGCTTTGAACTGCGACAATAGCGCGTTTTTGCCTACGAAGTCGTTCAAGGTGGCAACCGATTCGTCGATGGTGCCGTTGTAGACGATGATGTCGGCATCCTTCGCCGTCGCGTAGAAGCGCTCCATTTCGAGCGTTACTGACGAACCTGACGTCGACGCCGTCTGCGCGTCATCGAGCGCGTAGCTGCCGCCTGCAAGCTCGATCATCTGCGCCACGTAGTCGCCTGCCCGCCGCGTGACGGCGGCCCCGTTCGAGTTAATGTAGAAATACGCCACGGTTTTACCTGAAGACGCGAGCCCCGACGTTTGCTCGACGCGGGCCTTCTGCTCGTTGAACAGGCGTGCGGCCTCGTCCTCCTTGTCGAACAGGACGCCGAAAAGCTTAATCCACTCTACGCGCCCGAGTGCTTCGGGCTCGCTCGACGACTGTTCGGTGAGCACGACGAGCCCGAGCTTCTGCAGCTTTTCCTTCACATCGGGCGTGTGGTTGATCATGGTGTTCTCGATGGCGAGCGTGCAGCCCGAGGCCGATATTCGCTCGTAGTCGGGCGCGCTGTACTTGCCGCCGTAGGCGATCGCCCCACTTTCGAGCGCGCTTTTGAAGCCTGCGACCGAGCAATCGTCGGCCTTCGTGCCCGACATTAAGATATTGTCGTTCGCATCGAGCGCGTCGACCAGGCACATCGTCGCCGACGACACAAGGTACACCTTGTCGGCGGGGCGCCTTATGACCGCGATGTCGGAGCTCAACCCATCAGGTACCTTCGCATCCTGCGGCACCACGAGGAAGCGCTCCCCGTTCGAAACGCAGATAAGCCGCAAGCCGCCTTCGAACTCGTCGACAGTGAAGTGCTTGGCGTATTCAAGCTGAAGCGTCCCCGTCGGCTCCCAGCCGCAGCCCAAATCGGCGTTGTGGAAGTCGGCCGCGGCGCTTGAAGCCGTTCCCGCAGGGGAGCCGCCGCTTGCATCGTCGCCCGATTTCTCCTTTATGGTGGATGAGTCGAAGTAGAGCGTGTAGTCGATGGTGTGCGGCGTCGACATGGCGACGGTCTCGGCCGACACGGCGATGTCCTCGTCGAGCGTGACGGGTATCTCGAACGTGGAGTTGCCGCCGTCGTTTACGGGCGCGTAGTCCACGCCGTCGACGGTCATCTTGTCGTAGTTCGAACTCGACCAGGTGATGGTCGCGGTGTAGGTGTCGCCATCCTTCACAATTGTGGTGGGTGAGGCGATGCTTGCTCGCCCTGACCCGCCGGAAAGCGAGACGCTCACAGTGTATTCCTGAGAGCCCGCCGTGGCACCGGTCGCGTTCGAGCTCGCACTGCACCCCGCGAAGGGAAGCGCGAGCAGGGCGACGAGAACGCAGGCGATCGCGCGTGCCGCGATGCTGCGGCGCTTCCTGTTTTCCCCCTTTGGAAGAATCGACCGCATGGCGTTACTTCAGTGCGTCGGCGCGCAGATCGACGCCGGCGGATTCGAATACGAGCGTGCGGTCGTACCACCGCTCCCTTTTAATGCTCCACGCGGCGCAGGCGGTGTCCTCGTCGAGCGCATCAACGGGCACGTCGTAGGTGTACTTGCCTTCCGCGTTTTCCACATAGGGGATGAAGTCGGCCTCGCTCGCGGCGGCAGCCTCGTCGCCCGTGCCCATGAAGAGCTTGCCGTAGCCCGTGCCGGAAAGTGTCATCACGCAGTGCATGGAGCCGTTTTCCACGATGAGCTGGGCGTCCACAATCCTGAACATGTTCGAGCTGGAATCTACGGTGATCGGATAGGTGCCGTCGGCCACCTTGTCGGCGGTGATGGGGGCAGCGCTTGCGTCCTCGGGCGCATCGGCCGCCTGTTCGGTTTTTTCCTGGGAATCGGCATCGCTTGCCTTTGCGCTGTCGATTGAATTTCCGCCGCAGCCGGCGAGCGAGAACGCGAAAAGCGCCGCCGAAAGGGCGAAGGCGAGGGTTTTCTTCAACATGGAGGGGTTCCTTTCAATCGCTTCGACCGCCCGCGCCGTGCGGTGGGCGGGCGGGATACGAATGCAACGGGCATGCGCCGTCAGTCGGGGAAGGCGCATGCCCGTTGCACGGGGACGCGACCGGCGCCCCCGTGCGCGGCGAGTTTACAGCTTGGCGATGGCGTCGTCCACGTGCGAGACGTAGATGTCGTCGACCGCGACGTTCTGTCCCAGACCCTGGAGCAGGCACGTCACTTCGAAGCCGGCGGCCACGAACTTCGCAGCCCAGCTGTCGGGGTCGGTCTCGTCTGCCATGTCGTTGTTCGCGTGGTCGCCCGCGACCACCATGAACGGCGCGAGCACGGCCTTCTTGTAGCCTGCGGCGCTCGCGGCGGCGATAACATCCTCGCAGGTCGGTTCAGCCTCGACGGTGCCGACGAAGAACTGCGTCAAGCCCTCGTTCTTAAACACTTCCTGCATCTTGGCATAGTCGGCGTTGGAATCGGCTTCGGTGCCGTGGCCCATGAGGCACAGCGCCGTCTTGCCGTCGTCGAAGGACGCCATGTTCTCCTTAATGGCTGCGGCCACCTTCTTGTAGTCGTCGTCGGAGGTGAGCAGCGGGTCGCCGAGCGAGATTTTGTCGAACTTGTCGGCGTACTTGTCGAGCTCGTCTTTCACGTCGGTATATTCCAGGCCACCCATGAGATGCGTCGGCTGCACGACGATTTCCTTCACGCCGTCTTCCACGCAGCGGTCGAGCGCCTCGGTCATGTTGTCGATCGTGATGCCGTCGCGCTTCTTCAGCTTGTCGATGATGATCTGCGCGGTGAAGGCGCGGCGGATGTCGTAGTCCTGCCAGTACTTCTCGCGGATAGCGTCTTCGATGGCGCCGATGGTGATGTGGCGCGAGTCGTTGTAGCTCGTGCCGAAGCTCGTGACGAGGATGACCGGCTTCACGGCCTTCTCCTTTTCACTCGATTTTTCGGAACTTGCGGAGGTGTTGGAGCAGCCCGCGAGCGCGACTCCGGCGAGCGCGACGGCTCCGGTTGCTGCGGCGCTCATGAAGCCGCGGCGTGACATCTGGTCGGACATGGTTTTTCCTTTCCTCGGTTTGCCGGTCCCCCGGCGACAGTTGCTTGTCGGCACAAGCGAAAGAAAAGCGCACCCCTCGGGGTTCACAAGGAGCTAACGCCACGGCGATGCCGTGAGGAAAAGGCGAAGCAGTCTGGCTTGGGGCGCGAGGCGGTTCGCCCGCGCGTCCTATACAGTAATGTCCCTTGCCCAGGATTCCCACCTGGTTCCCTCCGCAAGCCAGCGCGGGCTGTGCGGGCGCCGCGCCGGTCATTTCCTTTTATCCGATTGTCATATGCTCGTTGCCGAAACTTTTACTATGATAGTGGGCACTTGTGAACGTGTCAAAGCCAGGGCGGGCGGCATTGCGCCTCCTGCCTGCGTATTTGCGCCGATTGCTGCCGCAGGCGCCGTGCTTTGCCCGCTGCGCGAATGGCGGCGTAAACGGTTGCGATGAGAAACGGGAAGGGAAGGCTCGGATGATTCATATCGTTGGCGCAGGCTCGGGCGCCGCCGACCTTATCACGCTGCGCGGGGCGCGCCTTCTGCGCGCGGCCGACGTGGTCGTTTGGGCGGGAAGCCTTGTGAACCCCGAGCTGCTCGCCGAGTGCAAGGAATCCTGCATCGTCTACGACAGCGCGCACATGACCTTGGAGGAAGTGCTCGACGTGATGTGCGCGGCAGATGCGCGGGGCGAGGAAGTGGTGCGCCTGCACACGGGCGACCCGTGCCTGTACGGCGCCATCCAGGAGCAGATGGACGCGCTCGACGCGCGCGGCGTGGACTACGAGGTGGTGCCCGGCGTGTCGAGCTTTTGCGGTGCCGCGGCGGCGCTTCGCCAGGAATACACGCTGCCGGGAATCAGCCAGTCGGTCGTGATCACGCGGCTTTCTGGACGTACCCCCATGCCCGCGGGCGAGGGCATGCGCACCATGGCGGAAAGCGGCTCGACTATGGTCATCTTCCTGAGCTCGGGTATGCTCGCCGAGCTTTCCGCCGAGCTTTTGGCCGCGGGCCGCAGCTCCGACGAGCCGGCGGCGCTCGTGTACAAGGCGACCTGGCCTGAGGAGCGCGTGGTGCGCTGCACAGTGGGCACGCTCGCCGATGCGGGCGCGCGAGAGGGCATCGACCGCACGGCGCTCGTGGTGGTGGGCCGCGTGCTCGGAGCTCGCGGCGGACTTGCGCACGACGGCGCGCAAGCGGAGTCGTACGAGCGCAGCAAGCTTTACGACCCTTCGTTTGCCACGGGGTATCGGAAGGCGAGCAGCTAACGTGGCCTTCGAGCACTACATATATACGGGGACGACCCGCCTGCGCTGCGGCTATACCACGGGGAGCTGCGCCACGCTCGCGGCGAAGGCGGCCTGCGAGATGCTCTTGTCACGAAAGCCCGTCGGCTGCGTGTCGATCGTCACCCCCGGCGGGCTGCCCGTCGAGGCGAACGTGGTCGACGCATGCATCGGCGAGGGGTCCGCCCAGTGCGCCGTGCGAAAGGACGCAGGCGACGATGCCGATGTGACCGACGGCGTGCTCGTGTACGCGCGCGTGGAACATGCGGGGTCGGGCACGGGTGCTGCGGGCGGCAAGGGCGTGCCCGCGCGCGAATCGGAAATTTCCGTCGATGACGGCGTGGGCGTGGGGCGCGTGACGTTGCCCGGGCTCGAGCAGCCGGTGGGGGCGGCCGCCATCAACGCGACGCCGCGCGCGATGATCACTTCGGCCGTGCGCGAGGTGTGCGCCGCGCACGGCTTTTCTGGAAATATTGCTGTGACGATTTCGGTGCCCGAGGGTGTTGCCCTTGCCAAAAAGACCTTCAACCCGCACCTGGGGATAGAGGGCGGCATCTCCATCCTGGGCACGACGGGCATCGTCGAGCCGCGCAGCCTCGCTGCCTTGCGCGACAGCATCGAGCTCGAGATCCGGCAGCATGCGGCTATGGGGCGGCGCGGAGTCGTGCTCACGCCCGGTAACTACGGCGAGCAGTTCATCTCGGGGCATTTTCACCTAAACGGAGCGCCGATGGTCTTCATCTCCAACTTTGTGGGCGATGCGATTGATTGCTGCGTTCGCGAGGGATTTACCAATGTCCTTCTTGTGGGACACATCGGCAAGCTGGTGAAGGTCGCGGGCGGCATCATGGACACCCATTCGCGTACCGCCGACTGCCGCGCGGAGATTCTGGCCGCCCACGCGGCCATGGCCGGCGCGGGCGCGAAGACCGTGCGCGAGATCATGTCGTCCGTCACGACCACGGCGGCGCTCGAGGTAATCGAGGCCGCCGGCTCGGGGGACGCTGTGCGCGCCTCGCTCGCTGCGGCAATCGAGGACAGGTTGCGCCGCCGCGCGGCGGGCGCATGCGACATCGCCGCAGTCGTGTTCGACGCCGAGCGCCGCGAGCTTTTCCGCACGTCGGGCGCCGATGCAGTTATCGGGGAATTGGGAGCGACGTATGAGTAAAGGCGTTCTGTACGGGGTGCGCCGCGCAATCGGCTGGCCGGGGACGAAGGTGGTCATGAAGGCGCGCCGCTCGCTTGCGGACACGAAGCGCATCCTTCACGAGGAGGGCTCCTTCGACGGTGCCGAGCTCGTAGAGGACTGTAGGCTTCCGGGCGAGCGCTTGTACCGCTCGCTCGACGATGTGCCCGATCGGGGCAGCTACTTCTCGACGATGGTGGTGCGCTAGATGAGGGTTTCCTGCATAGCGTTCACTGAGAGGGGGTATGCGTTGGCGGAGCGCACCGCACGCGCGCTTTCCGATTGCGCGCAGACAGGTGAAGATGACCTTGGCTGGGACGTTTCCGTTTCGCGCGGGTTCGGCGAGGGGAAGGCTGACCTGCGCGCATGGACGGCGCTCGCGTGGGAAGCGTCGGACGCGCTTCTGTTCGTGGGCGCGGCGGGCATCGCCGTGCGGGCGATCGCGCCGCATGTCGCCTCGAAGGCAACCGATCCCGCGGTTGCGGTGATCGACGAGGCGGGGCGCTTTGCCGTCCCGCTTTTGTCGGGGCATTTGGGCGGTGCGAACGAGCTTGCGCAAACTGTGGCACGCGCGGCAGGGGCCATCCCCGTCATCACCACGGCGACCGACGTCCGCGGCGTGTGGGCGGTGGATACGTGGGCGCGCTGTGCGGGGCTCGCCGTTTCGAATCCCGAGGCTATCAAGCGAGTGTCGGCGCGGCTGCTTTCGGGCGGGCGCGTGGCGCTCTATTCCGACATGCCTATTTCGGGACAGCCGCCTGAGGGGGTTGACATTGCGTCCGACCGCGCTCGGGCCGATATCGTCGTGTCACCGTTCGCTGGCGCGAATGCAGGTGCGTCCGTTCGCGCGGCGGAGACAACGGGCGAGGTCGTGCCCGCCGGTGAGACGGGGAAGCCGGCGGGTGTGCGGGCGCAGACGCCTGCGCCCGAGCCGCTTCGCCTTGTCGTGCCCTGCATCGTTGCGGGCATAGGGTGTCGTCGCGGTGCGTGCTCCGAAGCGATCGGGGAGGCGTTTCTTCTCGCGTGCGGGCAGGCGGGCATCTCGCCTTCGGCCGTGCGCGAGGCGGCGACGATCGACGTGAAGGCGCACGAGGAGGGTCTGCTCGCCTTCTGCCGCGCGCGCAATATCCCGCTTGCGACGTATTCCGCAGAGGAGTTGTCGCAGGTCGAAGGCAGCGTTTCGCCATCTGATTTCGTGCGCGCGACGGTGGGGGTCGACAACGTGTGCGAGCGCGCGGCGCTCGCGGACGGGGGCAAACTTATCTTCCCGAAGCTCGCTCACGGCGGCGTGACTGTCGCGTTTTCCAAGGTAACTATCGAACTTTCGTTTAAGGAGCGGTGATGGGAAAGCTCTTCGTGGTGGGGATCGGCCCGGGCGGCCCCGACGGCATGACGATTGCGGCTCGGCGCGCGCTCGAGGCGGCCGACATCGTTGTGGGGTACACGAAATACGTGGAGCTCGCGCTCGCCGCCGTGCCCGACGCGGCGCATCTCGCGACGCCGATGATGCACGAGGTCGAACGGTGCCGCCTGGCGCTTTCGCGCGCGCAGAGCGGAGAAGCCGTGGCGCTCGTGTGCAGCGGTGACGCGGGCGTGTACGGCATGTCGAGCCCCGTGCTGGAGCTTGCGGAGGACTACCCCGATGTAGACGTGGAAGTTATCGCCGGGGCCACCGCGGCTCAGAGCGGGTCGGCGGTGCTCGGCGCCCCGCTTGCCCACGACTTCGCGGTCGTGTCGCTCTCCGACCTGCTCACGCCATGGGAGGTCATTGAGCGTAGGCTCGCCGCCGTGGCGAGCGCCGACTTCTGCATCTGTTTGTACAACCCGCGCAGCAGAAAGCGCGCCGACAGGCTCTCACGCGCGGCGAAGATTATGCTCGAATGGAAGGCCCCCGACACGCTCTGCGGCTGGGTACGCAACATCGGGCGCGAGGGGCAGCAGTCGGGCATGTGCAGGCTCTCCGAGCTGGGGGAGATCGACGCCGACATGTTCACCACCGTGTTCGTCGGCAACGCGGACACGAAGCTCGTAGACGGCCGTATGGTCACGCCGCGCGGGTATCGGGAGATTCCATGCGAAAGGTAACGATCATCGGGGCGGGGCCCGGAAACCCCGACTTGCTCTCGCGCGCGGCGCTCGACGCGATCGACATCGCCGACGTGGTCATCGGCGCTCATCGCGCGCTTGCCGGCATCGACGTGCCGCCCGACGTGGTGAGATGCGAGCTCGTGAAGACGGCGGACATCGTCGCCGCGCTCACCGATGCGGCGTCGTGGCAGCGCGCCGTGGTCGTGATGACGGGCGATGTGGGGCTGTTCAGCGGCGCGCGCCGCCTGGTAGAGGCGCTTTCCGGCGACGCGCAGGTGGACGTGCGCGTCATTCCCGGCATAAGCTCAGCGTCGAATCTCGCCGCGCGCCTCGCGCGTCCATGGCAGGATTGGCGCTTTGCGAGCGCTCACGGTGTGGCGTGCGACATCGTGGCCGAGGCCGAGCGCGCAGGTGAGCTCTTCCTCGTCACGTCGGGCGGGGAAGACCCCTCGCGGCTTTCCGGCGAGCTTGTGCAGGCGGGCTTCGGGGACGCGCGCGTGACGGTGGCCGAGCGCCTGTCGTACCCCGACGAGCGCATCACCTGTGCGACCGCAAGTGAAATCGCAGGTCAGACGTTCGACGACTTGAACGTGATGCTTATCGATTTCGCAGGCGGCGCCGGGTCGCCTGCGGGCTCTAGCGCAGCCTCCGAGGCGCCGGCCGGCGCGTCTGCGCCCGCGGCGGCTTCTTCCGCGGTGGACTCTGCGGGCGCATCCCGCGCCGCGAGCTCCCGCTGGCCGTACGCTTCCTCGGGCATTCCCGACGAGCTCTTCATCCGCGGTGACGTTCCCATGACCAAGCAGGAGGTGCGAGCCGTCGCGCTCGCGAAGCTGCGCCTTACCGCGACCGACACCGTGTGGGACGTCGGCGCCGGCACGGGGAGCGTGTCGATCGAGGCAGCGCTCGTCGCGCGAGCGGGGTCGGTATGGGCGGTCGAGCGCAACGCGGCCGGCGTGCGGCTCATCCGAGAGAACGCGGATGCATTCGGGTGCGGCAACGTGCATGCGGTCCCCGGTGTCGCTCCCGAAGCGCTCGCGAAACTGCCTGTCCCCGACGCCGTGTTCGTCGGCGGGAGCGCGGGCGAGCTTCCCTTCATCGTGGAGGCGGCGCTCGAGAAGAACTCGCAGGTTCGCCTGTGCGTGCCATGCGTCACCGTTGAGACGCTCACCGAGGCGTGCGCGCTCCTCTCGGGTTCGCGCTTTAAGGGGTTCGAGGCGTGCCAGGTGTCGGCCGCCCGCGCCGAGGCTGTAGGCTCGCACCATCTTATGAAGGCGCAAAACCCCGTGTTCCTCGTCAGCGCGCGTGGTGCAGGTGGGGAAGGCGACGTCCGGTGAGCACGACCATCCCGCGCTTCATGGTCGCTGCGCCCTCGAGCGGGAGCGGCAAAACGGTCGTTACGTGCGCGCTCCTGCGCGCGCTCGCGCGCCGCGGCCTTGCATGCGCGGCCTTCAAATGCGGCCCCGACTACATCGATCCGCTCTTTCATCGCCGCGTCGTGGGTGCGCGCTCGGGCAATTTAGACGGCTTCTTCACCGACGCCCCGACGCTGCGCGCCCTGCTCGCACGCGGCGCCGCGGGCGCGGATGTCGCGGTGCTCGAGGGGGTTATGGGCTTCTACGACGGCATGGCGCCCGGCGTGGCCGACGCGAGCAGCTACCAGGTTGCGCGCGACACGGAAACGCCGGTCGTTTTAGTGGTGAACGGGCGCGGGGCGTCTTTATCGCTCGCCGCCGTAATCCACGGCATCGCCGAGTTCCTGCCTTGTGCGAACGTGCGCGGCGTCGTGCTGAACAAGACGAGCGCCGCTGCCTGCGCCTACGCGGCGCCTGCGATCGAGAAGCACACGGGCGTCGCGGTTTTGGGGAATATCCCCGCCGACGAGGCGTTCTCGCTCGAAAGCCGGCATCTGGGGCTTGTGACCGCCGACGAGGTCGAGCAGCTCTCCGCGCGCATCGACAAGATGGCCGAGCTGGTGGAAAAGAGCGTCGACGTCGACCGCTTGCTCGAAATAGCTGCGACGGCACCCGATATCCGCGAGGAACCTTACCGGTTGGAGCCGATCGCGGGAGCGCGGCCCATCGTCGGCGTCGCGCGTGACGAGGCGTTCTCGTTCTACTACGAGGAGAACCTGCGCGCGCTCGAGGACCTGGGTTGCGAGCTGGCCTTTTTCAGCCCCCTGTGTGATAGCGAATTGCCCCGGGGGACTAGCGCCCTCTATCTGGGGGGCGGCTACCCGGAGCTCCATGCGCGGCAGCTCTCCGAGAACGCGCCGATGCGCGAAGCGGTGCGGCGCGCGGTGGAATCCGGCATGCCGACGGTCGCCGAATGCGGTGGGTTTCTGTACCTGCAGCGCGAAATCGCCGATAGCGAGGGGCGGCGCTGGCCTGTTGCGGGCGCCCTTGAGGGCGCAAGCGAGAACGGGGGAAGGCTGTCCCATTTCGGGTACGTGGAGCTCATTTCCCAACGCGACGGGCTCTACGGGCCGCGCGGCACACGCATCCGCGCGCACGAGTTCCACTACTGGCAGTCCACCTGCCCGGGCGGCGACTTCTGGGCGCAGAAGCCCCGGCGCGACAAGGGCTGGCCTTGCATGACGACCACCCCGTCCCTGGTTGCGGGCTTCCCGCATGTGTACTATCCTGCGAACCCCGACGTTGCGCGCACGTTCGCGTCTGCCGCAGCGTCGTTCGCAGAGAGGAGACGGCATGGCTGAAGCAACCGAAACCGCGCTTGCCTGCATCCGCGAGGAAGTCGAGCGCGCGTTCTCGTCGGCGCCGGGCGCCGTGCTCGAAGCCGCGCTCTCCCGGATCGCGCCCGCAGACGAGTGCGCCCGCGCCGCCGCGTACGCCGCGTGGGACTCCATCGCGCACCCCTTGGGGGGATTGGGCGACTTTGAAGACGCCGTCGCGTGTATCGCCGCAGCTCAGGGGAGCGCCGAGGTTGCCGAGTTTCCCCGTGCGCTCGCGGTATTCTTCTCCGACAACGGGGTCGTTGCCGAAGGCGTGTCGCAAAGCGGACAAGACGTGACGCGAGCCGTCGCGCGCAACATGTGCGAGGGAGCCACGAGCGCCTGCCGCATGGCGGCGTTCGCGGGTGCCGAGGTCGTGCCCGTCGACGTGGGTATGGCCCGGGGCATAGAAGACGCGCGCATGGTGCGCGCGAACGTGCGGCGGGGGAGCGGCAACATCGCGCACGGCTCCGCCATGTCTCGCGATGGGGCCGTGCGCGCGATCGAGGTCGGAATCGCCGTCGCGTGCGGGCTTGCCCGCGCCGGCGTGCGCCTTCTCGCCGCGGGCGAGATGGGCATAGGCAACACGACTACCTCGGCGGCGGTGGCCGCAGTGCTCATCCGGGCGGACGCGCGGAGCCTCGTCGGGCGCGGCGCGGGGCTCTCGGACGCCTCGCTCGCGCGCAAGCGCGACGTGGTCGAGCGCGCTATCGATGCGAACTCGCCCGATCCCGCCGACCCGATCGACGTGCTCTCGAAGGTGGGCGGCTTCGACATCGCGGCGATGTGCGGCTTCTACCTGGGGGCCGCGGCCTCGAAGGCGCCGGCGCTCCTCGACGGGGTCATATCCTGCACGGCGGCCCTGTGCGCGGCGCGCCTGTGCCCCAACGCCTTGGGGTACCTTGTGGGCACCCACGCATCAAGCGAACCCGCAAGCCAGGAGCTCCTTCGCGAGCTCGGCATAAAGGCACCCCTCGTCGCAGGCATGCACTTGGGCGAGGGCGCGGGCGCCATGGCGTATCTGCCCCTTCTGGATTCGGCGCTGCGCGTGTACCGGGATGGGAAGACGTTCACGGCGACTGGTATGGCTGCTTACGAGCATTTCGAGGCCGGGAAATGACGGTGACGCTCGTTATCGGCGCCGCCGCGAGCGGCAAGAGCGCCTACGCCGAGTCCCTGTGCCTTGGGCACGACGGCCCTCGCGTGTACCTGGCAACGATGGAGCCCTTCGGGGAAGAGGGCGCCCGCCGCATCGCGCGCCATCGGGAGCTGCGCGAGGGCAAGGAGTTTTCCACCCTTGAACGCACGCGTGACGTGGGCGCAGCAGTGTCCGGGCTTCCGCGCGGCTGCACGCTTCTTTTGGAGGACGTGGGCAACCTGGTTGCGAACGAGCTTTTCGCGGAAGGCGGCTTGTCCCCACGTGACCCCGACGCCGCGGCGCGCGAGGTGCTCGGAGGCATCGAACGGCTCGCTCAGGCCGCTGCGTATACGGTGGTGGTCTCCGTCGACGTGTTCGCCGATGGGATGCGCTACGATGAGGGGACCGAGGCATGGAGGCGCGCGCTCGCGCGCGTGAACGCGGGCGTGGCGGCGCTGGCCGACCGCGCCGTCGAAGTGGTATGCGGGATTCCCGTGTGGATGAAAGGCGAAGGACCTACAAGGTGAAGATAGTAGAGGCAATCGGCGCGGCGTTCGGAACGTTCTCGCGCATCCCCGTCCCGAAATCGGCCTGGACCGATTTCGGGTCAACCCATGCGCTTGCCGCGTTTCCCCTGGTGGGCCTTGCGGAAGGCTTCCTCATGACGGCGTGGGGACACGTTGCGAACCTGCTCGGCGTGCCCGCGACCATCGTCGCGGCCGTGCTCGTGGCGCTGCCTGTGGCGGTGACGGGAGGCATCCACCTAGACGGGCTCTGCGACACCTCCGATGCGCTTGCAAGTTGGGCCCCGCGCGAGCGAAAGCTCGAGATCATGCACGACCCGCGGGCGGGCGCCTTCGGGGTCATCGGTGTTGTTGTGTACCTTATTCTGCAGTTTTCCCTTTTCACCGCGCTGCCGCTTACGGCGGGGGCGTTCCTTGCGCTTCTGTGCTCGCTCGTGTTCTCCCGCTCGCTTTCGGGGCTCGCCGTTGAATGCTGGCCTGCCGCGCGGGCGGACGGCATGGCCGCGGGGCTCTCGCCTGCTAAGAATCGCGCGGCGATCGTCGTGCCGCTTTGCGCTTTCGCTGCGGCTTCGGCCGCAGGGATGGTCGCGTGCGCTCAGGCCGTCGGCGCCCTTATGGCGGTGGCGGGGCTTTTGGCGCTCGCGTGGTACCACCATGTTGCCCTGTCCCGCTTCGGCGGGGTGACGGGGGATTTGGCCGGATGGTTTCTGCAATGGGCCGAGCTCGCGATGCTTGCCATGCTGGTGGCGGGGGGCATGCTCCTATGATGCTCGTGGTAGGTGGCGCGCATTCGGAGAAGAGGACCTTCGTGCGCGAAAAGCTCGGGTTTGCGGCGGACGATTTCGTCGACGCGTCGCGGTTTGCGGAGGGCGGCGTGCCCGCGGCTTTTGCCGGCCGCGTCGCGTACCGTGCTGAGGAACTCGTACGCGCGCTCGACGCTGACCGGGCGCTCGAGCGGCTGATCGGCTTCGACGTAGTGATTCTGTCCTTGGTCGGCTCGGGGGTCGTCCCTATGCGTGCGGAAGACGCCCAATGGCGCGAGCGCGCGGGGCGCCTGGGATGCGCGCTCGCTGCGCGCGCCGACGTCGTCGTGCGCATGACGTGCGGGATACCCCAGGTCATCAAAGGAAACCTTGCCGATGCGCCTCGAGGGACGCAGGGCGCGGGCGCGCCTTTGGAAGTCGTCTTCGTGCGCCATGGTGCCACGGCGGGCACGGAAGACCATCGCTACAGCGGGGCGGGCACCGACGAGCCCCTGTCGAGCGCGGGCGAGCGCGCTTTGCGCGACCTCGCGTGCTGTCGTGACGTGTTCCGTGTTATCACGAGCGGCATGGCCCGCACCGACCAGACGGCGCGCATCCTCTTTCCGAACGCGGAGCTTATGGCGTGCCCCGGTCTGCGCGAGATGGATTTCGGCGACTTCGAGGGGCGAAGCGCCGCCGAGCTTAAAGAGGATGCGCGCTACCGCGCCTGGGTAGACTCCTGGTGCGAGACGCGCTGCCCGCATGGCGAGGGCAAGAGCGATTTCACCCGCCGCGTCGTCGCGGCGTTTCGGGAGGCGTGCGAATCGGAGCGCGCCCAGGGGAGTGGGCGCGCCGTCTTCGTCGTTCACGCGGGTACCGTGAAAGCGCTGCTCTCCGAGCTAGCTGTCCCGAAAATGGGATATTTCGACGTGCATACCGAGCCGGGCGGCGCATGGGCCGCCACCTGGGATGGGCGCTGCCTTCGCGACGTTCGCCCCGCTTCGGGGGGCGATGCCCGGTGATGACGATTCTTGCCGTCGCCGCCGGGTTCGCGGCCGACCTTGCCTTCGGCGACCCGCGCTGGCTTCCCCATCCCGTCGTCGCCATGGGGCGCGCGATCACGTGGGCCGAAGGCCGCCTGCGGGGCGCATTCCCGCAAACGTCCGCGGGCACGCGCGCCGCAGGGCTTGTGCTCGCCATGGCGCTTCCGCTTACGTGTGGGCTTTTGACCTGGGGAATCCTGCATCTTTGCGGCATGGTTCACCCCGGCTTGCGCTTCGTGGCCGAGGCATGGGCGAGCTATCAGATTCTCGCGGCATGCGAGCTGCGCCGCCAGAGCCTGGCCGTGGCCCGCGCGTTCTCGAAGAGCGGCCTTGTCGCGGCGCGCGAAGCCGTCGGGCTCATCGTGGGACGCGACACGTCTGTTCTCGACGAGCAAGGCGTCGCGCGCGCCGCTGTGGAAACGGTGGCGGAGAACGCGAGCGACGGCGTCATCGCGCCGCTGTTCTACCTTATGATCGGGGGTGCGCCCTTGGGCATGGCGTACAAGGCGGTGAACACGCTCGACAGCATGGTGGGCTACAAAAACGAGCGCTACATCGACTTCGGCTGCGCCTCGGCGCGCCTCGACGATGCGGTGAACTGGATTCCCTCGCGCTTATCGGCCCTGCTCATGATCGCCGTGTGCCCGATCGTCGGGCTCGACGCGCGCGGGGCGGCGCGCATCTGGCGCCGCGACAGGCGTCGCCATGCGAGCCCCAACTCGGCGCAGACTGAGTCAGCATGTGCGGGCGCGCTCGGGCTGCGCCTGGCAGGACCCGCGGTGTATTTCGGCAAGCTCGTTGAGAAACCGACGATAGGCGACGCGTCCCGCGAAATCGAGTGGGGCGACATCGCCCGGGCGACAAGGCTCATGCTCGCCGCGTCCGTATGCGCGCTCGTCGTCTTCGGCGCCGCGCGCGCGGCGGTCGTGCTCGCCGTGGGGGCGATGTCATGAGGGAAGACCACGCTGCGTCCCGGGCTGCCGGGGGAATCCTGCGCGCCCGTACGCATGGGGGCAGTGCGCAATCGCTTGGCATCGCTTGCGAAGGGGGCGCCTCCGACTTCATCGATTTCTCGGTGAACGTGAATCCGGCAGGCCCCTCGCCGCGCGCTGTCGCCGCAGCCTGCAAGGCGCTTTCTCGAATCGACGCCTACCCCGATAGGGAAAGCCTCGCCCTTGTTCGCGCCCTATCGCGCGCCCAGGGCATTCCCGAAGATACTATCGTCTGCGGCGCGGGCGCGTCCGACATCATCTGGCGGCTCGCTGCGGCGGTGCGCCCGAAACGCATCGTCGTGTGCGCGCCGACGTTCTCTGAATATGCGGAGGCGGCATCGTACTACGGCGCATGCGTGCAGGAGTTCCCGCTTTCCGAAGCGGACGACTTCGACGTGCCCGCCTCCTTCGCCCGCGCGATCGAGGGGCCGGGAGACGTGGCGTACCTCTGCAATCCGAACAACCCGACGGGGCGCCTCGTCGACCACCGCGTGATCGATGCGGCGGCTTGCCGCTGCGAGCAGGTGGGCGCGCTGCTCGTCGTGGACGAGTGCTTCCTCGGATTTGCGCCCGACGCCCGTGAAAGGAGCGTGGCCGCACGCGCCGCGTGTTCGCGCCATGTGGCCGTGCTCTCCGCGTTCACCAAGCTCTACGGAATGGCGGGGTTACGGCTGGGATATCTGATCAGCGGAAACGCCCAACTCATCGAGGGGATTCGCCAGGCGGGGCAGGCGTGGCCCGTCTCCTCGGTCGCCGAGGCTGCGGGCATCGCCGCCCTGGAAGACGTCGAATACGTCTCGCGCACGCGCGATGTATTGGCGGGCGAGCGAGCGTGGCTTTCCCACGAGCTCTCCTCGCTCGGACTTTCCGTCGTGCCGTCGGATGCGAACTTCCTTTTAGTCCGCACGCCGGCGAAAGACATCCCCGAGCGCCTGTATAAGCAGGGGGTTTTGGTCCGCACGTGCGACTCGTTTTCGGTACTGTCCCGTTCCTGGTGCCGCGTCGCGGTGCGCACGCGCAAGGAGAACGCCCGGCTTGCGATGGCGTTCAGCCGCGCGCTTCGGGCGGAAGGCGCTTCGGGCGAAGGCGAACCCGACGAACGGGGCGGCGCTATGGCGGGCGCGGATGGCCGAGGCTCGGCGAAGGAGGTCGATACCCGTGGGTAGGGCGAAGCCCATCATGATCCAGGGCACCATGTCGAACGCGGGGAAGAGCCTGCTTGCGGCGGGGCTGTGCCGTGTGCTTTCGCAGGACGGCCTGCGCGTGGCTCCCTTCAAGAGCCAGAACATGGCGCTCAACAGCGGTGTCACGGCCGACGGGCTCGAGATGGGGCGCGCCCAGATCATGCAGGCCGAGGCGTGCGGCATCGCGCCCGACGTGCGCATGAACCCCATCCTGCTCAAGCCCGAAAGCGATCACCGAAGCCAGCTCATCGTGGCCGGCAAGGCGCAGGGAGCCTTCGCCGCGAGGGACTACTTCGCGCGAAAGAAGGCGCTCATGCCGCAGATTTTGGAGGCGTTCGATTCGCTCGCGGAGGAAAACGACGTCATCGTCATCGAGGGCGCCGGCAGCCCCGTCGAAATCAACCTTGCCGAAAACGACATCGTCAACATGGGGCTCGCGCGCGCCGTGTCCTCCCCCGTGCTGCTCGCGGGCGACATCGACCCAGGCGGGGTGTTTGCCCAGCTCTACGGCACGGTCGCGCTCCTTGCGCCCGAGGATCGCGCGCTTTTGCGGGGGCTTGTGGTAAACAAGTTCCGCGGCGATGTGGAAATCCTGCGCCCGGGTTTGGCCCCGCTCGAGAAGATGTGCGGGGTTCCCGTCGTGGGGGTCGTGCCGTATCTTACGCTCGACCTGGACGACGAGGACTCGCTCGCGCCGCGCCTATCTGCCCGCGAGGCGCGCGGCGTCATCGACGTCGCCGTCGTGCGCCTTCCGCATCTGTCGAACTTCACCGACTTCGACCCGCTTTCGCGCGTGCCCGGTGTGGGCGTGCGCTACGTTTCCTCTACGACCGATCTGGGCCGACCCGACCTGGTGGTGCTCCCCGGCTCGAAGACCACGCTCGACGACGCGCGCTGGCTTGCGGCTAGCGGCATCGGAGCCTGTGTACGCGCGCTTTCGGGCGCGGGCACGCCGGTGCTCGGCATATGCGGAGGCTACCAGCTTTTGGGAGACGAGCTTTCCGATCCGCACGGCAGGGAAGGCGCTGGCACCGCGCGCGGGCTCGGGCTCATCCCTGCAAGTACGGTGTTCAAGGAGGAAAAGCGCCTCGCCCAGTCGGAGCTGCGCATCACGGGCGCCCAAGGCGCGTTCTCGGTGTGGAACGGCATGACGGCGCGCGGGTACGAGATTCACGACGGCGAAACGACCGTCTCCTGCGCCCCTGCGGGCACGATTGGCGGCAAACCAGAAGGCGCGGCCTGCGGAAACGTGTTCGGAACCTATCTCCACGGCCTGTTCGACGAACCGGGGGTGGCGCTCGCCCTCGCGTGCTCGCTCGCGCGCATGCGCGGTCTGCCCGAAAGCGTCGTGGGTGCTGCGGGCGCGGCGTCCGCAGCCGATCATCGTGCGCGCGAGTTCGACCGCCTGGCCGACTCCGTGCGCGGGGCGCTCGACATGGAGTATGTCTACCGCATTATCGAGGAGGGCGTATGATCCACGTGTATCATGGCAACGGTAAAGGCAAGACCACGGCGGCGATGGGCCTCGCCCTTCGCATGCTCGCCGCAGGCCGCCGCGTCGTCGTCGTGCAGTTCCTGAAAGACGGCGAAAGCGGGGAGGCGCGCCTGCTCGCCGAGCATTTCGGCGTGCCCGTGTTCGCGGGGAAGGCGTCGGACAAGTTTACCTGGTCGATGACGTCGGAAGAACTTGCCGCGACGCGCGAGCTGCACGATGGGAACCTCGCTTCCGCGCTCGCCGAGCTCGGGGGCGCGCAGGAGGGGCTGCTCGTGCTTGACGAGGCGCTCGACGCGCTTTCGAAGGGGCTTGTCGACGAGGCGCTCGTGGACCGCGCGCTCGATATGTCCGCGCGCGGCGTCGAAGTAGCGCTCACCGGGCGCGCGCCTTCCCGCAAGATCGTGGAGAAGGCCGACTACATAACCGAGATGCGGTGCGAGAAACACCCCTACGAGCAGGGGATATGTGCAAGGGAAGGAGTGGAGTACTAGATGGATTCCAAGGAGATGGCGCCCGGCGACATCGAGCGGCGCAGCTTTGAGATCATCACCGAAGAGCTCGGCGGCCGCACGTTCCCGCCGCTCGAAGAGCCCGTCGTGAAGCGCGTCATCCACACCACTGCCGACTTCTCGTACGCCGATTCCCTCGTGTTCACCCATGACGCCGCGCACTGTGCGCTCGGCGCACTGCGCGCAGGGGCCACGGTGCTCACCGACACGAACATGGCGCTCGCAGGCATAAGCAAGCCCGCGCTCGCGAAGCTCGGCTGCAAGGCCGTGTGCTACATGGCCGACCCTGATGTCGCCGTGGCTGCGCGCGCCGCGGGCACGACTCGCGCCGTTGCGAGCATGGACAAAGCTTGCGGCATCGAGGGTCCGCTCATCGTGGCCGTCGGCAACGCTCCCACAGCACTTCTGCGCCTCGCCGAGCTCATGGATGCGGGGAAGATCGCGCCCGCGCTCGTCGTTGGGGTGCCGGTCGGGTTCGTGAACGTGGTCGAGGCGAAAGAGGAGCTACTCGCGCGACGCGTGCCGGCCATCGTCGCGAGGGGCCGCAAGGGCGGTTCGACCGTGGCGGCCGCCATTATGAACGCGCTGCTCTACCAGATCACGCGCCCAGGCGGCCCGAAGTGACGGCGCCCGCATCCGCGCCGGCGCTGCGCATCTTCGCCGGCACCACCGAGGGCCGCCTTCTGTGCGAATGGGCGAGCGGGGCGGGCATCCCCGCCCGTGCCTACGCGGCAACCGAGTACGGAGGTGAGCTTTTGGGCGAGCTTCCGGGCATCGAGGTGCATGCGGGCAGGCTCGACGAGGCCGACATGGAGCGCGAGCTTTCCGGCGCGCGCATCGTCGTCGATGCCACGCATCCCTTTGCTACGCTCGCAAGCGGCAACATCCGGGCCGCTTCGCTCGCCGTGGGTGCACGTTGCCTGCGCCTTGCGCGCCCGGCCGAGGCGCTGCCCAAAGGCGTCGTGCCGGTCGCGTCAATCGCCTGCGCGGCGCGCTTTCTCTCCGAGAACCCGGGTCGCGCGCTTCTCACGACGGGGAGCAAGGAGCTTGCTCCCTACACGCGTGTCGCCGATTTCGCCGAGCGCTTCTTCGTGCGTGTGCTCCCGCTGCCCGGTGCTATAACGAAGTGCATCGACGCGGGGTTTTCGCCGTCGCACGTCATCGGCATGCAGGGGCCCTTCACCCGCGAGCTCAACGAGGCGATGCTTCGGCAGGTGGGCGCCCAGTGGCTTGTGACCAAGGACTCGGGAACCGTAGGCGGCACGGCCGAGAAGCTCGCCGCCGCGCGCGACGCGGGAGCGCGCTGCATCGTGGTCACCCGTCCC
Source organism: Collinsella aerofaciens (assembly GCF_040920445.1). GTDB lineage: Bacteria > Actinomycetota > Coriobacteriia > Coriobacteriales > Coriobacteriaceae > Collinsella > Collinsella aerofaciens_BH. The sequence goes on along the minus strand of NZ_JBCOTQ010000015.1, from coordinate 20,571 downwards.
GCCGAGGGAGGCGGGGCCCTTTCGCTTTGGGAAGTGGAAGACGCGCTCTTACGGGAGTTCGCGCGCTAGGCGCTCGCCGCGCCTGCGCGCCCTCCCGCCCGCGAGGAGGAGCGCCCCGAGCAAGCTCGAACCGTACAAGACCGTCATCCGCCAAAAGCTCGAGGACGACGCCCGGAACTGGCGCAAGCAGCCCTTCAATAAGTTGCGGTGAAATAGTGTCTGTTTTTGCTGCTAGATAGCATATTTAGTCCCTAATTCACCGCAACTTGTTGGTGGTTGCTTACTGATAGCGGAGGCACTCGACTGGGTCGAGCTTTGCGGCGCGGCGGGCGGGGTAGAAGCCAAAGATTACGCCGATGCCGACCGATACGGCAAACGCGATCAACACGGTCGTAATGGAGAAGCTTGGCGTGATTGTCCCGGTGGCTCCAAACTCGCTCATGATGCCCGAGCTTGCGGCAAAGAACGTGAGTCCCCATGCCAGCAGATAGCCAATCAGGACACCTAGCAGTCCGCCGGTCACGCACAACGCCGAGGGCTCGGCCAAAAACTGGGCGGTGATATCGCGACGACTGGCGCCCAGAGCGCGGCGGATGCCGATCTCGCGGATGCGCTCAGTCACGTTGGTGAGCATCATGTTCATAATGCCGATACCGCCGACAAGCAGCGAGATGCTGGCGACAGCACCCATGATGAGTGAGAACGCGCCCATAAAGGAGTTGAGCGCATCGATGGCGCTTTTCATGGAGGTCGCCGATACACTGTCGTACTCATCATCCTCCGCGATGCCCTTCATCGTGCACACCTTGGACTCGATGGTCTTACAAAGCTCGTCCATGTCTGTGCCCTCGGCGGCAAGTGCCGTCACGCTGGGGAATGAGGGATTCTCGTCGCCAAACAGATCTGAGATGGTTTCGCGTGGCATATACAGCGTGAGAGAGCCCATGGAGTCGCTGCCGCCATCAATCACGCCGACAATCTGCACCTCGCCGTTGGACACCTTGATGGTTTTCCCCAGCGCATCCTGTTCGTTGCCGTACAGCTGATCGGCGCCGCCGCGGCTGATGAGCGCCACGCGCGAGCCTGATTGGGATTCGGCCTGGGAATAGGTACGCCCCGCAACGAGCTTGCTGGCCCCCACGGCTTCAAGCATGTCACTATCGACACCCTGTGCCATGACGGTATAGCTTTTATTGCCGGTCTTGTACTCGGTATACGCGCTGTCGACAATTCCGATCTGCTCTATCTGCGGCAACAGTTTTTGAAGCTTCTCGATGTCTGACTCGGTGAGTTCTTGCGACGAATAGATTTGCACCATGCGTGCCGCATTGAGGCCCAGGCTGTTGACCAAGCAGTTTTGGATGCCGCCGATGAGCGAAGTCATGGCGATAACCGAGGCGATGCCGATGACAATACCCAGGATGGTGAGCAGGCTGCGCCCCTTGTTGGCCTCGAGCGAGTGAAGGGCTTCCTGGATGAGGTCGCGGGCGCTCATGCCATTTCTCCTTTCGGCGGGTTGGCGGAGGCGGAAATCATGGGCAGACTATCTACGGCGCCACGCAGGGTCCGCGGTGCATGTGGAATATACGCGCCGTCGTGAATGCGACCGTCGCGGATGGTCACGGCACGGTCGACCTCGGCGGCGATGCCGGGGTCGTGTGTGATAAGCACGATGGTTTTGCCGCGCTTCTGGAGCTTATGGAAGGTCTCCATCACAAGCGCTCCGGTAGCGGAGTCCAGGTTTCCCGTTGGCTCATCGGCCAGGATGATGGGCGGGTCATTGACGAGGGCGCGCGCGATTGCGACACGCTGCATCTGGCCGCCCGAGAGCTCGGATATGCGGTGGTCCCAGTGGTCGACGGGCAGCGTGACGGCCTGCAGCGCGTGCACGGCGCGCATTTCGCGCTGGCTACGGGGCACATTGGTGTAGGCCAGCGGCAGCATCACGTTTTCGATAACCGACAGGCGCGGCAGCAGGTTGAAGCTCTGAAAGACAAAGCCAATGCTCAGAGCGCGAACTTCGGTGAGCTCGTCATCGTCAAGCTCGGCCACGTTGAGCCCTTGCAGGTAATAGTCGCCCGCCGTCGGCTTATCCAGACAGCCTAGGATGTTCATGAGCGTTGATTTTCCCGAGCCCGAGGGGCCGGTAATGGCGACGAACTCGCCGGGATCTACCGCCAGGCTCACGTTATGCAGGATGTGGGCGCAACCTGCCTCGCTCTCAAAGATGCGGTGCACGTTGCGGATGTCGATAACGGGACGCATTACATGCCCTCGTCGGCAGACATACTGCCCGAATCCGCGCCGTAGCCGCCGTCAGCCGTTGCGTCCGCTCCGGTGTCCATGACGAGGGTGTCGCCATCGCGCAGCTTGGTAACCGGCACGTTGGGATTGATCTCGTTGCCCTGGTCGTCGCGCTTGACCTGTGTCTTGCCGACTACGGCTTCGTTGTCGTTTTGCGTCACGACGGTCACCTTTACGCGACGGGTTTGCTTGCCCTCGTCATCAGTCGCCACGTTGACGTAATAGTGTTCGCCGTCTTCGGTCATGAGTGCCATCGTCGGCACCATTACCACGTCGTCGAGCTGCTCGGTCACCACCGATACCTCGGCCGTCATGCCCGGCTTCAGGCGCGCGTCGGGCGCCTCGATGAGAATGTCGACGTTAAAGGTTACGCTGCCGCCGCCTCCGTTGGCGGCGTCGGAGTTTGCCACCGACGCGATAGCCGTGACGGTGCCCTGGCTCACGATATCGGGAAACGCGGGATACGTGACGTTGGCGCTCTGCCCAACAGCGATCTTGGCGATGTCCTTTTCGCCCACCTGCACGGTCACCTTCATCTTAGATAGGTCGGCGATCTGCATGCACTGCTTGCCGCCACTCGTATCGCTTTCGCCCATGATCATGCCGCCTGTTACCGTGGCGCCCACTTTGGCATTGAGCTCCACGATGCTACCCGAGCTCGGGGCCGTGACCGTGCGACTGGAGGCCTTGGCGTTCGCCTGGTCGAGGTTTGCCTGGGCTGATGCGAGGCTGCGCTGCGCGGCCGATACGGCGTTCGTGTCCGCTGATGCGGCGGAGACGCCAGCCGCTGCGGAAGCTCCCTCGACGTCCGTCGTTGGGGTGGCCTGCGCGGCAGCTGCGGCTTTCTGCGCGTTGGCGAGGTCTTCCTGAGCGGCTGCAACTGCACGTTGCGCCTCGGCAACGTTGCGATCGAGCTCGTCGTTTTTAATGGTCATAAGCACGTCGCCCTCGTTGACGGATTGGCCTGCCTGCACGTTGATAGAATCGACCGTGCCGTCGACAGAAGGGGAGACCACTGAGGACGAAATGGGTTTGAGCTGGCCTTTTGCCTCGACCGTTGTGGTAAACGTGCCCTCGGTCACCATGTCGGTCACCGGCCCGTTGTTGCCTGCGGGCCGTGCGTTGATGGCTAAGGTCACGACAACGGCGATGAGCACAATGGCGGCCACGACGCCGGCCGCAATGCCGCGTCGGATGAGCTTTTTGCGTCGACGTTCGGCACGTTTTGCCTTGAGCTTGGCATATGCCTCTTCATCGGAAATCTCGGCCGTATCGTTCGTGCGTCCGTTCTGCTTATCGGCATGTACGTTTGTAATCAGAGGAATCGTTTCGGTGGCACCTTCGGGCGTGTTCTCGTTATCATCCGGGCCCGGGGTGATGGTGGGGACATTCGGCATAGCGTCTCCTTTATAGAAAGAACCTCGATAATTATATGCGCCCACCGGTTGGGGCGGGCGCATGGGACGGTTTCTTTCGGAACTGTTAGATTGGTCGCAGCAGCTCCATGTTGTAGGAATGCGCGCGTTGCACTACGAGTGGACAACCACGCACAGGCCGACTTTGATGCAATCGTGCAGTGCCTTTGCATCGGCCAGGCGCAGGTTGATGCAGCCGTGGCTGCCGCACCACTTGTACGACTCGGCATTATCAAAGCTCTTGTCGTTTTGCCAGGTGGCATCGTGGAAGCCGATCATATTGCCCTCGAACGGCATCCAGTAGCTCACCGGGCTCTCGTATTTGGGCTTACCGGTCTCGGGGTCCTTGGCTCCGATCAGGGTGCTGCCGCCGTCGTTGCTGTTGATCTGCCACACGCCCTCGGGGGTGGCGTCTTCGCCCGGTTTGCCGGAAATAAAGTTGGCCTCCCACACGATATTGGCGTTCTCGTCATAGTAGCGCGCGTGCTGCTCGGACAGGTCGACGTCGATGTATGCCTTCCAGTCGGGCTCTCCCTTTGCGGTAAAGGTGTCGGCCTTCTGGGAGTACTTGATCTCGATCTCGCCGGTCTGCTTGTTGTTAATGGCGTCCTCGACCTGCTTGGCGAGCGAGCTGCTGTTGATGGACCAACCAAAGTCACCGCCTTCGACGGCGCACTGCTTGCCATCGGCGCGCGTCCACCAGCGAGTGGAGCCCACGGTATTAAAGCCGTTAGCGAGCTCGGCTGCCCAGCTACTGATCTGCGACGTATCGAGCGTGGGGTTGGCCGGATCGGCAAAGCTGATCCACTGCAACACGGAGCTGCCGTCGACCTTTCCGGCATCCTCGCCGTTGAGCTTGAGGGTCACGTTGACGCCCAGGAAGTTGTTGGCGGCATCGCATGCGGCCTGAATCTGATCATCGGACAGCGTTCCATTGAGCGGTTCATAGGCATCGTTGCCGAGCTTGGAAAGATCTACGGTCTCGGCCAGCGAGGCAAGCTCGAGCTCGGCATATTTAATGACATGCTCGCGGTTGAGTTTTTCGTTGGAGCGCGCCTTCTCGACGGTAAACTTGCCGGCCTGCTCGTCATAGGAGCTATTTGCCTCGAACGTGCCCGAACGGCCCTCGTTAAACTCGTCGATAGCGGCGCCCAGGTCCTCCTCAAACTTCTTTTGGTCAAAGGTATCGGAGAGCATGGACAGGTCGACGTCTTGATCAAGATCGACTTTGTTGGAGGTAGCAGTTGTTTTGGTCTTGCCGCTTAAGGATTCCACAAGGCGGACCGGCCAAATAAAGGCTTCGTTGTGGCTGATAATCTCTTTTGCGGCAGCTTCGCCATCGACGATGGGCTCATCGGACTCGGGCTGATAGGTCCAGCTAAAGTCATCGCCTGTCACGGTGAGCTTATAGTGCTTCCATGCCGAGTTGACCTTGGTGGCGGCAGACGAAGCGTTGGAGAACGAGACGTCGACGCCGGCAATGGTGGTGTTGGGGTAAGCTAGCTGCGAAAACGCTACGATGCCTACGGTATAGACAATGATGATTAGACCCAGGACGACAAAGAGCGTCGTCTTTTTGCCCGATTTATTGTTGACGGCGGACTTGCGCGCGGGGCCGCGATCGCCTCGAGCGTGCGTGGGGGGCTGCTTGGGCGCATTGCCGTTTGCCTGGCGCTGCTGACGTTGTTGACGCTGCTGTCGCTGTTGGTTCGGACGTTGGGGCGCGTTTGCCGCACCACGCTGCTGACCGTGGCTCGGCGCGATAGGACGCGGTGACTGAACGCCGCCGGTGTGCCTGCTCGGCTGCTGCGGATCGGGAATCAGTTGAGTTCGATCGTTTTGCGACATCGTATGCATATCCTTCGATTTTCGCCTTGCGGTTCATCGTGTTTTTACTGGGCTTGCATTATAGCGATTGCCCTGCTGTTTGTGGTACGGAAACGGTGGCATTCAAAAGAGGTGGGACATTTGTCCCACCTTTGAGTCATTCTTTGCCGTTATTCGCACACGCCGCATTTTGCACAGGCCGAAAGTGCGGCCGGAGCCTGCGCGATGCCGCCCTTTGCCGTCTCGCGCAGCGTGGCCGGCAACGCGTGACCCACCGAAAGCATGACATGTGCCATCTGGTCAAACGGCACCAAGCTCTTAATGCCTGCGAGGGCGAGTTGTGCCGAGCTAAAGGCCGCTGCCACGCCAATGGCGTTGCGGTTTTGGCAGGGCACTTCCACGAGGCCACCGACGGGGTCGCAAACGAGGCCCAGCAGGTTACTCAGCGCGATGGAACTGGCGTCGAGAGCCTGCTCGGGCGTGCCGCCGAGCATCTGCACCAGCGCGGCGGCTGCCATGGCGGCGGCGCTTCCGACCTCGGCTTGGCAGCCGCCCTCGGCGCCGGCAACGCAGGCGCTTGTGGTGAGGTTGAGGCCGATGGCGGCTGCGCAGTAGAGCGCGTCCATGACCTGCTCGTCGTCGAGCTGCAGACGATCGGCGAGCGCCAGCACGCAGCCGGGCACAACACCCGCGGATCCTGCCGTCGGAGCTGCGACGATCACACCCATCGTGGCGGAGCGCTCGAGCACGGCCATGGCGCGGGCCACGGCGTCGGTCTGAACGGGGCCCATCAGGCTTGCACTCAAATCGTTGCGGCTGGTGGCTTCGACGAGCTTGGCCTCGCCGCCGATAAGCCCGCCGAGCGAACGCTGCGGATTGGCGAGGGGGGCCATGGTCTCCTCGCGCATAACCTCGAGCACGCGGCGCATGGCGGCGACGGCGTGCGCCTCACCGGTC
>NZ_JBCOTQ010000015.1:0-13916 GCF_040920445.1 Collinsella aerofaciens | reverse complement strand
CGTTGCGTAATCGACATTGTCGAGCTTGCGCAGCATGGGGACGACGGTGTCGTCGGGCGCGCCGTCGGTCTCAAAGACAGAGTAGGCCTGGCCGCCCACTTCGGTGCGGTAGGTGCGGCAGAAGGCGATGTTTACGTGGGCGTAGGCGAGCAGGTTGGTGAGCGCGGCGAGTACACCGGGGACGTCCTTGTGCGCCACGAAGAGCGTGGAATACATGCCCGAGATGTCGACGCCGACGCCGTTAATGCGGCTGATGCGCATCTTGCCACCGCCCAGGCTCTCGCCGCGGACCTGTGCCGTGGCGCCCGTGTCGTCGACCATGTCGATGTCGACGGTATTGGGGTGGATGGAGGCGTCGTCGCCCTTGATGTCAAAGTGATATTCGAGGCCCTGCTCGCGCGCGAGGTCGAAGGCTTGTTTGATGTTCTCGTCATCGGTGTCGAGGCCCAGGATGCCCGCGACGAGCGCACGATCGGTGCCGTGGCCGCGGTAGGTGTGGGCGAAGGAGTTCCACAGGCCAAAGGTGACTTTGGTGATGCGGCCTTCCAGCAGGCTGGCGGCAACTTGGGCGCACCGCAGGGCGCCGGCGGTGTGCGATGAGCTGGGGCCGACCATGACGGGCCCCAAGATCTCGAATGCAGAGGTCGTAGCTAGTGTTTGCGGCTTGCCTGCCATGGGTGCTCCTTCTTTGTCCCGTCGTTCCGAGGGCTTTGGTATTTGGTCGCCTGCTCGGGCAGTCCTGCTCGCACGGAGGCCACATTAAGTGGCCTCCGGCTCGTGCGGAACTCGCGACCGACCAAATACCAAAGCCCTCGGAACTTAGGATACATGGTTGGAGTCGCTCTGCTGCAAAATTCATCGGCCTATGACTTATTCCATGTCCCAGATCGGCTCATCTTCACCACCTTTAAATAAAAAAGAAGTACCGGTTGGGGCCGGTACTTCTTTTGGTGCGTCGATATTTGGTTGCAGCTTTTGCTGCTGGCTTACAGGCCGCAGGCTGCTTTGAGTTCTTTGACTCGATCGGTTTTTTCCCAGGTGAAGTCGGCGTCTTCGCGGCCGAAGTGACCGTAGGCTGCCGTCTTTTCGTAGATGGGGCGACGCAGGTCTAGGTCGCGGATGATTGCACCCGGGCGCAGGTCGAAGGTCTTCTCTACGGCCTCGACGATCTTGTCCTCGGCAACATGTGCGGTACCGAAAGTGTCGACCATGATTGAGAGGGGCTTGGAAACGCCGATGGCGTAGGCAAGCTCGACTTCGCAGCGGTCGGCTAGGCCGGCGGCGACCACGTTCTTGGCGACCCAGCGCGCGGCATACGCGGCGGATCGGTCGACCTTGGTGCAGTCCTTGCCGCTAAAGGCGCCGCCGCCGTGACGGCCGTAACCGCCGTAGGTGTCGACGATGATCTTGCGGCCGGTGAGGCCCGTGTCGCCCATGGGGCCGCCCACGACAAAGCGACCGGTGGGGTTCACGTAGATGTCCGCGTTGTCCCACGGCATGTTCTCGGCGGCCATGACCGGGGTGATGACGTGCTCGATGAGGTCGGCCTTGATCTTGCCCATGTCCTCGATCTCGGCGGCGTGCTGCGTGGAGATGACGATGGTCGTGACCTCGACGGGCTTGCCTTCCTCATAGCGCACGGTGACCTGGGTCTTGCCGTCGGGACGCAGATAGGCGAGGGTACCGTCGTGGCGCACGGCTGCCAGGCGCTCGGCCAGGCGGCTTGCCAGGTAGTGTGGCATGGGCATGAGGGTCTTGGTCTCGTTGGAGGCATAACCGAACATCATGCCCTGGTCGCCGGCACCGATCAGGTCGATCGGGTCGGTGGTAGCGCCGGTCTGGGTCTCGAAGGACTCGTCGACGCCCTGGGCGATATCGGGCGACTGCTCGTGGATGAGGCTCATAACGCCGCAGGTGTCGCAGTCAAAACCGAACTTGGCACGGTTGTAGCCAATGCGGCGGATAACGCCGCGGGCGATTTCCTGTACGTCGACGTAGGCCTGGGTGCGAATCTCGCCGGCGACGATGACGGTGCCGGTGGTCACGAGGGTCTCGCAGGCGCAGCGGACGTTCTCCACGTTGGCCGGCACGCCGTTGGGGGCGATGTAGCCCTGCTCCTGCAGCTCTATTTCTTTGGCGAGAATTGCGTCGAGGACGGCGTCGCTGATCTGGTCAGCGATCTTATCGGGATGACCTTCGGTCACCGACTCCGACGTAAAAACAAAGGACCCGTGTTGGGGTGGGATGGAACGAAGTTCTTCTGACATGATTGTCCTTTCAATAACGTGTCCCGGCGACCGTTACCATTCCGCCGGGCTCTCTATGCAAGGGCACATCATAGCGCGTAAATCAAACATTCACACCCTTTCCGCACCTACTCATTGGGGGCAGACTTAAATGACCAGCCTTACCTAAGTGCCGACAGGTTGCTCAAAGAATGGTCATTTAAGTCTGTCCCCAATGAGTAGGTCCCCAATGATTGGGTCGGTGCCCTTTGTGCGGAGGTTGCATTGATGCTTTATACTGGTGCGGTTAGACATCCATCCTGCAATCGAGGAGATTTCCATGGCATCAGACGTTCGCGTCCGCTTTGCACCCTCACCGACGGGCAAGCTGCACATCGGCGGCGCCCGCACCGCTATCTATAACTGGGCTTTCGCCCGTGCAAACGGCGGCACGTTCATCCTGCGCATCGACGACACCGATCCCACCCGCTCCACCGACGAGAACACGCAGATCATCCTGCGCGCCATGCGTTGGCTGGGCCTGGACTGGGACGAGGGTCCCGAGGTGGGCGGCGATTTTGGCCCCTACGCCCAGACCGAGCGCCTGGACCTGTACAAGCAGGCCGCCCAGAAGCTTTGGGACGAGGGCAAGGCCTATCCCTGCTTCTGCACCAAGGAGCAGCTCGACGCCGACCGCAAGGCCGCGCAGGAGCGCAAGGACCCCTTCCAGGGCTATCAGCGCCGTTGCCGCGATCTTGATCCCGAGGAGGCCCGCCGCCGCATCGAGGCCGGCGAGTCCTACGTCCTGCGTATTAAGGTGCCCGAGGACCGCGGCGACGTCGTCATCCACGACGCCGTCCACGGTGAGGTGACCTTCGACGCCAAGGAGCTCGACGACTTTGTCATCTTCCGCTCCGACGGCACGCCCACGTACAACTTCGCGACCGTCGTCGACGACGCCATGATGAAGATCACCCACGTCATCCGCGGCGACGACCACCTGTCCAACACCCCGCGTCAGGTCATGGTTTACGAGGCCCTCGGTGCGCCCGTGCCTACGTTCGCCCACATCTCCATGATTCTGGGCGCCGACGGCAAAAAGCTCTCCAAGCGCCATGGCGCCACCTCGGTGGAGGAGTACCGCGATGCCGGCTACCTGCCCGATGCGTTCGTCAACTACTTGGCACTGCTCGGCTGGTCGCTCGACGGCGAGACCACGATCATCCCGCGCGATGTTCTGGCCAGCAAGTTCTCGCTCGACCGCATCTCCAAGAACCCGGCGACCTTCGACCCCAAGAAGCTCGATTGGGTCAATGCCGAGTACATCAACGGCATGTCCGATGCTCAGTTTGTCGACGAGATCATGGTCCCCGAGCTGCACGAGGCAGGCCTTATCGAGGGTAACGTCGAGTACGGCGAGGACTGGATCGACGCGCTCGCTGCCATCGTCAAGCCGCGCACCAAGATGCCGGCCGACGCCGTGACCGTCGCCGCCCCCATCTTTGCCACGGCCGAGACCCTCGAATATGACGAGAAGTCCGTCAACAAGGGCCTGGCCAAGGAGGGCATGGGCGCCATTCTGGACGCCGCCAAGACCGCGCTCGAGGGTGTTACCGAGTGGACGGCCGCCAACATCGATGCCGCGCTTGAACCGCTGCCCGAGCAGATGGACCTCAAGAAGCGCGTGGTGTTCCAGGCCGTGCGTGTCGCCGTCTGCGGCAACATGGTGAGCCCTCCGCTGGGCGAGACTATGGCGCTCGTCGGCCGTGACGACTGCCTGGCGCGCATCGATCGCGCCCGCACGATGGCGCTGTAACAGTCGCGCAAACGCATGTATCCGAGCCCCGTTCACCCGAGCGGGGCTCTTGTTTCTCAAGGCGTATGGGATGGGAGGCACAGAGACCATGGCCGAGCAACTGTCACTGTTTGGTTCGCCTGAACCCGAGCAGGCTCCCGTAAGGGCCGGCCGCACTGCCGAGCAGGCCAAGCCTGAGCCTGTGCCAGAGCCCATTGCCGCCTACGCGAGCGTGGTCCTCGACATTCCCACCCGTGCGCTGTCCGAGCCGTTTGCCTACGGCATTCCGCAGTCCCTCGCCAATGAGCCCCAGATCGGCTCCACCGTCCTAGTTCATTTTGGCAACCGCGCGGCCGCGGGCTATATCGTCGACATTGCGTCTGAGCTGGGCGACTTGCAAGGCAACGCCGCCCTCGATTCCGTGCGCATCAAGCCTATCGAGGCTATCCTCAGCAAACCGCTCTTTGGCGCCGAGGCCGCCCGCATTGCGCGTTGGATGAGCCGCGAGTATGTCGCGACGCTTTCTGAATGCCTGCGCCTGTTCTTGCCTCCGGGTGGCAGCCCGCGTGTCGTTAAGGGCGATGACGGGGCGTGGGCGGTCGAGCGCCCCGCCGTCAAGCCTATTCAAAACCGCTGGGTGATGCTTACACCCGAAGGCTTTGACTATACGCCGCCCAAGACAGCGGTTCGCCAGCGCCAGCTTATCGAGGCGCTCCAGTGCGGACCGGTCACGACGCGCGACCTCAACCTGCTCTACAACAGTATGTCGGCGACCATCAAGGCGCTCGAAAAACGCGGCGTCGTGGTGGTGGAGGAGCGTCGTGCCTGGCGTGGCTGCAGCGAGCAGACCACGCTGTCCTCGGCGAGCGGCAAGGCGCCGGTCGCGCTCACGGACGGGCAGCAGCAGGCGCTTGCGCAGATTGAGCGCGCCCGTCTTGACGCCCACGGCGACGTGGTGCTTGTAGACGGCGTCACCGGATCCGGTAAAACTGAGGTCTATCTCTCCGCCATCGAGCGCGTGCTCGCGGCCGGCCGTTCAGCGTGCGTGCTTGTGCCCGAGATCTCGCTGACGGCCCAAACCGTCGGGCGCTTCCGTTCGCGCTTTGGCGAGACGGTCGCGGTTTTCCATTCGCGTCTTTCGGCCGGTGAGCGCCTAGACCAGTGGGACATGGTTGCCAGCGGTGTCGCCCGTGTTGTTGTCGGCGCGCGTTCGGCGCTCTTTTGCCCGCTCAGCGACCTGGGCCTTATCATCATCGACGAGGAGCACGAGACCAGCTACAAGCAGGGCTCCAGCCCGCGTTACCACGCGCGCGAGGTGGCGGCCGAGATGGCGCGCCGCTATCGCTGCCCGCTCGTGTTGGGCTCGGCTACGCCTTCTGCCGAGGCCCTCGACCGCTGCCGTCGCGGCACGTTCAACGGTGCCACTTGGACACGCGTCGAGATGCCCGAGCGCCCGGGACACGCCGTGCTGCCCGAGGTTCGCATTGCCGACCTGCGCCGCGAGTTTTCGCACGGCAGCCGCTCCATGTTCTCAAAACCGCTGATGGAAGGCTTGGAACGCGTGGTCGAGCGCCGCGAGAAGGCTGTGCTGCTGCATAACCGCCGCGGCTTTGCGCCGTTTTTGATGTGCCGCGAGTGCGGTTGCGTCCCCACCTGTAACCATTGCTCCACGGCGCTTACGTACCACGAGCGCACCCATACGCTGCAGTGCCACACCTGCGGGTCATCCTGGCGCGTGCAGCCCTATCCGGCGCCCACGAGTCGCTGCCCCAAGTGCGGCAGCCGTTATCTGGCAAAAATGGGCCTAGGCACTCAGCAGATCGAGGACGCGCTGCACCAGATGCTGCCCCAGGACGTCGCCATCATTCGCATGGACGCCGATTCCACGCGCGGCAAGGACGCACATAAAAAGCTGCTCGAGCAGTTCGATGCGGCCGATTGCGCGGTGCTGCTGGGTACCCAGATGATCGCCAAGGGTCTCGATTTTCCCGAGGTCACGCTCGTGGGCGTGGTCAATGCTGACTTTGCCCTCAAGCTGCCCGATTTTCGTGCGGGGGAGCGCGCCTACGACCTGCTCGAGCAGGTGGCGGGCCGTGCCGGTCGCGGCGATCGTCCCGGCGAGGTCATCATCCAGACCTATCTGCCCGAGGACCCGGTCATCCGAGCCGTCGCCGAGCACGATCGCTCGATCTTTGCCGATTACGACCTGGATCAGCGCCGCGACGCACTGTATCCGCCGTTCGTACGCCTGATCAACATTTTGGTGTGGTCGGCAAGCCGCGATGATGCACAGGATTATATCGGGCGCATCGCAAAGCTTCTCAAGCGCCGCTGGCACGCCGCCGCACCCGACTTTTTGCGGGTAGGGAGCGCCGTGCCGCAGGTGTTGGGTCCGGCTTCGTGTGTAATCGAGAGAGCCAAGGACCGTTACCGCTTCCATCTGCTTGTGAAGTCGCCGGTAGGGTACCATGTCTCTGATGATATCGACGCCTGTCTCAAAGAAGCGGGCTCCGTGCGCGGCGTGAGCGTGAGCGTTGACGTCGATGCCTATGATTTGATGTAACAAACCGAAAGGATGGCCATGGAAGCCAACGGAATCGTACTGTCCCCCGACCCTCGTCTGCGCCAGGAGTGCGCCGTCATCGAGGAGATCACCCCGGCGATCGAGGCGCTTGCCGAGAAGATGAAGAAGATGATGTTCGAGAACGGCGGCTGCGGCCTGGCTGCTCCGCAGATCGGCGAGCTCATTCAGCTCGTCACCATCGACTGCGATTACAGCGACAAGAATGACTATGACCCGTACGTGCTCATCAACCCTGTCATTGTTGAGCAGAGCGACCATCTGGTGCCGTTTAGCGAGGGCTGCCTGTCCATCCCCGGCATTAGCTGCGAGATCGATCGTCCCGACCATGTCGTCGTCGAGGCATACGACCTGGACGCCAACCTGATTCGCTACGAGGCCTCGGGCGACCTATTCTGCGTGTGTCTGCAGCACGAGATCGATCACCTGCACGGCAACACCATGTTCGAGCGCCTTAAGCCCATGCAGAGGATCAAGGCAGTCAAGGAGTACCAGGACGCCCTGGCCCGTGGCGCTCGACCGGGCGAGACTGAGTAGATCCCACCGTCCCCTTTCGCCGCAGGGCTTAGGTTTTGCTCCATGCTCAAACAGTCCTGCTCGCACGAAGAGCACATTAAGTGCTCTTCGGCTCGTGCGGAACTGCGCGTGGAGCAATAACCTAAGCCCTGCGGCGGAAGGGGACTGCGTTTTCGTGCTCCTCCTCGCCCGGGTGCCGTCGGGCCAGGGAGGGGCGTCTTCGCTGATAGTCTTTGTTGAGAGGGAGCTGCTTTTATTGCGGCTCTTTCTTTGGTTTTGGGTATATTTGTTCTTGTTGAATTGTTATTGCGGATGTGCTTGGTACTTGGCTTTCCGCCGTTATTTGTAGCCGTCTCGGCTTTGGTTGAGGGGAGACGTTCTTTATGCGTATTGTGTTTATGGGTACGCCTGATTTTGCTGTGCCTTCGCTGACTTCGCTTGTTGAGGCTGGGAATGAGATTGCGCTCGTAATTACTCGTCCCGATGCTGTTCGTGGGCGTGGTAAGAAGCTTGAGCCTTCTCCTGTTAAGTCCAAGGCGCTTGAGTTGGGGTTGCCGGTTGTTGAGGCCAATCGTATGACGCCTGATGTTGTTGAGGCGCTTCAGGCTGCCCAGGCTGACATTTTCTGTGTGGCTGCCTATGGCTGCATTTTGCCTGATGAGGTACTGCATATGGCGCCGCTTGGTATTGTGAATGTTCATGCTTCGCTGCTGCCGCGTTGGCGTGGCGCTGCTCCCATTCAGCGTGCCATTCTTGCTGGTGACGAGGTTGCTGGCGTTTCCATTATGCGCATTGGGCATGGCGTGGATACGGGCGCTTATTGCGCGCAGGTCTCGACCTCGGTTGCGGGTAAGCATGCCGAGGCACTGACCATGGAGCTTGGCGAGCTGGGCGGCAAGCTGCTGGCGGATACGCTGCCGTCGGTTGCCGATGGCACCGCCGTGTGGACTGAACAGGATGAGTCGCTCGTTACGCATGCTGCCAAGATTTCTAAGCAGGAGATGCGTCTGGATCCGCAGATGGGGGCGCTCGACTGCGTGCGCCACGTGTTGGCTTCGTCCGATACCGCGCCTGCTCGCTGCGTGATTGCCGGCAAGACCGTGCGTGTGCTCGATGCCGCGCCTGCTGACGTGTCGCTTGGCGAGGGCGCTGTTGCCGTCAAGAGCAAGCGTGTCTATCTGGGCCTTTCCGATGGCGCGGTAGAGCTGCTCGAGGTTAAGCCCGACGGTAAGCGTGCCATGGCCGCTTCGGCCTGGGCTGCCGGCCTGCAGGGTGCCGAACTTAGGTGGGGTGTACTGTCATGAGCAAGTTGTCTCCCGCTCGCAAGCTTGCGCTCGATGTGTTGATGGAGGCCGATCGTCGCGGCATGTATGCGCGCGACGTGTTGTCTTCCCGTGCTTCCGCCAAGGCCATCGACCAGCGCGATTCCGCGTTTGCCGCTCGCTTGGCGCTCGGTGTTGCCGCGACGCAGGGCATTTTGGATGAGTTGCTCGATCAATTTTTGGATAAGCCCAAAAAGGTCGCGCCGCGCGTTCGCATGGCGCTTCGCATCTCGGCCTTCGAGATGCTCTACCTGCATACCCCTGGCCGAGTTGCCGTGAGTCAGGGCGTTGAGCTGGTTCGTAGCGGCGCTAAGTCGGCTGCCGGTCTGGCGAACGCCGTGCTGCATAAGGTCGCGGACAACGTCGAGGACTTTGCCGCCGCCGCGGGTGCTGATGAGTCCGAGCGCCGTTTGGTTCGCCTGTCTCGCCTGATGGGTATGCCGCGTTGGCTGTGCGCACGCATTATGGCGTCGTTCGATACGCCCGAGGGCGCGCTCAACTTTGCCGGCAATCTGGCGCCCGCGCCGCTCGCTTTGCATGAGAATGCCTTTGCAACCAAACCCGATCCGTACCTATCGCAGCTTGTGGCGCCCGTGTTCCCGGGTTGCCATGCGCCGGTCGATGCGCAGGCCACGGTTGCATCGGGCGTGTTTGAGCGCGCGGCGGCCGTGGCCTCGGACCTTAACGCCCAGCTCATCGCTACCGCGGCGACCCGTCCCGGGCGTTGCCTAGAGATCGGCGCCGGTCGTGGCACCAAGACCTATGTGATGATGTGCCAGGCCAAGCGTGCCGGCTACGATCGTCAGCACACCGCGCTCGATCTGCACGACCGCAAGTGCGATCAAAATCTCGCGCGTCTGCATAAGGCCGGTATCAAGGGTGTTCGCACGGTCTCGGGCGATGCCTGCGAGCTCGATGCGGTCCTCACGTCGTTCGATGCCATGCTTGGTAAGCCTGTCCTGTTCGATACGGTGTTTATCGATGCCCCGTGCTCGGGTACCGGCACCATGCGCCGTCATCCTGAGATCCCGTGGCGCCTAACTGAGAACGACGTTACGACCGAGTTGCCCAAATTGCAGCTTACGATGCTCAAGGAAGCCGCCGCGCGCGTGGCCGCCGGCGGCGAGCTCATCTATGCAACCTGCTCGGTCTTCGACGAGGAGAACACGCAGGTGGTGGACGCGTTCCTTGCTTCTCCCGAGGGTTCCGGCTTTAGCGTGGCGCCGCTTTCCGAAGCACAGATTCTGCAACTCCCCGAGTTCGATCAGGCCAAGAAGCTCGTTTCCGTACGCCAGAACGATCGAGGCCTCTTCCAAAGCGTTCCCGTAAACGCCGACTCCTACGACGGCCACTTCTGCGCCAGACTGGTCCGCAAGTAACTACTAAGTTGCGGTGAAATAGGGATTGAATAGCGGCTTCTAACTGCCAAACAGTCCTTATTTCACCGCAACTCATAGAGCCACCTTTAGCGCAAAGAAATAGCCCCGCGATCGGTGTCGGTCGCGGGGCTGCTTGGTTTCTAGTGGTTATGCGGGCAGTTGGCGCAGCAGCCGCTGGTGGCGTTGGTGCTGGAACCACCGCTTCGCTGGTCGGTGTTGTAGAAACCGCTGCCTTCGAACTTAATGCCGCTGGCCGAGAACGTCTTGGATGCCGGGGCACCGCAGCTAGGGCATACGACCTCGGGCGTCTCGGACATGGGGTGCTCAACCTCAAACACGTTGCCGCAGCTCGTGCACTTGTAATCGTAGCGCGCCATAATACTTCCTTTTCAGCACAAAGCGGGCAGATCGCTCTGCCCGCAAAAATTCAAACAGCTGTAACTGTACCCTATATCGGGGGTTTTATCACGCTTCGCCCCAGAATCTATGAGTGTTGCGCAGGAGCTTCGCAGTTTTCTCCTCGGCTGCAGCAACGTCGGCCTCGTCAGCCTGCCATGTCCAGTTGCCTGTGGCTACACCCGGCACGTTCATACGTGCATCGTCGCCCAGTCCCAGCACGTCCTGCAGCGGCATCATCACGAGCGGTGCACCGCTTGCCAGGGCATTGCCCATGAGCTCGCTTGCCAATGTAATGCCGCTCGGCTCATCGCCGCCTGCAAAGGAGCGCGTGCACCAGCCGGCAAGTGTCGAGGTGTCGTGCGTCGAGGTGTACAGGATCTTTCCCGGTGTGGGGTGAATTCCGCAACGAACGTCGTAGTCGCTAAACTCCAGCACGTCCATGCCGGGGAAGCCGCAGGTCGAAGCCATGGCGCGAACGCCGGGCGTCAGATAGCCCAGATCCTCGGCGATAAAGTTGAGCGGGCCCAGCTCGTCATAGGCGGTCTGGAACAGGTCCTTGCCCGGGCCTGCCAGCCAGCGGCCGTCGGCACAGGCCTTACCGGCGGGAATGCTAAAGTAGCTGTGGAAGCCCAGGAAGTGGTCCAGGCGCACGCGGTCGTAGAGCGAAAACGCACGACGCAGGCGGTCCATCCACCAGCGATAGCCGTTCTCCTTCATGCGATCCCACCGGAAGGTGGGGTTGCCCCACACCTGGCCCTCGGGCGCAAAGTTGTCGGGCGGCGCGCCCGAAATCTCAATCGCCTTGCCGGTATCGGACAGCCAGAAGTTCTCGGGCTCGCTCCACGCGTCGGCCGAATCGTCCGAGACATACATCGGGATATCGCCGATGACCTCGATGCCCTTCTTGTGCGCATAGTTCATGAGCTCGCACCAGGCAAGGTCAAAGCGATACTGCATGTACGCCTGCAGCTCGGCCTCGTCGTGGAAGCGCTTGTCATCGATCAGATACTCGTTGTAGCGCGCTACATCTGCCGGCCAATCGTGGCGCGACTCGCCCTCAAAGTACTTCTTAACGGCCATGTAGACGCAGTACTTTTCGAGCCAATCAGCGTTGCGATGTTTAAACGCCGTGTACAGCGGGTCGGCATCCTCGCCGCCGTGAGCCTTCCATGCAGCAAAGTCGGCGGCCAGCTCCTCGTGACTCTCGGGCAGCAGGTCAATATTGCCCGCAAAGGCCGAAGGCCCAGCGTAAGGGGAGCGGAAGAAGTCCGTCGGGTTGACGGGCAGGACTTGCCAGTAGCGCATGCCCATAGCGGCCAGATGGTCGATAAAGCGACGCGTGGGCGCACCGATTGTGCCGGGCTTGCCGTCATCGGTCGGCACCGAGGTGATGTGGCACACAACGCCCGCGCCATGATCGAGCGGCTCCTGCAGGCGCTTCTCGGCATGGTGATAGATGATCGAAGAGCCCAGCGGGTACAGGTCGAGCGTGACGGTACCGTTGTGGATCTCGCACTCGTGACCGCTGATCACGTCGCTCGCGCATTCGCCGAGCGCCGGAATCGTCACGCGGTGCGAATTGCGCAGGCTGCGGTTGATGATAACCGTCGCGGCCTCGCCGTCTTTGCCCGTGCGGGTGTAAGCCAAGACTTCGTCGTTGAGCGCAAAGGCCTTGATCTCGCCATCGACCATAAAGGGCAGCGCACGGCGCACGGCAGACGCGTTCTTAACGATGGCCAGTGTGTCGAAGTCGTGGAGTTGGTCCTTGGTCGGCAGGGTGCGGCGGTTGCCCGGGTCGGTAAGGCCCTCCAAGCCGTACTCGTCGCCGTAATAGATTGAGGGTACACCCGGGAAGGTCATCTGCATGAGCGTCGCCAGCCAAAAACGGCTCTTGGCCAGGCCCATCGAGTTATCGTCCAGGCGCCATTTGCTGCGCTCGCTCTCGGGCAGCTGCGACTCGTCGGGGCCACCGCCGAGCACCGAGATGATACGCGGACGGTCGTGGCTCGAAAGCAGATTGAGCGCGCAGGCCAGTGCCTCGCGCGGGTAGTTCTCGCGCAGGGTTTCGATATCCTCGGCTGCCTGGCAAGCGTTCTTGTAGCCCATCAAAAAGCCGATGACCATGTCGCGGAAGGGGTAGTCCATGGCGGAGTCGAGCTCCGAGCCCTGCAGATAGCGGCGCAGGTGGCCATAGCTGATCTTGTTGGAGGCGTCTTCCCAGACTTCGCCGAGCAGCAGCGCGTCGGGCTTCTCGGCGAGCACGGCCTTTTTGATCTCGGCCAGGAAGTCGTCGGAAAGCTCGTCGGCCACATCGAGTCGCCAGCCATGGGCACCGGCGCGCAGCCATTTACGGATCACGCCGTCCTTGCCCAGGAGCCGCTCGCGCACCAGTTCGGAGCTCTCATTGATGGCGGGCATGTTGCCCACGCCCCACCAGCAGTCATACGAACCGTCCTCATGGAAGTAAAATGCATCGCGCCACGGCGAGTCCTCGCTCTGCCAAGCACCGACGCCGGGATAATTGCCGTAGCGGTTAAAGTAGATCGAGTCGTCGCCCGTATGGTTGAACACACCGTCCAGAATGATGGAAATGCCAAGCTTCTCGGCCGCCTCGCACAGCTCGGTAAAGTCCTGCTCGGTGCCCAGAATCGGGTCGATCTTGGTGTAGTCGGCCGTGTCGTAGCGGTGGTTGCTCGCGGCCTCAAAGATCGGGTTGAGGTAGATGGCCGTAAAGCCTAGCTCGGCAATGCGGGGCAGGTCATTTTGGATACCCTTGAGCGAACCGCCGTAAAAATCCCAGGTCTTGATGGAGCCGTCTTCGGCACGCTCGTACTCGGGCGGTTCGTTCCAGTCCTCGACCATGCGGCGCTGGATTCCTTTGCGCGGTTTTTCAACTTCGGTAAGCGTGCGCTCGCGCCAGTTTTCGTCGCGGGCATAGCGGTCGGGGAAGATCTGGTAGACCATGCCACGCTCGTACCACTCAGGACGAACTTTGCGGTGCTTGTAGACGGTGATCTGGAAGGACGGGACCTCGGCGTAGTTGTAAGTTACGCCCTCGCCACCGGTGCGACCCTGCGGTGCGCCCAAACGGACCTCGGGCTGACCCTCGATATTGCAGATAAAGCTGTACCAGATA
The DNA here is from genome assembly GCF_040920445.1 of Collinsella aerofaciens. Taxonomy (GTDB): domain Bacteria; phylum Actinomycetota; class Coriobacteriia; order Coriobacteriales; family Coriobacteriaceae; genus Collinsella; species Collinsella aerofaciens_BH. Next base: position 563 of record NZ_JBCOTQ010000015.1, on the reverse strand, counting down.
AGACAGGGCTCGGTGCACTCAAGCTCTACGGTAAATATGCCGTCGCCCTCGTGCGTCATGGGATACAGAGACTCACCGATCTCATCGACCCAGGTGCGCAGCGTAAGCGTTGCCTGGTTGGGGTCGGCATCCTCCAAAATCACCGAGAGCGAAACGGAAGTTCCAGTGGTCACAGCGCCAAACGGAGTGCGAAACTGCGGTAGACGGCTGTTGTGAATCAATCTCATAATACGGTCCAGTTCAATAGAATCACGGCCTGCGGGCCATGGGCTTTACGCACAAGATATAAGTATATCTGTTGTACACAGGCTGTATAAACAACATCCGTTTACCATCGGCGAACGGTTGTCCTAGAAAATCGTTTTACCACCCATATTATCGCGATATTTAAAAACGTCTATACCGATACTATTTGTAGCCAAACAAAAGTACTTCGGTTTACTACGACGAATTGAATGATCTCAACCACAGTCATTTTGGTGATATTAAAACCGACGCTCCTATAAGTTGTCAAGAGGCAGTTTGCGGGAGCGTTCTCTCCAATTCGCACAGGAGCTCGTAAT
>NZ_JBCOTQ010000014.1:0-45901 GCF_040920445.1 Collinsella aerofaciens | reverse complement strand
TACGAGCTCCTGTGCGAATTGGAGAGAACGCTCCCGCAAACTGCCTCTTGACAACTTATAGGAGCGTCGGTTTTATTGGCGGAAAACCGGGGTGTACTCAAGGGTTCCGGAATTTGCCGCATACTTCCGCAAACGACGTCTCGGTGGCACAAAAAATCGCCCTCGGCGCCTTGAAATAATGAACAAATGTAGCCGTTCGCCGCAAATTACCGTCCGTTTATAGAACCCATCCCCAGCATGCAGTCCCCTTACGGTTGAATAAATACACATCTATGGAATTACGTAAGAGAGGACCGTTCCATGAGCTACAAGACCGTTTGTGTTGCCGGTGGCGGCGTGTTGGGAAGCCAGATTGCCTTTCAGGCTGCCTACTGCGGCTTTGATGTGACGATCTGGCTGCGCAGCGAGGGCAGCATCGGCCGCACCCAGCCCAAGATCGATCATGTGCGCGAGGAGTACATCGCGGCAATCGAGGGCATGGCGGATGGCATAGGCGAGTGGTGCGCCGGTATCGCCGATAGCGGCCAGCCCTTCGACAAGGAGGCGGCACTCGCCGCCGTCGAGCGTGCCTACTCCACGCTCAAGCTGGAGCTCGATCTTGCCAAGGCCGTAGCCGACGCCGACCTGGTCATCGAGTCTATGGCCGAGGACACCCAGGCAAAGATCGACTTCTACAAAAAGCTCGCCCCGGTTCTCCCGCAAAAGACCGTCGTCGTGACGAACTCCTCTACGCTGCTGCCGAGCACCTTTGCCAAGTACACCGGCCGTCCCGAGAAGTACCTGTCGCTGCACTTTGCCAACTCCATCTGGAAGAACAACATGACCGAGGTCATGGCGCAGGACCAAACCGACAAGCGCTACTTCGACGAGCTCGTCGACTTCGCCAACGACATTCGCATGCTTGCCCTGCCCGTCAACAAGGAAAAGAACGGCTACCTGCTCAATTCCATGCTGGTGCCATGGCTGCTTTCGGGTCTCGACCTGTATGTCTCGGGCGTGAGCGACCCAAAGAGCATCGACCTCGCATGGACGCGTGGCACCGGCGCCCCCAAGGGTCCGTTCCGCGTATTCGATACGGTGTTGGTATCCAGACGGCTTACAACATCGTTATGCAGTACCAGAAGGTGCCGGGCCTGGTGAGCCCGTTGCTCAAAAAGATGATGATGCCCTACAACTTTAAGGCCATGGCATCCGTCCTCAAGCAGATGCTCGACGAAGGCAAGCTGGGCGAAAGCTCGGGCGAGGGCTTCTTCAAGTACTAAAAAATGATCCCTCGGGGACGGAGGAAAGCGGATCATCGCATTTCTGCGTCCCCTGTGCGTCTTGCGGCTAACAGCTCCGGCTGCCGTGAGCCTAAGCTAGCCTTAAGGGGCGTTTGTTAAGCTGCGAGTCATAATTGGACAGGCCTGGGCAAACGCCATGGTATATGAGGAAAACGACGGTGGTATTCAAAGACGGTAACGATATGGAATTGAGTGACAAGGACATTAGGCTATTCTCGCGCCGAGCGGCTCTTGCGGGTGCGGCGGGCGCGCTGGCACTTGCCGGGACGGGGCTCACGGGCTGTTCAGTCGGCGGGGCCGGCACGGGTGCCGCATCCACTGCGAGCAACGAGCTCACCGACGAGCAAAAGAAGCTCCACAAGCAGATTCTCGCGACCTACGACGTCGAGAAGCAGGCGGCCATCAAAGACCAGCTCGATGCTGATTACGCCGCAGGCAGCTTCGACGATACCGCCCCGTTCGTCAAGGCAGATCCCCTTGGCACCGATACCCTGAGCTGCTACGTGCGCTTTGCAACGGCGGATCCCGTAACCGTCTCCTACAAGGTCGCCGAACGCAAAAAGGCCGGCGACGCCCCCAAAGTCGCCGCGTTTTCCCGTACGCCCCGCGGCGGCGACACGCCGGCCATAGAGCACGAGTTCAAGGTCATTGGACTCATTCCCAACCATAAAAACAAGGTGACCCTCACCTGTACGGCACAAGACGGTACCAGTCGCACCTCGACCTTTACCATCAAGACGCCGGCTCTCAAGGGCGAGGAAGAAGAGCGGCTCGCCGTCACGGCGGGGGAGTCCAACACGCCGCTTGCCGATGGCCTCTTTGCCATCCTGGGCAACGACTCATCCAAGCTCGACTTCATGTACCTCTACGACAACGCGGGCCAGATTCGCGGCGAGGTGCCGATCATCGGCTACCGTAGCCATCGCCTGCTGTTTTCGGGCGACGGCAGCATGATTATGAGCATTTCGACGACCAAGATGGCTCAGATTAACGCCATCGGCCAGGTGGTAAATGTCTGGAGCACGGGCGACTATGAGTTACACCACGACTACGCCTTCGATGACGACGGCAATCTGCTGGTGCTGGCGAGCCATGCCGGCTCCGAGGCCGATTTGGACGTCGACCGCGCGGCCGCCAAAAAAGACAAGGACGATCGCGTTAATGTCGAGGACCTCATCATCAAGGTCGACATAACAACAGGTGCCATCTCTCTCGTCGTGGACCTGGGCGACATATTCCCCAATCTCAAGGCGAGCGCCAAGGTTGCCTCGGACGGCGACCTGGATTGGATTCACATCAACACGATCCAGTGGCTCGGCGGCGGCACCGTTCTGCTCAGCTCGCGCGAGACCTCAACGGTCATCAAGCTCACGGATATCTACGGCACGCCTACGGTCGATTGGCTTATGGACTCGCCAGAGTTTTGGGCCGGCTCGGGCTTTGAGGACAAGTTGCTGCAGGCCCAAGGCGATTTTTCGCTCAACGCAGGTCAGCACAGTGTGACCTATCTGCCAAACGACGAGACGACCACGACCGGTCGCTACCAGGTGCTGCTGTACGACAACAACTTTGGTGCGGCCGAGAGCTATCCCAAGTTCGACTGGGGCAAGCTGGGCGCCGCGGTGGTGACCGACTACAGTAAGGGAACGCATTCGTTTGGACGCATCTTTACGGTGGACGAGACCGCGCGCACCTACGAGCTTGTGGACCAGATCGCAGTGCCGTTCTCGGGCTACGTAAGCAGTGCACAGCGCGTCGGCGATTCGAACAGCATGCTCGTGGCATCGGGTCAGGCCAAGACCTTCACCGAGTATGATCGCTATGGACTGCCCATCGCCACCTACGAGATGGAAGCCGAGAAGTACATCTACCGCGTGTACAAGTACGAGCTGTAGCGCTGCGCTTGGCTGTGCCTGCGCCCCGCGCCAGCGCTCTCGTGCCGGGCCACCTCGCGTCCCGCATCACTTCACGTCAAACTCCACGCGACCGAGTTCGGGCACATTGAGGTCGATGAGCTTGCGGGCAACGCGGCGGTCGTGCGCCCCGAGCGCCTCGCTTGTCGTCACGTGAGCGACAACCTCGCGCTCGACGATGCCCTCCTCGTCGCCTTCGGCGGCTGAGGTTTCGACGGCGACGGTGTAATCCTTGAAGCCCGGTAGCACCGCGGCAAGCTCGCGCGTGGTTTCGGTGACGCCGTAGCCGTCCTGCACGCCGGCCTGCGCCGAACCAATAGACCCCGCGGTCATAACGATGCAGGGGACGGCAAAGATCACCGTGCCCACGATGATGTGGCGGCGCACCTTGCGCGATAGCTCGTTGACCTCGTCGTTTTCCTCGGCAGTCACAATACCGTCGCCGTTCAGGTCGCGCTTGAGCGGCACGCGTAAAAGAAGCAGCACGGCTTCGGCAGCCAGTGCGATAAAGACCACGTTGATGCCAAACTCATAAAGTGCTGAGAGAAACAGCGACCCGCTCGCGATGGCAATGCTGTAACCTGCCGCGCACAGGGGCGGCATGAGTGCGGTCGCCACGGCTACGCCGGCAATGAGCGTCGAAGGCTCCTGGTCGCGCGAGTTACCCAGCCCGCCCGCAAAGCCGCCCGCGAGCGCGACGGCAAGGTCCCATACGGTGGGTGTCGAGTTATCGATGATGGCGGCCGTGGTGGTGCCAAGGGGCGAGAGCTTAAAATACAGCGTGGACGTGATCAGGCAAAGGACCATCTGTAGAGCCAAGCCCGCGACGGCTTCGACGGTAATCTCGCGGTCGAGCGTGGCAATGCCGTATGCCATGGCAAGCACCGAGCCCATGAGCGGGCAGATAAGCATGGCGCCCACGATGGCAATGTCCGAATCGATATCGAGGCCGATGCTCGCGATGAGCATGGCGATGATGAGGATGCACAGGTGAGAGCCGGTCAGGCGCGCCCCATTTACAAAGCGCTTGCGAATCACGTGATAGGGTGCGCGACCCTCGCGAATGTTGAATGCGCGCCTCAGGAAGCGGCCGGCGTTCTCCATGACCTCGCTATAGGCAGGGCGGATGCCGTGGCGCCGGTGATGGCGCTCGCGCAGTCGCTTGAGCTGCTGGTTATCGAGTTTCATGTTCACCTCGCTCCGCCGCGGGCTATGCATCGCATCCGCTACCTCTACTCTACACCGCGACAGGCGGGGTGGTCATCTTGACGTGAAACTTAGACGAGTAGGTAAAGGGGGCGCGTCAAATGAGGCTGAAGCCGAGGGTTTCGGCAGATACAGAAAAGCGCGGGGCCGGATGGTCTCCGACTCCGCGCTCTGCACAGGTGCGTTGTTATTGGGTTTAGCCCAGCAGGCTCAGGCCAACAGAAACAAACGCCAGGATAACGCCGACGACGGACTCGCCGCCCAGCAGACCGCTGGCAACGACCAGGCCCTGCTCCTGGAAGGCGGCATCCTTGGCAGCCTTCTCCTCGTCCGAAAGACCGGCCTCGGCGTCGCGGTGTGCGGCCCACTTGTCGTAGGCGAGCTTGACGCAGGAGCCTAGGAAGGCCGTGAGCGACATGTAGAACGGCAGGTACACGCCTAGACCGATCATCATGGCCGGAATGCCGAGCCAGTACATGATGATACCGGCGATAAAGCCGCCCGCGAACCACGGCACGCTCGGGATGCCCGAGACCATGGTGGCGACCACGCTTGCCTGCGCGGCCACAAAGCTCTTGTCGGGGCCGAAGGCGTCCGGACCATAGGCGGTGACGAGCGCGACCATGACAGCGGCAGCGACCAGGGCACCCACGATGCCACCAATGGCCTGGCCGACCCACTGTGCGCGCGGGTTGGTACCCAGTACGGCTCCGGCCTTAAAGTCGTTCATGACGTCGCCCGCAAGGCCGCACGCCACGGCCACGATGCCGGCGATAAAGAACAGCTTGACCTGCGCGAGCTGCGCGAAGGCTGCCACGATGAGCATGACGATGAGGCCAAAGATCTCCATGGGGTCGATGCCCGTCTGGCCGCAGCTCTGCGCGCTCATGATGGTGGTGACAAAGGTGAACAGCGTGACGATGACGGCCGGAACGGGGCCAAGGTCGAGCGCGATGGCTACGATCACGGCAATGGCGGCGGTGCCCAGGCCGATGATGCCGGCGTCGAGCTTAAGCGAGCCCGAGATGAGCGACTGCTCGTCGGTGTCGGTGGAGCTGTCGGCGGCGAGGCCGCGGACGATGCCGGCGACCTGCGGCAGGATGTCTTTAAGGACGACAGCGACGCCAAAGCCCATCATAAGGCCCATACCGAGGGACTTGACGATACCCTGCGCGGTCACAATATCGAACAGGCCGGCGGCGGTGCCGCCGACGATGATGCCAAAGTTGCCCAGCAGCGCGCCGGCAAACCAGAACGCGACGGGGGCGAAGCCCACCAAAAAGCCGATGGACAGCAACATGGGCGAGTTGTAGATGGCAAAGGTCACGCCGGGGATATTGAGCGTGCACAGCATGCTGGGCACCACGCCCAGAGCGTCGCGCAGCACGCTGTAGATGCCGGCGACGGCCATGGAGCCAAAGAGCTGCTTGCCGGTCTTGCCACCGGCCTCAGTGGCGCGCAGGGTCTGAGCTGCGGCGTTGCCGGTGGGGAACTCAAGCGCGGCGTCCACGATAAAGTGACGGTGGATGAGCGCGGTGGCCAGCAGGCCCAGGATGGTGCCGGCGAGTGCCACGATAAACATGTCGAGCCAGCTGATCTGGTCGGCATAGCCCAGCATCCAGGCGCCCGGGATGGTAAACGCCAGGCCGCCGGCGACCATGGCGCCCGCGGACATGATAGTGTGGGTGACATTGGCCTCGTTGAGGCTGGCATTGCCCATGAGCTTAAGGAAGAACAGCGAGATGACGGCAGCGAAGACGATCGGCCAGGGGAGTGCGCCCATCTTGAGGGCGGTGTAGGCCGAGCTTGCCGTGATGATCACGCAGCCAAGGACGCCGATGACGACGCCGCGCAGCGTGAGTTGCCCGCGCATCGAGGCGCGGTTCGAGGGATTGCTCATATAGAACTCCTTTGCGTATATCCGCTTCCCCCGGGAGCGCCGCTACGGATACGGCGCGGGAAGTCGGGTTACCAAGGGCCGCCGCGTGAGCTCGCGCGCGACCGCGCACCAGTATAGCGGCAAGCTAGTCATTTTGGGATGACTGGTTTAGGTAGGCGATATACTGCTGGGCAGACGAAAGGAGCGCCGACGATGCTTAATGGGTGCGCATATATATTGACGGTCGACGTGGGCAATACGTTCATTCGCTTTGGCCTGTTTGCCGAGGATTCGGCCGCGGCGCAGGAATGTCCGCTTGCGACGTGCGAGATCACGACGCCATCGAGCATTACGGCCGACGAAGCGCGTATGCGTCTCGCTCAAGTCATGGCCGCGCTGGCGGCTGATGCGGGCATGCCCGGCGCGCTCGTGCCCACGGCGGCCGTGCTGAGCTGCGTGGTGCCGGCGCTCGAGCGCCCGTGGAAGGCGGCGCTTTCCCGTACCTGCACGGGGCGCGTGCTCACCGTGGGGCCGGGCCTCAAGACCGGCATGCCCGTGCACTACGACGACCCGGCCGAGATCGGCCCCGACCGCATCGCCGATGCCGTGGCGGCCCGTGCCGTCTACGGCTCTCCGTGCATCGTGATCGACCTGGGCACGACGACCAATATCGAGGTCATCGACGCGTGCGGTACCTTTGTGGGCGGCGTCATCGCGCCGGGTCTGGCGCTCGGCGCCCGCTCGCTCTCGGCCGCTGCGGCGCGTCTGCCGCAGGTCGAGCCTTCGGCGCCCACGCATGTGATCGGCCGCAACACGCGCGAGGCCATGCGCTCGGGCGTGGTCTTGGGCGAGGTAGCCCGCATCGACGGCATGCTCGACATGGTGCTCGCCGAGATGCGCGCGACCAAGGCCGCGGGGGAAGGCAACGTGCCCATCGTCATTACCGGCGACGATGCCGAGGCACTCGCGTCGCTGGTCGGTCACAGTCTGACGGTCGACGACGCGCTGACGTTGCGGGGACTGGCCGAGCTCTACCGCATCAACCAAAAGCCCCGCCGCGTGTAAAAGTGAGGGCGCCGGTGGGACAAACGCCTCCACCTTTCACCTGCTACAATGGGTCAAACTATTGCGATTACGGAGGTGTCTGTCATGTCGGACGATCTTCATCAAACTTCGTCAGGCAAGCGCCTGGACGTCATTAGCTGGGACGAGTTCTTTATGAGCGTGGCCATCGCCGCGCAGCGCCGCAGCAAGGACCCCAACACGCAGGTGGGTGCGTGCATCGCCAACACCAACCACCGCATCCTTTCGGTGGGCTACAACGGTACACCCTCGGCGCTCAACGACGACTTTTTCCCGTGGGGTACGAGCGACGACCCGCTGCAGGACAAGCACAACTACGTGGTCCATGCCGAGGCCAACGCCGTGCTCAACTACCGTGGCTCGCTCAAGGACCTCGAGGGTTCCACGGTCTACGTCACGCTGTTCCCGTGCCACGACTGCGCCAAGATTTTGGCTCAGGTGGGCGTGGGCGAGGTCGTCTACCTGGACAACAAGTACGCCGACACCGATGACGGACGCATCAGCCGCCGCATCCTCGACTCCTGTGGCATCAGCTACCGCCAGGTTATCGTCGATGTTCACATCGGCACCGAGGGGCGGGCTCAGCAGTAGCGCGTGGCAACGCCAGCTGGCAACAAAAGGCAGCCAAAAGAGCCCCGTCCCAAATTGACTACTCGTGAAAGTCGCGTCTGCGCGCATGGACGGCTCGTGAGCGGGTACACGGCTGTAGTAACATAGCTCTGTCCGCGGGCGCGCCCGCGTTATTGTGAGAAAGGAGCCCCTGTGGCTGTTAACGAAGAGCTGCTTAAGAAGGTTCTTGAAGAGATTCGCCCCAACCTACAGGCCGACGGCGGCGACATGGAGTATATAGGCGTTGATGACGAGGGCGTCGTCAAGCTGGAGCTTCAGGGCGCCTGTGCCGGTTGTCCCATGAGCGCCCTGACGCTTTCCATGGGCATCGAGCGTATCCTCAAGGAGCACGTGCCCGGCGTTACGCGTGTCGAGCAGGTCAATGCCTCCGGCGAGACCGATGACCTGTACGACGAGTACGCGCCGTTCTAAGATGCGAAAGCTGCGGGCGATATGCTCCGCATAGACGTCACGCCCGAATATGCGGCTGCGAGCGCAAGGCCCGCGGCCGCATTTGTATGTAGGGAGCAGGGGGACCGATATGCTCAACGACCTCTACCATATGCTTGATCCCGTCGCCATCTCGGCGGGGCCCATCACCATCTACTGGTACGGCTTGGCCTATGTGGTCGGAGCTCTGCTCACGGCGGTCGTCATGTACCGCACGCAGCGCCGTTGGGGTTTTGACATTACGGTCGACGACCTGACGAGTGTCGTGGTCGGCGTGGTCTTTGGCCTTATCATTGGCGCCCGCCTGTTCTACGTCATCTTTTACGGCGACGGCTACTACTGGGCGCATCCGCTCGAGATCTTTGCTACCAATGAAGGCGGCATGAGCTTCCATGGCGGCCTGGTGGGCGGCATCATCGGCGGCGTGCTCGTGTGCCGCATGTACAAGCTCGACGCCTGGACCATCGCCGACCTTGCCGTTATCGGTGCTCCGTTGGCCTTATGTCTGGGACGCTGCGCCAACTTTGTCAACGGCGAGCTGTGGGGCAAGCCGACCGATCTGCCCTGGGGCGTGATCTTTGGCGGCACCGCGGGCGATATGCCGCGCCATCCCTCCCAGCTCTACGAGGCATTCCTCGAGGGTATTGTGCTCTTTTGCATTCTGCAGGTGCTCAGCCGCAAAAAGCCGCTACTGCCCCAAGGCACGTTTATGGGCGTCTTTGTGATGGGTTACGGCATCGTTCGCTTTTTGATTGAGTTTGTGCGTGTGCCCGATGCGCAGCTGGGCTATCTGCTGGGCGGCGTCATCACCATGGGTCAGCTGCTGAGCCTGCCGCTCGTAATCGCGGGCCTGGCGCTCATCATCTTTGCTCGTCGCCGCAACCAACCCCAGCGCATCTACCTCGACGCTTAACCACCAAAAAGTGAACAGGCACCTTTGTGGTGGTTCGCTGGGCAACGATGACAGAACCGTAACGTTTCCCCAGATAAAACCTGCCAAAATAAACCTGTCCCTTTTTGGCAGGTTTCTAGAAAGGCTTTCGGACTGTGAAGGATTCCGACCTCTCCACAACGGCTGCGCGCGACGCTGCCCGCATCGTCTGGTTTAAGCGCTACCCCGCCAAGCAGACGCTCATCGCATTTTTGCTCGCGCTGTTGGCGACCACGGCGTTTTCCATCGATCCTGCCCCGGTGTCGAGCAACGCAGTCTTGGCGATTGACCCCAAAGCCTCGGGCATGCTGTACGTGTGCTACGAGGTGCTCCTTTCGTTTGCCGGCCATACCGACGCGGTCATGCTGCTTGCACTTGCCTGCCTGCTCACCTTGCCGTTTCGCTACGTGTTCTTTGGCCGTGGCGACACCTGGCGTCCATCGATCATTCTGCCGTCGCTGTTCTTCGCCATCTGCATGGTGTTCGGCCGCAGCTACGACCTCACCGACTCGGCCGAGATTGTCCTTGGCGACAAAGCTCGCATCATCTGCGCCTGGATTGGCGGCGCGGGCTGGATTCTCCTGGCGATCGTTGCCTTCTACCTTGCCTTTGAGTGTCTAGATTGGCTGAGCTCTCGGCGCATCCCGTTTTCCGAAGCGCACTTTGGCCGCGTATGGCGTGTGACTCACGCCGTGCTCTCGGTCCATCCCTTTGCCGGGCCCTTCCTGGTGCTTATGATCGCCTGGACGCCCACGCTCATCGCTTCGCTGCCCGGCCTTTTTATGGGAGATACGGGCGCGCAGATTCGCCAGTGGTTCAACTATCCCAACGGCACGAGCGACTACCTGCGCCTACTCAACCCCAACGTGCTGCTCAACGGGCATCATCCCGTAGTGCACACGGCCATTATCGGCTCGTGCGTTCAGCTGGGGCTTTCGCTGTTCAACAGCGCTAACGCGGGTCTTGCCATCTACACCTGCGCTCAATTTGTCATCACGGCTGCCTGCATGGCCTATTCCATTTCGTCGCTGCGCAAATTGGGCGTGAGCCTGCCGGTTCGCGGTGCGATCCTGCTGTTCTTTGCGTTTATGCCGATGTTCTCTAACTACGCGGCGTTGCTCACCAAAGACGTGCTCTTTGCCGACGCGTTCTTGGTGCTGCTGGTACAGACCGTCAAGCTCGTGGCATGTGGCTTGCCCCGTCGTGATGCCAATGCCGAGCGTGCGGGCGAACAGAGGCCCGTGCTCTTTGCGCGACATGACTGGCTGCTGCTCACTCTGGGCGCCATGGGTTCCACGTTTCTGCGCAACGGCGGCCTGGTGTTTCCCCTGGCGGCATGTGTAATCGCGGCGGCGTTTTGCGCATGGGACGCGCATGTGGCTCATCGTGCAGTCAAGCAGGCTGGTGCTGCGCCTTCGGGCGGCATCCCGCGTTTCCGCTGGGTTGGCGTTCTCGCGGTGCTCGCGCTCTGCCTTGCCTCTAATATGTACTTCACCAAGGTCTTTATGCCAGCGCACGACATCACGCCTGGTTCCAAGCGCGAAATCCTTTCGATTCCGTTCCAGCAGACGGCTCGTTTCGTCCAAAAGCACGACGGCCTTAACTCGGGCGTCAACCCTACGGTTAAGGAGGACGGCACCATCGTGGAAGCTCCTTGCGACGGCTTGGTGACCGACGAAGAGCGTGCCGTGATCGATCGTGTACTCAAGTACGAGAACCTGGGCCGCCGCTACAACCCCGACAAGTCCGATGCCGTCAAGAACTGCTTTAACGAGTACGCCTCGCAGGAGGACATCGATGCCTATTTTGAGGTATGGGCTCAGATGTTTAAGAAGGATCCCGAGTGCTATATTTCGGCGCTTATCAATAACTACTATGGTTATTTTTATCCGAGCGCGCGCGATGCCTGGGTCTACAGCACGGCGCGTAGTGCCGAGATCATGGCGCGTCCCGACAACCTCAAGTACTTCGACTTCCATCCGGTCGATAGCAACGTAGTGCGCTGGTGCGACCACCTGATCAATCTGTACCGTGTGGCGGTGCAGCGCATCCCGTTTATTTCGCTCACCATGAGCTCGGCCACCTATGTGTGGATCATGATCGCCGTGGTGGTCTATCTGCTACGTCGTCATTCGTGGCGTGCGCTGGCGATCTGGTTGCCGCTGCTGGGCGTGCTCGCCGTGTGCCTGATCGGTCCCTGCAACGGCTCGACCTACATGCGCTATCTGTATCCGGTCATCGCCTGCATGCCCTTTGCCATCGGCGCCACCATCACCCGCAGCGATCTCCTCTGGTCCTAACTTGGTGCATTGGGGTCAGGTTTCTTTGCACCAAAGGGGGGCATCATCACGACGCCTTCATTTTGGGGTTTATCTCGCAGGCCGGTAGGTATATCATAACGACGTTTGTTTATATTGCCCGAGCATCTGCGCTGGGCTTTAGGTCGAAACCGATAGGAGACACGTATGTCCGGACACTCTAAGTGGGCCACAACCAAGCATCGTAAGGGCGCGCAGGACGCCAAGCGTTCCGCCCTCTTCTCCAAGCTCAGCCGCAACATCACCGTTGCTGCCCGTCTCGGCGGTGACCCGCTGCCCGAGAACAACGCCAGCCTCGCCGCTGCCGTTGCCAAGGCCAAGGCTCAGTCCATGCCTAAGGACAAGATCAAGTCCGCTATCGACAAGGCTTTTGGTTCGGGTGCCGACGCTGCCGTCTACGAGAACATCGTGTACGAGGGCTACGGTCCCGCCGGTGTCGCCGTCTACGTCGACTGCCTGACCGACAACCGCAACCGTACCGCCGCTGATGTCCGTTCCGCCTTCTCCCACGCTGGTGGCAACCTGGGCACCTCCGGCTCCGTCGCCTTCCAGTTTGAGCGTAAGGGCCAGATCGTCGTCGCCAAGGAGATCCTGGACGAGAACGCCAAGAAGGAGACCATGATCGCCAACGGTGCTGCCGGTGACGAGGATGAGTTCATGATGGCCATCGCCGAGGCCGGTGGCGAGGACTACGAGGATGCCGGCGAGGAGTGGATCGTCTGGACCGCTGCTAACGACGTCATGGCTGTTTCCAAGGCGCTCGAGGAGCAGGGCGTCCAGGTCAAGGGCTCCGAGACCACCATGGTCCCGACCACCCCGACCGAGGTTTCCGGTACCGACGCCAAGAAGGTCCAGCGCCTCATCGACCGTCTTGAGGAGCTCGACGACGTCCAGGATGTTTACAGCACCATGGACATGACCGACGAGGTCATCGCTGCCCTCGAGGAGGAGTAGCGCCCGCACGGGTTAAGCCGTGCATATCTGGGCATAATGAAGCGAGCATGCAAGCCTCGTGGAATAGATGAGCCGGATCCGCGTGCGTAGAGCACCGGACCCGGCTCTTTTATAATGATGCGAACCGTTTTGCATTTCGAGAGCCGAGATTTGAAGGGAGCGCCACGTGCGCGTACTCAAACGAGCCCTAGCGATTGTGTATCTTGCCGCCGCCATCGTGGCGCTGGGCACGCTTGTCTGCCAGTTTTGGGGGCCGTATACGTATCGCTTTATGCTGCTGATGCGCGACCCCATGCCGCGCATTGTCGTGACGGCATGCGGCGGAGTTGTGGCGATTGGCGTGCTGATAAGCTTCTTCCGCCTGATGTTTGCTCGTCGCGAGCCGTCCTGCGTGCATCCGGCGGGGGAGCGCAATATCGAGATCACGCTCGCGGCGCTTTCTTCGTGCGCCAGGGCTGCTGCCGAGCGCGACGACCGCGTGATGGTCGAGCATGTCGAGGCCCGCGTCCAAGGTTCCGACGATTCGCACGTCCGTTTTAAGGTCGAGGCTATCGCGCTTGACGATAAGGACGTGGCATCTCTGGCTACCGCGATGCAGCAGCGCATCGAGGAAGCTTGCGACACCATGCTCGGCACGCCGGGTACGACCACGCGCGTCCGTTTTTTGCCGTCCAAGACTACCGTCCAGACCGTGGAGGTTTCCGGTGAGTGATACCAATCAAGATAAGACCGCTCGTACGCCGCGCCTGACGATTGACCAGAGCGCCACACCGGCGAGCGAACCTGTTGATTCCAAAGCAGAGGCAACCGAGTTACAAGACGCGGCAGCCGCGGATTTTGACGAGGCTATGCGTCTCATCAAGGGTACGGGCGCTGCCATCTGGAGCTATGCCGTGCGTCATCCCAACACCACGCTCGGCGCCGTCGCTGGCTTTATCCTTGCCGTGTTGGTGCTCACGCTCGGCCTGTGGGACACGCTCGTCATTGCATTCTTCGTGCTGATCGGCGCCGTGATCGGCCAAATTCGCGACGGCGAAAACGGGATCGTCAACTTCTTCGGTCGTCTGTTTAGCGGCCGCTAATATGTATTCGACTGTCGCATCCGCGGCAGGCATAAGGAGGAACCATGGCTTTTAATACGAAGGTCGATGTGGCCGATACCGAGCTCGAGGAGAATGAGGCGGCCGTCGCCGAAGCCGAGGATGTGACGCTCGAGGATGAGGCGCTCGTCGAGGCCGAGTCCGCCGATGACGCGGACGAGGATGATGAGGAAACAGACGAGTCCGAGGACTCGCTGACCTATTCCAACGGTGTGATCGAGAAGATCGTCGCCATGGCCACCCGCGAGGTGCCGCACGTTTTGGGCATGAAGGGTAACCTTATGCACTTTGTGCAGGAGCAGTTTGGTGCCGAGAATCTGACCAAGGGCGTGACGGTTGAGGTCACCGATGACAATCGCGTGGTCGTCAACATCTCCGTCATTATCGAGTACGGCGCCTATGCGCCCGCGATCTTCGACGATGTCAAGGCACGTGTCACCGAGCGCCTTGCCGCGATGACCGGCCTTGAGGTGGCGGGCGTCAACCTGCGCATCGAGGACGTCATCACCCCCGAGGAGTACGAGCACCGCACCAGCCAGCACGAGTAACCTTCCAAAAAGGGACAGGTTTGTTTTGGCAGGCTTTATCTGCGAAAACGTTAAACGGCCGACCGCGCAAGCAAAAGCGTGGCCGGCCGTTATTTGTATGCCCCCCGATGTGGGCATACCGCTCGTCTAACTAGGGGTTGCAATCGTCGCGTTCCGCGTTACCCTAATGGGCGCATTGTTTCCAAATTGTTAACGAGGGGTTGCCGTAATGGCCGACGAGCACGAAACAGAAAGCAAGGCATGGGCGATTGAGGCCGCCGCGGCAGAGGCGGCATCGCGTGCTGCCGAGGAGGTGCATCGTCCTCCCGTGGTGCCGATGGAGCGCGTGGTTGATCGCACCGATATCGAGCGCGGCGAGCGTGTCGGTCAAAAGCGCAGCCAGGAGCCGGGCTTCCCGCGCTTTTTTGCCGAGCTCAATCTGGGCCTGATTCTTACGGCCTTCGCCATCGTTGCGTTTAAAACCCCTAATCACTTTGCTTTTGGCGGCACCTCGGGCGTGTCGGTCATTCTGTCCACGCTGTTCCCGACCCTGCCCGTCGGCGTTTTTATGTGGATTATCAACGCGGTTCTCGTCGTCTTGGGCTTTATCTTTTTGGAGCGCAAGGCAATCCTGTGGAGCGTCTTCGCCTCGTTTGCGCTTTCGGCCTATGTTTCGCTGTTTGAGCTTTTTATTCCGACCGATGTCTCTCTGACGGGTGATATGTGGCTCGACCTGTGCTTTGCCGTCATCTTGCCGGCGCTCGGCAGCGCTATTGTCTTTGATATTGGCGCCTCGACGGGCGGCACGGACATTCTTGCCATGATCCTCAAGCGCCGCACGACGCTCGAGATTGGCCGCGCGCTGCTGTTGGTTGATATCGGCATCGTGGCCATCGCGGCCTTTTTGTATGGCCCGCGTGTCGGTCTGTATTGTGTGCTCGGCCTGTTTGCCAAGACGCTTGTGGTCGACAAAGCCATTGAGAGCATCCATCTTCGTAAGGTCTGCACGGTCATTTGCTCCGAACCCCTTAAGGTCGAGGAGTTTATCGTCAAGCATCTCAACCGCACGGCGACCATCAGCCGGGGCTACGGTGCCTTCTCGGGCAAGTGTGTGACGGTGATCATGAGCGTGCTGAGCCGTCGCGAGGCCGTGCAGCTGCGCCGTTATGCGCGCGAGGTCGATCCGGGTGCCTTTATCACGATCGTCGACAGCTCCGAGATTGTCGGCAAGGGCTTCCGCGGAACGAACTAGCACAGACGTATTCAACGAACCGCCTGCTGGCGCCGTGTATCTTGCAAATCGGTCATCTTTGAGTATTTGACCCCACATTGGGTGATAATGATGCCAAAGACATCGTTTGCGATCCAGGTGATTCGCTCTAGATACGAAGGGATGATTTCGATGTTCTGCTCGCAGTGTGGCGCCCCTATGGGCGATAACGACAAGTTCTGCGGCGTGTGTGGTGCTCCTAATGCCGGTGCCGCTGGCCCCGCTCCCCAGGGACAGCCTCAGCCCCAGCAGTTTGTTCCGCAACCGCCCGTGGCGAATGCGCCAAAGGGCTGTGTGGCTCAGGCGTTCCAAGATATGACCAAGACTCCGGGTGTGCTTCAGCGTGTATGCCAAATCGCGTTTTTGCCGGCGCTGATTTGCGTTGTGTCGGTGCTCGTGTTGTTTATTCCCGTTATTGGCGGCATTGCGGCTGCCATCGGCTTTTTGGCAGCTTGCATTGCGAGCGTGTGCGGTTCCGGCTTTGGCATCGAGTGGGGTCGCGATCTGTCGCTTAAGATCGATGACGGCATTGATCGTCCGCTGATGCGTTCCACGTCGTTTGGTCTCGGAGTCTTTTCGAGCGTTATTTCGGTCGTGCTCGAGGTTATCGCTGCCATTCCCGTTATCGGTGTAGTGCTTTCGCTGGTGGAGGGCGTGGTAATTGGCGCTGCGGGCTCGTATTCTTATTACGGCTCTTATGCGCTCGAGGCTGCGCTGTTTGGCTCGCTTGGCCTGCTTGTCCTGGCGCTAATTGCCTCGGCGATTCTGGGTGTCTTCTTTAAGATGTTCGCCGACATCGCCGTGATGCACTTTGCGGTGACCGGGCGTGTCGAGAGCGCGTTTTCGCTCGATAAGGTCTGGGCGGCGTTTAAGCACAACAAGACCAAGCTGTTCTGTGCTTCGTTCCTTCCCGAGTTTTTGACGGGCCTGGTCGCCAACGTTGTCACATGGATCTTGACGGTCGTCTTTGGCGCCATTGCCTCTGTCGGTATGTATAGCTACTACTATCGTCCTACGGGTATTGAGGCAATTGTTACCGGCGGTGGCGTCACGCTCGCGCTGTTCTTGGTGCTGGTCGCTTTCGTCACCGTATTTCTTACGGTCTTTGGCAAGATGCTCAAGCACCGTGCCGTTGGCTATTGGGCCGCACGCTATGCAAGCGAGTGGGCCGATGAGGATAAGGACGACGTCCTGACTTTTGTGTTGCCCTTCGAGAAGAAGTCCACCCATTCGGGTTACGGTGCTCCGGATGCTTCGCCGGCACCTGCACCCGCTCCCGCGACCGAGCCTGAGCCGGCGCCCGAGCCTGAGACGGCATCTGAGTCCGAGCCTGCACCTGAGCCTGAGCCTGAGCCTGAGCCGGCACCTGCACCTGAGCCGGCGTCCGAGCCAAGCTCCGACGAGGAGCCTCAGGACGAGTAGCCACGCCGCCTGCTATTTGGGGACGGGGTAGAAATGGTAGAAATAGCGCTTGAAGAATGAGCGGGGGCGGACGTTTCGATACGTCCGCCCCCGCTTTGCTTTAGCCAGGCTGTTATGGATGGGTGTGACGACTACTCGTCGCGCTTTTCCTCGTGACGAGCGGCGGCGCGAGCTTCGTGGATGCCCTTGATTGCGGCATGGCGAGCCGTGCGGGCATCATGGATGGCGTCGCGAGCCTCGGCGGTCGTCGCCTTGGCAGAGCGCAACTTGGCGGCCAGATCGGGGTTGGTTTCGGCGACCGCGGTAATCGCGGGGCCGTCGAGCTCCTCTTGCGTGGGCTCGGCCAAAAAGTCGATAGCATACTGGGCGGCCACCATGGAGCCCTTTGCCAGCACGGTCTCGTCGATCTTGTAGAAGCAGGAATGCTGGGCGTACGTGGCGCCAATCTTGGGGTTGCGCGTACCTACAAAGGCGAGCACGCCCGGTACGCGACGCAGGTACTCCGAAAAATCCTCGCCCGAAAGCGTGCCGCGATAATGGCCTTGGCCGGTGGGGCCCAGGCACTTGATTACAGCCTGACGGCAGCGCTCGCTCGAGGCGGCGTCGTTTTCGACCTTGTAGTTGGCGATGGTGTAGTCGGTGAGCTCTGCCTCGGCGCCCAGAGCTGCCGCGGTATGCTCCACGATGCGGCGCATGAGCTCCGGCATTTCCTCGTGGGTCGAATCGCCGTAGGTGCGCACTGTGCCGGCGAGGTAGGCCGTGCCGGCGATAACGTTGCGCGCGGTGCCGCCGTGTAGCTCGCCGACGGTGATGACGGCCGGCTCGTAGGGGCTGATTTCGCGCGAGACGATGGTCTGCAGGGCGTTGACAATTTCGGCGGCAACCATGACGGCGTCGTGACCTCGCTGGGGCATGGCGCCATGGCACGAGGTGCCGCGGACGTCGATGCGGAACCAGTCGGTATTGGCCATGCGCGGACCGGGCTCGCAGCTCACGGTGCCGGCGTCGACCTCACTCCAGATGTGCGCGGCGTAGGCGCCATCGACGCCGTCGAGCACACCCGTGCCGATCATGAGCTTAGCGCCCTGGCCGTTTTCCTCGCTGGGCTGGAATACGATGCGGACTTCGCCGTGGATGTCGTCGGTCATATGGCGCAGGATTTGCAGCGTTCCGAGCATCATGGCGATATGGCAGTCGTGGCCGCAGGCGTGCATGCAGCCCTCGTTGACGCTGGCGAACTCCTCGCCGGTCTGCTCGGTGACGGGCAGGGCGTCGATGTCGGCGCGCAGCAGGATGCGGCGGCGTGGTGTGCCGTCCTCGCGGTAGGCATCCGGCGCGGTACCGCGAAGCGTTGCCACCAAGCCGGTCTTGAGCGGACGCTCGTAGGGGATATTCATGGCGTCGAGCTGGTTGGCGATGTCGGAGGTCGTGCGCTCCTCGGCAAGGCTCAGCTCCGGGTGCTTATGGAAGTGCCGGCGCTGCTTGATGATATATGGTTCAAACTCGGTAGCGATATCTTTGATGGCTGCGGTGACGTCGTCAGCCGCGCGAGCCTCGGTCGCCGCCATAATCTGCTGTGCCTTGGTCTTCGTCATGGTCGATTTGCTCCTTGCTGGGTTGATCGCAAAATCGTACAGGCTCTCTCCAGTATGCCACCTGCCGCTAGGGCTGGTAAAGTTGCCGTTTGCCGCTTGGGGTTTTGTTACAGGGGCGGGGGAGTACACTCGGGGGTGTTGAATTTCCTGCCAGAGATGGGGATGCCCATGCAACATATCGATCGGATTATCCGCTCCAAGAACGTCTTTACCGCGCAAGACGGCATCGATACCGCCCGCGAGCTGGCGATTGCCATCGCAGGCGACCGTATCGTCGCAGTCGGTGCGCCCGATGACGTGATCGCCGCCGCTCCTGCCGCCACGCCGGTTATCGATTACGGCGAGCAGTTTGTCTGCCCCGGTTTCCATGACGCTCATCTGCACTTCTTTCATACCTCGGTCGGTTCCTCGCCGTACATGCTCATGGATATGGGCACGTCCGAGGCTGCGCTGGTGCAGCACGCGCTCGAGTTTTCCAAGGACCTGCCCGATGACGCTTGGGTTGTGACGCAGGGCTGGCGCGACTACCGTTGGGACCCGCCCGAGCATCCTACCAAGGCGTCGCTCGATGCGGCATTCCCCGATCGTCCCTGTGTTATGTATTCGGGCGACGGGCACACGCTGTGGCTCAACACCCGCGCACTCGATGCACTCGGCGTCACGCGCGACAGCGAGCCACCAGCGGGCGGTAGCTACGACAAGGACGCAAACGGCGAGCTCATGGGTATTGCTCACGAGGCGGCTGCCATGCAGCTGCTACCGCGCTGCCTTGAGTGGCTGGGCGAGGATCGCATCGCAAGCGCTTACGCCGATCAAATGAGGCGGATGGCCGAGCAGGGCATCACCTCGATATGCGATATGTCGCTCATGCCCATGCCGGGCTGCGATTTTATCCGCGACGACGTCTATGACAAGCTGCAGGCAGCCGGCAAGTTGGGCATCCGAGCCCATCTGTTCCCCACGCTGCTGGATGACCAGTCGCGCCTGGAAGAGCTGCAGGCACGTTACGCGAACAACGCGCTGCTCTCGGCGCCAGGCTTTAAGCAGTTCTTCGACGGTGTGTCGAGCGAACACACGGCCTATCTCACCGAGCCCTATACCAACCCGCGCTTCCCGGGCGATCAGGGCCGTCTGACGGTTCCGGCTGAGCGCATGCGCAAACTGGTTCTGGCGGCCGCGGAGCGCGGTCACACCGTGCGCATCCACGTCATTGGTGACGGTGCGATTCATGCCGCGCTGGATATCTTCGAGGAGGCCGCCGACCTGTACGGCCTGCCCCAGCACGGCCATAACACGCTCGAGCACCTGGAGAACCTCTTGCCCGAGGACATCGATCGTCTACGCAAGCTTAACGTCGTTGCCTCGAGCCAGCCCTGTCACATTACACTCGACCCGGGCGGCCCCGAGCGCGATCTGGGCCTGGAACGCAGCCGCATCATGTGGCCGTTTGCGACCTATAAGCAGCGCGGCATCCGCCAAGCCTTCGGCACCGATAGCCCCATCACAGCTGTTACAAGCATGAACGTGCTCTACACGGCTATCACGCGCCAGGATCCCAAAAGCCACTGGCCCGAGGGCGGCTGGTTACCGAGCGAGCGCATCGATGCAGCAACAGCCCTGCGCAACTACACCCTGGGCAGCGCCTATGCAGCGGGCGACGAGCAAAACCTCGGCAGCTTGGAGCCCGGCAAGTATGCCGACCTGGTAGTCCTGGACCAAAACCCGCTCACCATCGACCCCCAAGAGCTCCAGGCCACCAAGGTTCAGGCGACCTACCTGGCAGGCAACTTGATTTACGAGCGCTAACCCCATCTGCATCGCCATTTTGCTGCACTGACTTTTCTGAATACCGGGCTCGAATTAGTTAACCTAGCTCCCGGGGCGGACCGGAGGGCATGAAGTTTGTCGCGAGTTCCGCACGCAAAGGAAAGCACTTAATGTGCTTTCCGTCTTGCGCAGGACTGTAGAGCAGCAAACTTCATGCCCTCCGGTCCGCCCCGGGAGCCACTGCTAAGTTATCCCGCGGCATTCAGAAAATCTAAGTGCCAAAAAATAAGATTTTTTGACTCTGTGTTGTATAACCCGCCATTCGTGGGTACCATTCAACGCGTACGCAAACAAAAAGGGTTAATTCGCGTGGTATAACCGCGCGGCCCAAAAAGGAGGAGACAAGCATGTCGTCTTTGAAGCCGCTTGCAGATCGTGTTCTGGTCAAGCCCGACGAGGCCGAGCAGAAGACCGCTTCTGGTCTGTATATCGCCAGCAACGCTCAGGAGAAGCCGCAGCGCGGCACCATCGTTGCCGTTGGTGCCGGCAAGGTCAACGACAAGGGTGAGCGCATCCCCATGGACGTCAAGGTTGGCGACGTTGTCATCTACGGTAAGTTCGGTGGCAACGAGGTCAAGGTCGACGGCGAGAAGTATCTGCTGATGCGCGCCGACGACATCTACGCCGTCGTCGAGGCCTAGTCTCGTCAGAATCTCTGATTCGTCTTTGAACGCGCCCGCCGCACAGGACTCGGAAGCGGCGACGCGAGTCACATTTCTTTTGGAGGATTACCTACCATGGCAAAGAACATTACGTTCAACACCGATGCCCGCGCTAAGCTTGCCAAGGGCGTCAACACTCTGGCCGACGCCGTTACCGTCACCATGGGCCCCAAGGGTCGCTACGTTGCGCTGCAGCGCACGTTCGGTGCCCCGACCATCACCAACGACGGCGTTTCTGTCGCCAAGGAGATCGAGCTCGAGGACAACATCGAGAACATGGGCGCTCAGCTGGTGAAGGAGGTCGCCACCAAGACCAACGACACCGTGGGTGACGGCACCACCACCGCAACCCTGCTCGCCCAGGCCATCGTCAACGACGGCCTGCGTAACGTCGCCGCTGGCGCCAACCCGCTGGCCATCCGTCGCGGCATCGATAAGGCCGTCAACGCCGCCGTCGCCGAGATGAAGAAGCAGGCCAAGCCGGTCGAGACCAAGGAGCAGATCGCTTCCGTCGGTACCATCTCCGCCGGTGACCCCGAGGTCGGCGAGAAGATCGCCGAGGCCATGGAGGTCGTGGGCAAGGACGGCGTCATCACCGTCGAGGATTCCCAGACGTTCGACATCACCATCGACACCGTCGAGGGCATGCAGTTCGACAAGGGCTATGTCTCCGCTTACTTCGTCACGGATAACGACCGCATGGAGGCCGTGATGAAGGATCCGTACATCCTCATCACCGACCAGAAGATCTCCAGCGTTCAGGACATCATGCCTGTTCTCGAGGCTGTCCAGCGCGCCGGCCGTGGCCTGCTCATCATCGCTGAGGACATCGACGGCGAGGCCCTGCCCACCCTGGTCCTCAACAAGATCCGTGGCGCTCTCAACGTCTGCGCCGTCAAGGCTCCGGGCTACGGCGATCGCCGCAAGCGCATCCTCGAGGACATCGCCGTCCTTACCGGTGGCCAGGCCGCTCTGGACGAGCTGGGCGTGAAGGTCGCTGACATCACCGCCGATATGCTCGGTACCGCTAAGTCCGTCACCATCTCCAAGGACAACACCGTCGTCGTTGGCGGCGCTGGTTCCAAGGAGGCCATCGACGCCCGCATCGCTCAGATCAAGGGCGAGATGGAGAACACCACCTCTGACTTCGACCGCGAGAAGCTCCAGGAGCGCCTGGCCAAGCTCTCCGGTGGCGTTGCCGTCATCAAGGTTGGCGCTGCTACCGAGTCCGAGCTCAAGGAGATCAAGCATCGCGTCGAGGATGCCCTGCAGGCAACCCGAGCTGCTGTCGAGGAGGGCATTGTCGCCGGTGGCGGCGTCGCCTTCATGGACGCTGTTCCTGCGCTCGATGCTGTCGAGATCGACGACCCCGAGGAGAAGATCGGCGTCGACATCGTCAAGAAGGCTCTGACCGCTCCGGTCGCTACCATCGCCAAGAACGCTGGCTTTGAGGGCGCTGTCGTGGTCGACAAGGTTGCCGAGCTGCCCGCCGGCCAGGGTCTCAACTCTGCCAACGGCGAGTGGGGCGACATGATCGAGATGGGCGTCCTCGACCCCGTCAAGGTAAGCCGCGTCACCCTGCAGAACGCTGCTTCTGTCGCCAGCCTGATCCTCATCACCGAGGCCACCGTCTCCGATGTGCCCAAGAACACTCAGCTTGAGGACGCTATCGCTGCTGCTACCGCTGGTCAGCAGGGTGGCGGTATGTACTAAGGCCGACAAGGTCTAGAACTCCCACCGGGAATCCGGGGGCGTGACGGGGCTTCTCTCCGGAACGTCCTCGGACATGCAAAGAGGCTCCGCATCGCGCTTCGCGCTGCGGAGCCTCTTTGCGTCCTGCGGAATATTCCGGAGAGAAGCCCCGTCACGCCCCCGGATTCCCTGCGTTTACGGCCTTGAGGTCGGCGTGGGCGGAGATCGTGGCTGATGGGGATACGTGTCCCGGTCGCTGTTTCGCGGCTTTGCCGCGAAAGGCGCGCTACTTTGGGATGGATGGGGAACGTGGTAGTTGCGGCAACTGGTCCCCGCCATAAATTACCCTTGGCATACTTGCGCAAAAGCCTGCTGGTGCTACACTTGCAATTGCTGTTTCAGGGCGGGGTGGAATTCCCCACTGGCGGTAAATCGGGCGGTGCCAAAGGGGTGCCGTGGCGCAGACGAGGCGTCTGCGACCGAGCCGATGAGTCCGCGACCCGTGCGTGTGTTGGTTCGCATGCCGGCTGAACTGGTGAGACCCCAGTACCAACGGTTAGAGTCCGGATGAAAGAGGCAGGTGATCTTATGTCTGAACAGTCGCAGCATATCCATTTTGAGAACACGAATAGGTGGAGCACCAAACAGCTCGTTACCATGGCGTTGATGTGCGCCTTGGGCGCCCTGTTTATGTATGTGCAGCTGCCCATTCTTCCTTCGGCGCCGTTTTTGACGTATGACCCGTCGCTGGTGCCGGCGATGGTGTGCGGGTTTGCGTATGGCCCCGGTTCCGGTACCGCTGTTGCAGCCATGGCGATCGTTATCCATGCGCTCACCACGGGTGACTGGGTCGGCGCGCTTATGAACCTGGTTGCCACGCTGGGCTACATTCTGCCCGCGGCTATCGTCTACCAGAAGATGCATACCTATAAGGGTGCCGTGATTGGCCTGGTGCTCGGCGTTATTGCTGCTA
Organism: Collinsella aerofaciens; assembly: GCF_040920445.1. Classification (GTDB taxonomy): domain Bacteria; phylum Actinomycetota; class Coriobacteriia; order Coriobacteriales; family Coriobacteriaceae; genus Collinsella; species Collinsella aerofaciens_BH. The sequence goes on along the minus strand of NZ_JBCOTQ010000014.1, from coordinate 22,207 downwards.
CGGCGTTGTCTATGGTCGCAAACCTTACCATTGGCGTATGGTTCTGGTATGGCTCGGTCGATGTGATCGCCCCGCTCATGATTCCTGCCGTGCTGCCGTTCAACCTTATCAAGACCGTGCTTAACTCGGTGTTGACGCTTGCAGTGTACAAAGCGGTCTCCAACCTCATCACGCCTAAAAAGGACCAGGTCAAAGGCCGCGCATGATTGAGTGTCGGGGCGTTTCCTTTAGCTATGACGGTGCCGCACCGGCACTCGACGGCGTCGATCTGAACATCGAGGATGGCGAGTTTTTCTGCATCCTCGGTGGCAATGGGTCGGGCAAGTCGACGTTTGCCAAGCATCTGAATGCACTGTTGCAGCCCGATGCGGGCACGATACGCGTCAACGGCATGGATGCGTCCGACCCCGAGCTGGTCTACGACATTCGTTCGACCGCGGGCATGGTATTCCAGAATCCCGATGATCAGCTGGTAGCAACGCTTGTCGAAGATGACGTTGCGTTTGGTCCTGAAAACCTTGGCGTGCCATCGGCGCAAATTGCGCAGCGCGTACGCGAGGCACTGAAGGGCGTGGGCCTGGTGGGCTTTGAGCGCCACGAGACCCACGCGCTTTCGGGCGGCCAAAAGCAGCGCGTGGCGCTTGCCGGCGTGCTCGCCATGGAACCGCGCGTGCTCATATTGGACGAGGCTTCCTCGATGCTCGATCCGCGTGGACGCAAGGGCCTCATGAAGGCTTGCCGTGCGTTGCATGATCGCGGCATGACCATCGTGATGATTACGCACTTTATGGAAGAGGCCGCCGAGGCCGATCGCGTTGCTGTCTTCCAAGCGGGCCGCGTTGCCATGATCGGTACGCCCGAGGAAATCTTGACGCGGGCGGACGAACTTGCGCAGCTCAACCTGGATATGCCGGCGTCGTGCTGCCTAGGTAGGGCACTTCGTGAGAAGGGCGTGCCCGTTTGCGCGCAGGTGCGCGAGGCAGATATGGTCGCCGAGATTGCGCGGGTTTACGCCGAGCGGGGCGGGGCGGACGTCGCAGTGCAGCCTTCTGCATCCGATTCTCGTATGCTCGACAATGCATCCTTCGCGACTAACGAGGCGGCCGCATCGGAGCCCGTTATCGAGATTTCGCACCTCTCGCATAGTTACTCGCTGAGCGCCCGCGAGCGCCGTCGATGGCGCAAGCGCTCGACCACTGCGGACGCATCGAGCAAACAGGCTCTTTGGGGCAACGATCCAAACAGCCCCTGGGCGCTACGTGATGTTTCGCTGACGGTGCGCCGCGGCGAGTTTCTGGGATTGGCGGGTCATACCGGCTCGGGTAAATCGACGCTGGTTCAGCATCTCAACGGGTTGATTCGTCCGCAGGAGGGAAGCGTTTGCGCGCTGGGGCTCGACCTATCAAGCAAGAAAGACGCCGCCGCGGTTAAGGCCAAGGTCGGCGTGGTGTTTCAGTATCCCGAGCGCCAGCTATTTGCCGAGACCGTGGCGCAGGACGTGGCGTTTGGCCCGCGCAACCTTGGCCTGCCAGAAGACGAGGTTGCACGCCGTGTCGCATCATCGCTTGCGCGCGTGGGCCTCGACCTTGCCGCGATAGGCGACAAGAACCCCTTTGAGCTTTCGGGCGGCCAGCAGCGCCGCGTGGCGTTTGCCGGCGTGCTCGCCATGGAGCCCGAGGTGCTGGTGCTCGACGAGCCCATGGCGGGGCTCGATCCGGCTGCGCGCGGGGATTTCCTGGGGCTCATCGATCGACTCCATCGCGAGGGCCTGACTGTTGTCATGGTTTCGCATAGCATGGATGACCTGGCAAATTGCTGTGACCGTATCGTTGTGATGAACGAGGGCGCCGTGTTTGCCGAGGGAACGCCCGCACAGGTTTTTGCGCACGCGAACGAGCTCAAGTCAATCGGCCTGGGCGCCCCTGCCGCTCAGCGCATGGCATTATCGCTCGTGCAAGCCGGTGTGCCGCTCCGCTGCGACAAACTTTATACGGTTGAGGCACTGGCCGACGAGCTGGCCGGCTTGCTGCTGGGCTGCGCGGAAGGGCCTTTGAGGGCTCCGTGTCAGGCCGGTTCCAAGATAGCCGCGCGAGAGGAGGGCTGCTGATGGAGGCGTTCTCATTTGGCAGCTACTATCCCGGGGATAGCGCGGTGCATCGCCTGGATCCGCGTACTAAGTTGCTCCTAGGTTTCGCCTTTCTGGTCACCGTGCTCACCGTCGGAAGCTTTTGCGGGCTGGTTCCGGTCGCAATGTTTGTGGTCCTGGTCTATGTCGTGGCCCGGGTGCCGTTGCGTCGGGTCCTATCATCGATGGCACCACTGCTGGCGATTGTCGTGGTAGTCGCGGTGCTCAACTTGTTTTCCGATCAGAGCGGCCGCATTTTGTGGCAGCTTGGCTTTTTGCAGGTGAGCGAGGGCTCGCTGCGTTCTGCGGCGTTTGTGGCGTGCCGCCTGACGTTGATGATGGCCGGCATGAGCGCCATTACACTCACCACGCCGACGCTCGACCTCACCGCGGGCTTTGAACGTCTACTCGCACCATTTGCGCGCGTGGGGCTTCCGGCGCACGAGCTCGGCATGATTATGGGTATCGCGCTGCGGTTTATGCCGCAATTTGCCACCGAGATGAAACAGACGGCCGATGCACAGGCAAGCCGCGGCGCGCGCGTGACGGGCGGTCCGCTCGGCGGTGTGCGCATGCTCGGCAGTGTGGCGATTCCGCTGTTCACCGGTGTGTTCCGTCATGCCGAGACGCTTTCGGCCGCCATGGATGCGCGTTGCTATCACGGCGAACAGGGACGCACGCGTCTGCATGCACTTACGTTTGGCCGCGGCGATGCGTTGGCGGCGGTGGTGACGGCGTTGCTGCTCATCTGCGTCATCGTCATCAACCTTCAACTTGTTTAGGCGCGATTCGAGCGCAAGAAAGGGGTCCCTATGACCGACAACGACCGCACGGCTCAGCTTGAGCGCGCCTGTTCGTATCTCAGGCGCATTCCGGCGTGGTATCTGGCCACAACCGATGTAGCCGACGGGCATCAGCCTCGCGTGAGGCCGTTTTCGTTTGCTATGGTCGATGACGGTAAACTGTGGTTTTGTACGTCGCGCGACAAAGATGTGTGGGCGGAGCTGAGCGCGAATCCCAAGTTTGAGCTCTCGGGCTGGAAGCCGGGGGAATGTTGGATCGTATTGACCGGCGAAGCCGCACTTGAGGACGACGCAGTTGCGAGCGACAAGGTGCGTCAAGCGGGTTTTAAGCACATGGTGGGCATTGGCGAGGAACACGAGAGTGCCAACGACGGCCGCCTTGCTTTCTTTTCGGTCCGCAACATTGCCGCGCGCTTCTGTGATATCGACGGCAGCGAGGAGCGCCTGGAGCTCTAGCTCGCACAACCAGGCTCACAAACTAGCTGGTACAGGAGGACACATGGACGGATTGAATATGGTGTTGGAGTATCTGACGTCGGTGCCGGCATGGTATTTGGCGACGAGCGTTGACGGACAGCCTCATGTGCGTCCGTTTTCGTTTGCGCAGATCCAGGATGGCAAGCTGTGGTTTGTAACAGCGCGCACCAAAGATGTGTGGCAAGAGCTGCTGCAAAACCAGCGCTTTGAGGCCACGAGTTGGTGGCCGGGCCATGGCTGGCTCATCTTGCGCGGGCGTGCGGGGCTGGAAGACCGGGCTTCGAGCGAAATGCGCGAGGCCGGATGGAAACATCTTGAGCGCTTGAGCGAGCACTATGAGGGGCCTAACGACCCTACGCTCGTCTTCTTTAGCGTCGAGGATCCCGAGGCTTTTATCTGCAATCACGACGAATGGGTGCCGGTCGAGCTCTAGCCAGCTGGCTCATCCTAACAACTTGGTTTTCGCATGGGCGGGCCCCGTATTGTCCGGCGCCGTTAGGAGCGCCGGGCAATACGGGGCCCGCTCCATTTGTCAATTCCTTCAAGCGAATGTGTCGGGAATGTTTCAATGCATGAATATACAAGCCATTTACGTGTTCATGCATCTTTTGGTGCTAAAGTTTCAACTCACCTCATAACGACCGCTGAGAAATGCGCATCGGTGCATAAATCGCAGACAAGGAGTCTGATATGTCTTTGAAGGTTGGAATCGTCGGCGCGGCTGGATATGCCGGAGCCGAGCTCATTCGCCTCGTGCTCGGCCATCCCGAGTTTGAACTTGTTGCCATTACGTCCAACGCCGATGCCGGCCAGCCGCTGTCCGCGGTGTATCCGAGCTTTGCTGGCGTGAGCGATCTGGTTTTCACCACGCATGACGCCCCCGAGCTTAAATCCTGCGACGCCGTCTTCTTGGCCGTGCCGCACACGGCTGCCATGGCACAGGTGCCCGCACTGCTTGCATCTGGCGTCTCCTGCTTTGATCTTTCGGCCGATTACCGTCTGAGCGACGCGTCTGTCTTTGAGGCATGGTATGCCGCCGAGCACACGAGCCCCGAGTTGCTCAAGACCCGCGCTTTCGGCCTGCCCGAGCTGTTCTGCCAGGACTTAGAGACCGCCGCATCCGATTATGCTGACGGCAAGTCCGTGCTGGTCGCCTGCGCCGGCTGCTATCCCACCGCAACGAGCCTTGCTGCCGCTCCCGCCGTGCGCGCTGGCTGGGTTGCCCAGAGCGGCCCCGTGATCGTTGATGCCATCAGCGGTGTGACGGGTGCCGGCAAGTCCTGCAACGCTCGTACGCATTTTTGCAGCGCGGACGAAAACCTGGAGGCCTACGGCGTAGGCAAGCATCGTCATACGCCCGAGATTGAGCAAATCCTTGGCCTGACCGATCGTGTCGTCTTTACCCCGCATCTGGCACCGCTCAAGCGCGGCCTGCTCTCCACGGTGACGATGCCGCTTACGCCGCAGGCTATCGATACCTTGACCCTTGAGGACGTTGTCGACTATTACAAGCAGTTCTACGCTGGTCGCACCTTCGTGCGCGTACTCGATGCCGGCCAGCAGCCCAAGACGGCTTCGGTCGTCGGCACCAACGCCGCCCAGATTGGCCTCGCGCTCAACAAGCGCGCGGGCGTGCTGGTGGCGACGGGCGCCATCGACAATCTGTGCAAGGGCGCTGCGGGCCAAGCAGTCCAGTGCGCCAATATCGTCTTTGGCTTTGACGAGCGACGAGGCTTGCCCACAGTGGCGTGCCCGGTGTAGCACATTCGATTGTTAACGATTTGGTAGTCGGGCATCGAGTGGGGCGCCACTCCTAAGCTGGTCTCATGATCAGGACTGGCATGGCGCACCAACCGATGTCCGTTTTTTGTTTGACATAAGGAGTCATGAAGACGATGAATACCGAGCTGTTTGATATCAAGATTCGCGCTGTCGAGGGTGGCGTTACGGCTGCGGCTGGTTTTAAGGCTGCAGGCATCCACGCTGGGTTCCGCAAGAACCCCGAGCGTCTGGATTACGCGCTCGTCGTGCCCGATAAACCCTGTCCCGGTGCCGGCGTGTTTACCACCAATCGCTTTTGCGCGGCGCCCGTGCAAGTGAGCCGTGCCAACCTGGGCGGTGCCGACAAGGGTTACGGTATCATCGCCGGCGTTTCGGTCAACTCTGGCAATGCCAACGCCGCCACGGGTGAGACCGGCCTTGCATGCGCGCGCGAGACGTGCAGCATCGCATCGCAGGTCATCGGCTGCGAGCCCCAGCAGATTCTGGTTGCCTCCACGGGCGTGATTGGCCAGATTCTGCCGATCGACACGTTTGAGACCGCCATTCCTGCTGCCTACGAGGCGCTCTCCGCTCACGGTGGCGCCGATGCCGCTCGCGCCATCATGACGACTGACACGCACTCCAAGGAGTACGCCGTGTCCTATGTCAGCGAGGCTGCGGGTCATGCGGGCAATGTCTATATGGTAGGCGGAATGTGCAAGGGCTCGGGCATGATCATGCCCAATATGGCCACCATGATCGCAGTTATCACCACCGATGCCCCCGTCGAGCCTGTGGCACTTCATGCCCTGCTGCTCTCGACCGTCAAGCAGACCTTTAACAAGGTAACGGTCGATTCCGACACCTCGACCAACGACACCTGCATCATGCTTGCCTCCGGCGCCGCTGCCGCAGATGCCGAGCCTATCGTCGAGGGCTCCGATGCCTTCGACGAGTTGGCATTTGCCGTGCACGAGGTGTGCGAGAGCCTGGCGCGCAATATCGCCGCCGATGGTGAGGGCGCATCCAAGCTTGTTACGGTCAACGTTACCGGCGCCGTGAACGACGAGGAGGCCGATATCGCCGCCCGTGCCGTTGCCAACTCGCCGCTCGTTAAGACCTGCATCGCCGGCCACGACTGCAACTGGGGCCGTGTTGCTATGGCGCTTGGCAAGTGCGGCGTGAAGTTTAATCAGGAAGACGTTTCCATCGACATGATGGGCATGCCTGTCTGTCGCGACGGTCTGACTGTTCCCTTTGATGAGGACGAGGCTCTACGACGTTTCGAGGCGCCCGAGATCGTGATCTCGGCCGACCTGGGCGCAGGCGACGCGGCAACGACCGTGTGGACCTGCGACCTCACGCATGAGTACATCTCCATCAACGGCGACTACCGTTCCTAGATTCCAGGCATGCTGCGCATCTTGCCGCGATTGCGGACGGCGGAGTACGGCGCGATAACGATACGAAAGACGAGGCAGATTATGAAATTCGCACGCGATTGTCGTTCGAGCGAATCCAACGAAGCAACCGCGCAGCTGCTGTTCGAAGCGCTGCCGTGGATTAAGAACCTGACCGGCAAGACGGTTGTTATCAAATATGGCGGAGCCGCCATGGTTGATGAGCAGCTGCGCCGCGACGTGATGAGCGACATCGTTTTGCTCAAGATCATCGGTATGCGCCCCGTCATCGTGCATGGCGGCGGCAAGGCTATCAACGAGGCGCTGAGCCATTACGATATTCCCGTCGAGTTTAAGAACGGCCAGCGCGTGACCACGCCGGCGACTATGGATATCGTGCGCGAGGTGCTGGGCGGCAAGGTCAACCAAGAGCTGGTTGCTGCCATCAACCACCACGGCAACCTGGCCGTGGGCGTGTCGGGCAGCGATGCCGGCACGCTCATCGCCGAGCCGCTCGACCCCGAGCTCGGTCGCGTGGGCAAAGTGACGCACGTCAACACCGACTATATCGAGCGCTTACTCGATAGCGAGTACATCCCCGTCATCGCTACCGTCGCGGCGGGGGAGGACGGCGGTTTCTTCAACATCAACGCCGACACCGCCGCCGGTGCCGTTGCCGCGGCGCTCCACGCGCATAAGGCGATCTTTTTGACCGATGTCGATGGTCTGTACAAGGACTTTAGCGACAAGGACTCGCTTATCTCCAACCTAACGCTCGACGAGGTTAACGAAATGCTCTACGGCGGCGAGGTCGATAAGGGCATGATTCCCAAGCTGCGCGCGGCCGTCGATGCGATTACCGGCGGCGTATTTCGTGCCCACATCATTAACGGTACTACGCCGCACTCGCTGCTGCTGGAGCTGCTGACCGATGCCGGCGTCGGCACCGTGATTCATTCCACCGAGACGGCTTACGAGTTCGATACGCATCCGCATCCGCTTTCGACGTTTGCTGCGCGTCTGACCGAGAACCTTGACGAGGTCGAGAAGCTTCAGACGGTCTAGCTGACCCGCAGCCGCCCCATTCCTGCACCCATAGCCCCGCGCCGTCTGGCGCCCAACGAAAGGCATCCCATGTCACTTGCAGCTCAGCAATCGCTTGAATCCCATTACGTTATGCATACCTTTGGCCGCTCTCCGGTCGAGTTTGTCGAGGGTCACGGCATGAAGCTCACCGGCGACGATGGCCGTGAGTACCTCGACTTTCTTGCCGGCATCGGCGTGTGCAGCCTAGGTCATGGCAACCCGGCTGTGCTCTCGGCGCTCGAGGCACAGACCAAAAAGCTCATGCATGTCTCCAATTACTTTTACATCGAGCAGCGCGGACAGGTCGCGGCGCTGCTGTCCAAGCTTGCTAACGACGACGTAGATGGTGCGCGCGTGCTTGCCGATGCCATTGTCGCCGGCGATGAGACCACGGCAGCTGCTCTTGGTGCCCCGGCTGCGGATGAGCAGGTTTGGGAGACCTTCTTTGCCAACTCTGGCGCCGAGGCCAACGAGGGCTCGATGAAGCTCGCGCGCCTGTACGCCAAGCGTGCCGGTAATGGCGGCAACACCATCGTGTGCATGCGCGGCGGGTTCCACGGCCGTACGCTCGAGACCATTGCCGCCACCATGCAGGATTGGCTGCAGGACAGCTTCCGCCCACTGCCGGGTGGCTTTGTGGCCTGCACGCCCAACGATGTCGATGAACTGCGTGCGATCTTTAAGCAGCTGGGCAGTGAAATTTGCGCCGTGATGCTCGAGCCGATCCAAGGTGAGAGTGGCGTGCACCCCATGACCGAGGAGTTTATGGCTACGGCGCGCGACTTGGCGCACGAAGTGGGTGCCGTGCTTATCGCCGACGAGGTCCAGTGCGGCATCTTCCGCTCCGGCAAGCCGTTTGCATTCCAAACCTATGGCGTGGAGCCCGACATCATGAGCCTTGCCAAGGGCATTGCCGATGGCGTGCCCATGGGTGCCGTCATGGCAAAGAAGGAGATTGCCGACGTGTTTAAGCCGGGCGACCACGGCTCGACCTTTGGCGGTAGCTGCTTGGCCATCGCGGCGTGTGCCGCGACGCTCTCCGCGCTTGTGCGTGGCGATTATGCCGAGCATGCTGCCAAGGTGGGCGCCTATATGGAGGCAAAGCTCGCCAAGCTGCCGCACGTGACCGAGGTACGTGGCCGCGGCTTGATGCTCGGCTGTGATTTGGATGATGCCGCGGGCGACGCACATGATGTTGTTGCCCGCGCGCTGGCCGCCGGTGCCGTGATCAACGCTACAGGTGCCCATACGCTGCGTTTCTTGCCGCCGCTCGTCTGCGAGGAGGCCGACGTGGACAGCCTGATCGAGATCCTGTCGGGTGTCTTGGGCTAACGCAGCGCAATAACTCAATTTGGACCGGGTTCCGGACTGTGGGCGTGTCCTATGCGGCATGATTCAGCGGTCTGGAGCCCGTTTTGCCTTAGATTTGCTAAGGCAGGGAGACCTGCTGGTCAAAAAACATCAAATATGAGTACTGTTACCGATTTGGTAGCAGCAATTTTGGACTAATAAGGCCAGATAGCAAGTCGAAATGGCGATGAAAGCACGATTTTGAGCCAACTGTTAGTACTTATAATGGACATATGTTGCGTAACTTAAGCAAATACTGTCTATTTATATGTTGCAAACAAAGTAGCAGTACTCATTTTTGCCATTTTTTGACCACGGCCTTTGTGACAGACGTGCTGGCGGGTTCGAATCCCATGCGCTGGGCCTGAAAAAGGAAAGGCCTCCATCGCTGGAGGCCTAACAATTCAATGGTGGGCGATGAGGGATGTCCGCGTGCGGCTGGCGCCGCCCGCGTCCCGCTTCGTCGCTCCGCTCCTCGCGTGCTGCGCTGGAAAACGCTTCGCGTTTCCTCAGCTCCGCACCCTGTCGGGTTCGAATCCCTCTGCGATGGGCCCAAAAAAGAAAGGCCCCCATAGCTGGGAGCCTAACAAATCAGTGGTGGGCGATGAGGGATTCGAACCCCCAGCCTTGTGCGTGTAAAGCACCTGCGCTAACCGTTGCGCCAATCGCCCGCAGAGATTGAGTATAGCGGAAACCCTGCGTGGTTCACCGCTAATTCATAACGAAAACTAAGCGGCGACTTTAGCGCCCTTGTCCTCGTCGATAAAGAAGCGCTTGTACCAAATGAGGAACGTCAGCGTGGTATAGATCTTGCGCTGGTTGAGCGCGCGACCCTTAAAGTGATCGTCGAGCAGTTTCATGAGCGCATCGGTGTCAAAGAAATCAGCAGCCCACGGCGCGGTGAAGTATTCCTTTACGTAGTCGTAATACTTTTGCTCGCGCAGCCAGAACTTGACCGGTACGGGGAAGCCCACCTTCTTGCGCGTTGCCCACTCGTCGGGCAGCGTGCGGTTGGCAGCGTGACGCAGAACGAGCTTGCAGCCTTCTTCGTTAACACGGTAGTTGGCGGGAATGTGCTCGGCAAACTCCATGACCTTCTTGTCCAGGAACGGAACGCGGAGCTCCAGAGAATGCGCCATGCACATCTTGTCGGCCTTGAGCAGAATGTCACCCGGCAGCCACATGTTCATATCCAGATACTGTTTCTTGGAAAGCTCGCAGCAGTCGGGAACCTGCTTGTAGTACTCGGCGCACATCTCGGCGGCGTTCTTGCCGGTGTTATAAGCGGGCTTGAGCACCTCGTCGACTTCGGAGGGATCGAACACCTTTGCCTGACCCACATACCAGCGCTCGGGAACCTCGGCGCATTTCGTCAGGAAGTTGTGTCCCTTAAAGTAGGGGAGATGCTGAACGAGTGAGCCCAGGGCGTGACGTACGCCGAGCGGCACGCGTTTCTTAAAGGTACGCATCTCGGGGGTGTCCTCGTACCACTCATAGCCGGCAAACAGCTCGTCGGCACCCTCGCCCGAAAGGACGACGGTGACCTCCTTGGAAGCCATCTGCGCCAGATAGTACAGCGGCACGCTGGACAGGTTCGATTGCGGCTCGTCCATGTGGTACTGGATATCGGGCAGTGCATCAAAGAACTCGTCGGCGGTAATCATCTTGCGCACGTTCTTGATGCCCAGCTTGTCGGAAAGCTCGGCGGCGTAGTTGGTCTCGTTGAAGTTCTTGTAATCGAAGCCGACAGAATACGTGGTGTCGGGCATGAGACAGGCGGCAATGTAGCTGGAGTCCACACCGCCAGAAAGGAACGAGCCCACCTTAACATCGGCGATTCGGTGCGCAGCGACGCTTTCGTGCACGACCTTGTCGCACTCGTCCACGTACTCCTCGAAGGTCTTGGAGTTGTCGTCGGTGAAGTCACAGCTCCAGTAACGCTTGATGTCCATGGTGTTGGTCGTCAGGTCATACGTAAAGCAATGCGCCGGGGCAAGCTTGAACACGCCCTTAAAGAAGGTCTCCTCCGTGGCGGGGAATTGCAGCGTCAGGTAGGGGCGCAGCGCGTCGTGGTTGACAGCCTTCTCAAACTTGGGATGGTCCAGGAAGCTCTTGATCTCGGAGCCAAACAGCAGCGAGCCATCGGATGCCTGGTAGTAATAGAACGGCTTGATACCAAAGATGTCACGAGCACCAAAGAGTTTGTTCTTGTTCTGGTCGTGAATCACGAACGCGTACATGCCGCGCAGACGGTTGACCAGGTCCTCGCCCCACTCCTCGTAACCGTGTACCAGGACTTCGGTATCAGCGTTGCAGTGGAAGGCGTAGCCGGCCGCCTCCAGCTCGGCGCGAAGCTCCTGGAAGTTGTAGATCTCTCCGTTGAAGACAATCGTGACCTTGCCGTCGTCGCTCGACATGGGCTGGGCTCCAGCTTCGGAAAGATCGAGAATCGAAAGACGACGGAAGCCAAGGGCAACGTTGTCGACGATATGCTGGCCGCCCATATCGGGACCACGGTGGATGATGCGATTCATCATGGCCGTGAGAACCAGCTCACTCTGTTCATCTGTACCGGTAAAACCGACAAAACCGCACATGCAAGATCCTTTCTGCTGACGGCTCAGGTGTACTGCCGCAAGGATTGTGGCAGCTGATGTCAAATAATCTTTACTATCATGCCAATCTTTTGTTTCGTGATAGGGCATAAGCGCCGAGCGAACCGAAAAAACCACGTCCCGATCTTCAGACGAAGCGGCGGGCCGTGGTTGCGAACGCTATGTTAAAGAACAGCACCCAGATTTCCTTGTTTTTACACGGGGTGAACACCGTTGCCATTTATTAGACCACGGCACAGTCCATGCAATTTTTTAGAAGGCTGTGATGCGCGTAAGGTCAGGTGGCATATTAGGATGGTTGATAATACAGAATGTTTCATCGTTTCTGCCGCGGGACGTCTTCTGCCCTTTAAGGCTGAATTTAGCGAGAGAGGTCTTTGTATGTCGAGTCCGACACAAGAGAAGCTAACTCTGATGCGCTATATAGAGTTGCTCGAGGAAGATGACCTTGTTGTTTCCAGACCGAGCGCTTCGTGCGACCAGCGCATTGAGTTTGCGACTGATGACTCGCGCCAGGTGCGTCCGGGCACGTTGTTTGTCTGCAAGGGCCGTGCGTTTAAGCGCGAGTACCTGCTTTCGGCAATCGCCGATGGCGCCGTGGCCTACGTTTCCGAGGTCGATTACGATGTTGATCTTCCCGCGGTGATTGTGAGCGATATTCGTCGCACGCTCGCCGTGGTGGCAGATGCCTTTTATGGGCACCCGTCGGGTAAGGTGAAGGTCTGCGCCTTTACAGGCACCAAGGGCAAGTCGACCTGCAGCTTTTATCTGCGCGGCATCCTCGCCAACGAGGCCAAGCTTACGGGCTGTCATCGACCCGCTCTTAATACGGGCATTGAGTTCGACGACGGCATCGAGACGGGCCCTTCCAAGCTGACGACCCCCGAATCCTTCCTGCTGCAGTCTCGCATCGCGCATGCTGCGGAGGCGGGTGCCCCGTGGCTGGTTATGGAGGCATCGAGTCAGGGCCTCAAATACGAGCGTACGGGCAAGATTGACTTTGAAGTCGGCGCCTTTACCAATATCGGCGAGGATCACATTTCGCCGATTGAGCATCCGACGCTCGAGGATTACTTTGCCAGCAAGCTCAAAATCTTCTTGCAGAGCCGTTTTGCCGTGGTCAATCTCGATATGGATAAGGTCGATCGCGTGCTCGAGGCGGCATCTCGTTGCGAACGTACGGTGACGTTCTCCCTGACCGACGAGCGTGCCGACGTGCTTGCGCTGGCGATTCGCAATGGCGACTGCGGCGTGGTGGCAACGGTGCGCACGCCCCGTTTTACGCGTGACATTGTGATTCCCACGCCGGTTAAGTTCAATGTGTCCAACGCGCTTGCCGCTATTGCCTGCGCCGAGGCCCTGGGCATTTCCGAAGAGGGTATCGTCCATGGCTTTGAGGGCGTCTTCGTTCCCGGTCGTATGGAGCTCTATCCGTCCGTATCGGGCAAAATCCTGGGCATCGTCGATTTTGCACATAACGGCATGAGCCTCGAGACACTCCTGCGCGACTTGCGCGAGAACTATCCCGAGCGCGAGCTGGCGGTTGTATTTGGCGCTACGGGCGGTAAGGGTGTCGATCGACGCACCACGATGGGCATCGCCGCTGGCAAGTATGCCGACCGAATCGTGATTACCGAGGATGACCCCGGCCCCGAGGATGTCGAGGACATCTGCGCCGAGATCGCGCGCAACGTTCAAGCGCAGGGAAATGATAACTGGCAAATCGTGACTGATCGCGTTGCCGCTATCGAGACTGCCGTGCGCGAAACTGTCCGTCCTGCCGTGGTCATCGTGACCGGTAAGGGCGAGGAAGAGTGTATGCTGCGCAAGAACGGACCCGAGCCTTGTGAGCGCGACGGTTCGATTCTCAAGCGCACCCTTGCGGCGTACGACGCCTAGACCAGCCCCTTCTATGTAAACGGAGTGACCATGTCCCACAACATCCTGCCGACCGTTGCCGAGCTTTCGGGCGAGATGCGCGAGCGCCTTGCCAAGGTCAAGTATGTCTTTACCGATCTGGACGCCACGATGCTCGCCCCCGGCTCGTGCGTGCTGCGCGATAACGACGGCAATCCCTCGACCAAGCTCGTCGAGGCGGTTGTCGCGCTCGCCCGTGCCGGCATCCAGGTGGTTCCCACCTCGGGTCGCAATCGCACCATGATCCATGAGGACGCCCGCGTGCTCGGCCTCAACTCCTACATCGGCGAGATGGGCGGCCTGGTCATGTACGACCTCAAGGCCAACGACTGGGAGTACCTGACGGGCGACATGCCCTACGACCCCGCCTGCGGTCTCACGCCGCACCAGGTGATCGAGCAGACCGGCGTGTGCGAGAAGATCCTTGCCCGCTGGCCGCACAAGATCGAATACCACAACGACATGTCGACCGGCTACAAGTACCGTGAGGTCACCGTCGGCATGCGCGGCGATGTGCCCGACGATGAGGTCCAGGCCATCCTGGACGAGGCCGGCTGCGGTCTGGTCTGGGCTTGCAACGGCCATCTGACTCACCTGTCCAAGCCGACGACGCTCGAGCTTAATCGCGTCGAGGACGGCCGCGCCTTCAACATCAATCCGGCGGGTCTCAACAAAGGCGTTGCCATTGCGCGCTTTTGCGAGCACCTGGGGATCGAGCGCGAGGAGACGCTTGCGCTCGGCGACTCCGAGTCCGACTTCTACATGGCCGACCATGTTGGCATGTTCTGCCTGGTCGAGAATGGCCTGACGAGCGCCGGCGCGCCCGAGTTCCTGGCTGCTTGCGAGAACGCTTTCGTTACGCGCGGCAAAATTGTCGACGGTTGGGCGGCGACGGCAGAGCTGCTGGTCGCGGCGCGTTCGTAGCGCGGCGTCGCTGCACTTGGACATGTCTTTTCGAGAGAGACTGGTGAGGTAATGTCCGATATCGAGAATCCGGCAGGCGACACGCGCCCGATTGGCGTGTTCGATTCTGGTTTGGGCGGTCTGACGGTTGCGCGCGCGATTGCGACGGCGCTGCCGCACGAGTCCGTCTACTACTTTGGCGACACCAAGCGCTGCCCCTACGGCACGCGCACCGAGGATGAAGTGCGCTCGTTTGCGCTGCAGGCGGGTCGTTGGCTTTCGAAGCACGACGTCAAGATTATGGTCATCGCCTGCAACACGGCGACCGCTGCGGCCTTGCGTTTGGCCCAGCAGGTGCTCGACGTTCCCGTGATCGGCGTGATCGCGCCGGGTGCCCGTGCAGCAATCAACAGCACGCGTACGCGTCGCGTGGGCGTGCTCGCTACCAACCTCACCATTCGCTCGGGCGCCTACACGCGCGCCATTCAGGATCTAGATGCCGGCGTCGATGTATACGGCTGTCCTGCCTCGAGCTTTGTCGAGGTTGTCGAACACGAGCTCGCCTCGGGTGCACATCTGCAGGAACAGTGGCTTGAGAACGAGGACATCTTCGATACGCCTGCCGTGCGTGCGCTGGTGGGTGCCACGGTTGAGCCGCTGCGCGACCACGGTATCGACACCGTGGTGCTCGGCTGTACGCATTTCCCGCTGTTGGTGGGACCTATCCGCCATGCGCTGGGGCCTGGGGTGCGCGTCGTGAGTTCCGCCGAGGAGACCACACGCGAGCTGACCGATATCCTCACGCGCCGCGAGCAGCTGGCGGGCGACGACGCCGAGCCGCAGCATCGTTTTGCCACGACGGCCGATAACATTGCCGAGTTTGCGGTGGCGGGCAGCTTTATCTTTGGTCAGCCGCTCAAGAGCATCGAACATATCGATATCGATGAGCTGAAATAGATGTAAGGCAGCCGCCAAAGCCTTCGCCACATCTTTTGCCGAAAGGAAATTTCTATGGAGTACATGCAGGTCAACCGCGCCAACGGTCGCGCCGCCAACGAGTTGCGCCCCGTTAAGCTCACTCGTGGCGTCAAGAAGCACGCCCACGGCTCGTGTTTGGCCGAGTTCGGCGACACACGCGTGCTGTGCGCCGCCACTATCGAGGAGGGCGTGCCGGGCTGGCGAAAGGGAGCTAAGGCCGGCTGGGTGACCGCGGAATACGCCATGCTGCCGGCGTCGACCGGCAAGCGCTGCAAGCGCGAGCACGCCAACCGCAAGGGCCGCTCCATGGAGATCGAGCGCCTCATTGGCCGCAGCCTGCGTACCGTCGTCAACATGAAGGCGCTCGGCGAGTACACCGTCACCGTCGACTGCGATGTGATTCAGGCCGATGGCGGCACGCGTACAGCGAGCATCACCGGCGCCTGGGTGGCGCTGCGCGACGCCCTCGCCATGTGGGTCGAGGCGGGCAAGATCGAGCGCATCCCGCTTATCGGCCAGGTGGCTGCCATCTCCATGGGCGTTGTCGACGGCAACACCCTGCTCGACTTGGATTATTCCGAGGACAGCCACGCCGAGGTCGACATGAACCTCGTCGCCACCGATACCGGTGAGATGATCGAGCTCCAGGGCACCGGCGAGCAGGCGCCCTTCGACCGCAAACGCCTCAACGCCCTGCTTGACCTGGGTGACAAGGGTGTCGCCGAGCTCATCGAGCTTCAGCGCCAAGCCATCGCCTAACCTGCCAAAAAGGGACAGGTTTATTTTGGTAGGTTTTATCTGCTGAAATGCTGCGTTGAAAGGTCCGATCGCCTGAGAGGGGAGAGGTCAAGTGCCCAAACGCCCCTCACGCGGCTTGTTATAGAGACAAGGAGGCCAGTCATGGCACTTGAGAAGATTGACATCGACACCCTCGACCCGGCGGCGACCATCGTCGTGGCAACGGGCAACGCCCATAAGCTCACCGAGATCGAGGCCATTTTGGGCAAGGTCATGCCCGAGGTGCGCTTTGTGGCGCTCGGCCAGCTGGGCGATTTTGAGGATCCCGAGGAAAACGGCACGACGTTTTTGGAGAACGCCATCATCAAGGCCCAAGCCGCGGTTGAGGAGACGGGCCTTATGGCCATTGCCGACGATTCGGGCTTGGTCGTCGACGCGCTGGACGGTGAGCCCGGTGTGTATAGCGCGCGCTACGCGGGCGTGCACGGCGACGATGCCGCCAACAACGCCAAGCTTCTCGTTAACCTGGAAGGCGTGGCAGATGAGGACCGCACCGCGCGCTTTATGAGCGTCGTCGCGCTCATCGACACGGATGGTCTGGTTACCTATGGCGAGGGCGCCTGCGAGGGCGTTATCGCGCACGAGGGCCGCGGCGATCACGGCTTTGGCTACGACCCGCTGTTCCTGCCGGTCGACACGCCGGGCAAGACCATGGCCGAGCTGACGGCTGACGAGAAGAACGCCATCAGCCATCGTTTCCACGCGCTCGAGCATCTGTCCGCCAAGCTGACGGGCGAGGAGTAGACCGTGCGTGCGGTGGTGCAGCGCGTGCTCAACGCCGGCGTGACGGTCGACGGCGAGTGCGTGGGCCGCATTGGACGCGGCTACCTGGTGCTGCTGGGTGTGGGCCATGGCGATACGCGTGCCGAGGCCGACAAGCTGTGGGGCAAGCTCCGCGGGCTGCGTATCAACGAGGACGAGAACGGCAAGACCAACTTGGCGCTTGCCGATGTCGACGGCGAGGTGCTCGTGGTGTCGCAGTTCACGCTGTTCGCTGACTGCCGCCACGGTCGCCGTCCGTCGTTTACGGATGCCGGCGCACCCGATGTTGCCAACGAGCTCTACGAGTACTTCCTGACGCTTGTGCACGAGGACGTTGAGCATGTGGCGCACGGTATCTTTGGCGCCGACATGAAGGTCGACCTGGTCAACGACGGCCCATTCACCATCGTCTTGGACACCGACAACCTTTAGGTTACGCGGTTTTACCAAACCGCGTAACAACTGGTCATGCGAGGTTGTCGTCTGGTAAGTATTTGGGACGGGGCTTTTTTAGCTACTTGCGTATGGCCACAACAGGGTGCTATAGTATTAGAGTTTTGTCTATCTTAGGGGTATTATCCCCTTTTTGAATTGCACCTTCTGGAGGCCCTGTTCATGGAAGAGATGGAAGTCAATCACGTCGACGACATCCACGAGAAGCTGACCGATATGGTGGGCGATCGCGTCAAGGTGAAGGCCAACATGGGCCGCACCCGCGTTGTCGAGCGCATGGGCACCATCAAGAGCGTCCACCCCGCCGTCTTTATCGTCGAGGTTGACGAGCGTCGCGGCCGCAAGTCGCGTCAGTCCTACCAGTATATCGATGTCCTCACCGGTCAGGTCGAGCTGTTCGACCCCGAGAGCGGCGAGCATATCTTTACCCCGCTCGGCAATCAGCTCGAGGAGCATTAACGGTGACCGATCGGTCCCTGACTCTTTCCGCGCCGGCAAAGATTAACCTCTACCTGGGGGTTCATACCGAGCGCGATGACCGCGGCTATCACAGGGTCGATTCCCTGATGGCAGCCGTCGGTCTAGCCGATGCCGTGACGGTCACGCCGGCGCAGGCGTTGACCGTCCAGACGGTTCCGGCATCCGATTTTCCCATGCAAAAAAATACGGCCTATCGGGCGGCAATCGCTATGGCCGAGCGTTACGGTCGCGATGCCAACGTGTGCGTGACGATCGAAAAGCGTATCCCGCTGTGCGCCGGCCTGGGAGGCCCCTCGACGGATGCCGCTGCGGTCATCGTTGCCTTGGCCGAGCTGTGGGGTATCGACCGTGCCGACCCCGCGCTCGATGACATCGCTCGCGGTATCGGCGCCGACGTGCCGTTCTTTTTGCACACGAGTCCCGCACTCTACGTCGGCGGGGGAGATGTGCTGGCCACTGAGTATCCTGTGCTTCCGGCGACACCTGTCGTATTGGTCAAACCGCACG
The DNA here is from genome assembly GCF_040920445.1 of Collinsella aerofaciens. Lineage (GTDB taxonomy): Bacteria > Actinomycetota > Coriobacteriia > Coriobacteriales > Coriobacteriaceae > Collinsella > Collinsella aerofaciens_BH. Next base: position 3,792 of record NZ_JBCOTQ010000014.1, on the reverse strand, counting down.
AGACGAGCGTTTCAACGGTTGAAGCGTATCGACGATTTGATGAGAGCCCGGTGCCCGCGGAAAAACCCGATGCGATTGCTTCTGTCTTACGCGCCGGCGATGCCGAGGCGGCATATGCGCTCGTTCATAACAATCTGGGCGTCATATCCGCGCAGATGGAGCCGCGGATCCAGGCGGTTCTCGACTGGCTGCGCGCACAGGAGGGAACCGTTGCCGTGGACGTGTGCGGTTCGGGTGCCTGCTCGTTTGCCATTTGTGATACCGTCGCTGCAGCAGCCCATCTTGCGGGAGCTGCCCAGCAAAATGGCTGGTGGGCCTGCACGACTGAGCTTATTCCCAACACGGTTCAAATCGACGCGCCAAAGAAATAAAAATTTCTCTAGCACGCGGCGAAAATCTTTGTTACTATAGTCGAGCTAACGGGTTGTGGCTCAGTTTGGTAGAGCACTGCGTTCGGGACGCAGGGGTCGCTGGTTCAAATCCAGTCAACCCGACCAGAGCATGAGGAGGGACCGCTTCTTGCGGTCCCTTTTTTTAGCTATTGTTGTGATACCGCGGCACCCGCGGTATACTCATTCGAGCTTGTCTCGCTGTATTGTGGAGGTCTACATGTTTGGACTGAGGGCTCCTGAGCTCATCATTATTCTCATCGTTGTCTTGATCATCTTCGGGCCTAAGAACCTGCCGAAGCTCGGCAAGTCTCTCGGCTCTACCGTCAAGAATATCCGCGAGGGTATGGAGGGCGACGATAAGGGCGAAACCAAGCAGGCCGAGGACGTTGTGGTCGAGGAGTCCAAGGAGGACAAGGAGATCGCAGAGCTCGAGGCCAAGCTCGCTGCTGCCAAGAAAAAGCAGGCAGAGGACAGCGACGCGGACGCAGAGTAGTCCCATCCCTTTGGGGTGAGCACCTGACCGGCTTGCCCGCAGGCTAGCCGGTCTTTTTCGTTTTGTTGACAGTTGATCGTTACATCATAGTTGGGGAGATATCCGTATGGACGCAAGCCAGATCGTACTGACCGCTGAGGGCCGCCAGAAGCTCGTCGAGGAGCTCGCTTGGCGTGAGGGCGATTACGCCAAGGAGATCGTCGAGGACATCAAGGAAGCCCGCGCGTTCGGCGACCTTTCGGAGAACTCCGAGTACGATGCCGCCAAGGACAAGCAGGCCCAGAATGCTGCTCGCATTGCCGAGATTCAGGCCATCCTCGCCAACGCTCAGGTTGCTGCCACCACGGGCGATCTGACCGTCTCCATCGGTTCCACCGTTTCTCTGATCGATCCCAACGGTGAGGTCATGGAAGTCACACTCGTCGGTACCACCGAGACCAACTCGCTCGAGCACAAGATCTCTAACGAGTCTCCGGTCGGCCACGCCATCATCGGTCACGGCGAGGGCGACTCCGTTGAGGTCGTTACGCCTTCTGGCAAGACCCGCGTCTACACCATCGCCAAGATCGCACGCTAGACCACGGTCCCGCGTAAAGGTATGTTTTCGCTCCCTGGGACCGAATCCTGGGGAGCGTTTTAGTTTGAGGAGCTAACTTATGGCAGAGAACCAGAACGTCGCCGATCAGGCCTCGACGCTCAACGACGAGCGCGCCACGCGTCTGGCAAAGCGCGCCGCCCTGTTCGAGGCGGGCCAGAACCCCTATCCCGAGCACTCCGAGATCGAGGACTATGTCGTTGACATTGAGGCCAAATATGCCGATCTTGCCGATGGCGAGGATACTGAGGACGTCGTGAAGATCGGCGGCCGCGTGGTCGCCAAGCGCGGTCAGGGCAAGATCATGTTTATCGTCGTGCGCGACGCTACCGCCGAGATTCAGCTGTTCTGCCGTATTAACGACATGGACGAGGCGGCCTGGAGCACGCTTAAGGCCCTCGACTTGGGCGATATCCTGGGCGTGACCGGCGTGGTCGTGCGCACCAAGCGTGGCCAGCTTTCCGTCGCCCCCAAGAGCGCGACGCTGCTCTCCAAGGCCGTTCGCCCGCTGCCCGAGAAGTTCCATGGCCTCTCCGACAAGGAGACCCGCTATCGTCAGCGCTATGTCGACCTGATTGCCAACGACGATGTTCGCGAGACCTTCCGCAAGCGCTCGCAGATTCTCTCCACCTTCCGCCGCTTTATGGAGTCCGACGGCTACATGGAGGTCGAGACCCCCATTCTGCAGACTATCCAGGGTGGCGCTACGGCTAAGCCGTTCATCACGCACTTCAACGCGCTCGATCAAGAGTGCTACCTGCGCATTGCTACCGAGCTGCACCTCAAGCGCTGCATCGTCGGTGGCTTTGAGCGTGTCTTCGAGATTGGCCGCATCTTCCGCAACGAGGGTATGGACCTCACCCACAACCCCGAGTTCACCACGATGGAGGCCTATCGTGCCTTCTCCGATCTCGAGGGCATGAAGGCACTCGCCCAGGGTGTCATCAAGGCTGCCAACAAGGCCATCGGCAACCCCGAGGTCATTGAGTACCAGGGTCAGACCATCGATCTTTCCGGTGAGTGGGCAAGCCGTCCCATGACCGACATCGTCTCGGACGTGCTCGGCAAGCAGGTCACCATCGACACGCCGGTCGAGGAGCTTGCCGCCGCCGCACGCGAGAAGGGCCTGGAGATTAAGCCCGAGTGGACTGCTGGCAAGATCATCGCCGAGATTTACGATGAGCTGGGCGAGGACACCATCGTCAACCCGACCTTCGTATGCGATTACCCCATCGAGGTCAGCCCGCTTGCCAAGCGTTTTGAGGACGATCCGCGCCTGACGCACCGCTTTGAGCTGGTCATCGCCGGCCACGAGTACGCCAACGCATTCTCCGAGCTCAACGACCCGGTCGACCAGGCCGAGCGCTTTGCTGCCCAGATGGCTGAGAAGGCCGGCGGCGACGACGAGGCTATGGAGTACGACGAGGACTACGTGCGCGCCCTCGAGTACGGTATGCCTCCCGCGGGCGGCATCGGCATCGGTATCGATCGCGTGGTCATGCTGCTCACCAACCAGGCTTCCATTCGCGACGTCCTGCTGTTCCCGCACATGAAGCCCGAGAAGGGTTTCCAGTCCGGTGCCGCCGCTGCCAAGGCTGCCGAGGCCGGCAACGCCGCAAGCCCGTTCGTTAAGCCGCTCAAGCCCACGCTCGATTACTCCAAGATCGCCGTTGAGCCGCTGTTCGAGGAATTCGTCGACTTTGATACCTTCTCCAAGAGCGATTTCCGCGCTGTGAAGGTCAAGGCATGCGAGGCCGTCAAGAAGTCCAAGAAGCTGCTGAACTTTACGCTCGACGACGGCACCGGCACCGACCGCACCATCCTCTCCGGCATCCATGGCTACTATGAGCCCGAGGACCTGGTCGGCAAGACCTTGCTCGCCATCACCAATCTGCCTCCGCGCAAGATGATGGGTATTCCCAGCTGCGGTATGCTGATCAGCGCCATCCACGAGGAGGAGGGCGAGGAGCGCCTCAACCTGATTCAGCTCGACGCTTCCATCCCCGCCGGCGCAAAGATGTACTAACTTGTTACGCGGTTCTACGAACCGCGTAACGGCTCGACGCTGCGCGGGCCGCATTTGGACAATCTGACGTTCAACTTCAAGGGCGCGACCAAAAGGTCAGCGCCCTTTCGTTTCACGTCACCTTGTCACAAATGCGACCCGCTCGCTGACTTATGCTCAACCTGCGGCGCCATTTTTCTTGAAGGCACCTTGCTCGCTCTGGCGGGTTTTCGCTCATATGACCCAATCCGCTGTCAAGAGCCACAATGGCCCCGCCGACCGCTTGCAATCGGTCGGCGGGGCCTGC
>NZ_JBCOTQ010000013.1:0-45934 GCF_040920445.1 Collinsella aerofaciens | reverse complement strand
GCCCACGAGCGCTCCGGCGGCGACTATATCGGCATGGGCTGGCCCGAGCGCCTCGACATCGTCGCATGGATCGAGCGAATCGTTCAGGCTGACCCCAAGGCGCGCATCCTGGTCTTTGGCGAATCCATGGGCGCGGCGACCGCCATGAACGTCGCGGGGGAACCTCTGCCCGCAAACGTGAAATGCATTATCGAGGACTGCGGTTATACGAGTGTTTGGGACGAGTTTTCTCTGCAGCTCAAGGACGTGTTCGGCCTGCCCAGCTTTCCCTTGCTCGATGTAGCAAACTTGGTGTGCAACGTGCGCGCGGGCTACGACTTTCATAAGGCGAGCAGCGTGGAACAGCTCAAGCGCGCGACGGTTCCCATGCTGTTTATCCACGGTGACCAAGACACCTTTGTGCCGTACAGCATGCTCGACCAAAACTACGACGCGTGCGCCAGCAAGGTCAAGCAAAAGCTCACCGTCCATGGCGCCACCCACGCCAAGAGCGCGCAGGTCGACCCCGAACTCTACTGGAACACGGTCGACGACTTCCTCGACGAGTATTTTTAGGCAAATAGTACGGTTTACTGGCCTATCTGACCCCCTAGCACTTCCGAAAAGCCGCCCGTGGGCACTGTGCTCACGGGCGGCTTTTGCTAACAGTTGTGCTACAAAGGCGCTTGTTTTGTCTAATAGCTAGGTGCTACTTGACCTCGATGAGCTCGTACTTGCTCGTGCCCAGGCCGATCTTCTCGGCGTGCGCGATGCACACGCGCCAGTCGGTGTCGGGATGCGTGATGCAGAAGGGATCCTTGGCCTGCTCGCCCTCCAGATGCTCGTGGTTGTGCTCCATCTTGGCCGCGCTATCGGTGAGCTCGGTGTTGGGCAGCGGCTCAGACGCCATGACGGCGTCGGCGCAGGCCTGGTCGATGGCGACCGGGTCGAAGCTCGCGAACATGCCGATGTCGTTGACGATAGGCGTGTCGTTTTCGGGATGGCAGTCGCAGTTGGGACTGATGTCCATGGCAAGCGAGATGTGGAAGCTCGGGCGGCCGTCGACGACGGCCTTCGTATACTCGGCGATCTTGCAGTTGAGCACGTCGGCCGCGGCCTCATAACCGGGCTTGATGCAGTCCTGGTTGCATGCCGCAATGCAGCGTCCGCAGCCCACGCAGCGATCGTGGTCGATGGCAGCCACGTGCACCGTGCGAGTAGCGCCGCTGGCAAGCTCGCGCTCGCGGGTGCCGTCGAACGAGATAGCGTTGTGCGCGCAGATCTTTTCGCAGGCATGGCAGCCAACGCAGTGCTCGGTCGCGACGTTCGGCTTGCCGGCGGCATGCTGCTCCATCTTGCCGGCACGGCTGCCGCCTCCCATGCCCAGGTTCTTCATGGCGCCGCCAAAACCGGCCTGCTCATGGCCCTTAAAGTGGGTGAGGCTGATCACGATATCGGCATCCATGAGCGCCTGACCGATCTTGGCCTCGTGCACGTACTCGCCGCCCTCGACCGGGACGAGCGCCTCGTCGGTGCCCTTGAGGCCGTCGGCAATGATGATCTGGCAACCCGTAGCATACGGGGTAAAGCCGTTCTGGTAGGCGGTATCAATGTGCTCGAGCGCGTTTTTGCGGCTACCGACATAGAGCGTATTGCAGTCGGTGAGGAAGGGCTTGCCGCCCAGCTCCTTCACGACGTCCGCGACGGCGCGGGCGTAGTTGGGGCGCAAAAAGCTCAGGTTGCCCAGCTCGCCAAAGTGAATCTTGATGGCGACGAACTTGTTCTCAAAGTCGATCTGCTCGATACCGGCGTGACGGATGAGGCGCTTGAGCTTGTCGAGCTGGCTCTCGCGAGCATGCGTGCGCAGGTTGGTGAAGTACACCTTAGCGGGTGCTGCGGGTGCAGTTGCGGTCATAGATCTATCCCCTCGGTCTATATGGCGTTACAGACATAGAGGATGGTACCAGTTAAAGCAGAGTTAAAGTCAAGTACGGCACCTAGTCATTGGGGATGTTCTTAAATGAGTAGTCGCAAGGGACACTCTTTCGCCACCCGGCAGTTGGGGACGTTCCTTATCTGCCGGCAGCTGGGGACAGTCCCCAAGTGCCGGCATATTGGGACAGTCCTTGCCAGCCCGGCCGGCGAGCCGACGAATGGCAAGGACTGTCCCCGATGGCTACTCCTGCACTTTGAGGGCCTCGGCCAGGCTGACGCGCTTGATGGAGCGCGTGTGCAGCAGCGCCACGACCAGGTAGGTCGCAAAGCCAATGCCCACGCACGCCGCCATGGACCAAGCGGGCACGTAGATCTCGATATTGCCGTTGTAGGCGAGCAGCATCGAGCGGAAGATGGCCGTGAGCGAGCCAATAATGACCGGCAGGCTCAGCACGAGCGACGCCGCCACGCACAGCGTGATCGAGCGGATGTACAGATGCGAGATCTCGCTATCGCGATAGCCAAAGACTTTCATGTAGCTGATCGAACGGGCGCTGTGGTCGATCACCGCCTTGGTCAGCAGGTACATAAACAGCAGGAAGATAGACACCGCGAGCCCGATCATCATGCCGATCATTTTGCTCATCATGCCGATGAACTGGTCGCCCACGGCACGCATGTCATCGGGCGTGGTGTCGCCGGCAAAGTAGCGAGCATCGAGGTCGAGCTTCTCGTCGCTCACATAGCCGTTAAAGTAGGCGGCGTCGTTGCCGAACAGCTCGTTAAAATCTTCGATACTCATATAGATATTCATGTCCGACTTGGAGCCCCAGGCACAGTCCTTGCCCGCGTACTCAAGGGAATAATGCTCGCCCTCGTACTTGTCGCCGAGCGTGACCTTCTGACCCTCGCTCCAGCCAAACTTATCGAGCAGACCGCCGCCAAAGACGACGCACCCATCGTCAACGTTGAGGTCTTTCCAATAGCGCGAATCGGGCGAGATGCCGTAGACGGAAATCGTCTCCTCGCCATTACCATCGCCGCGGTCGTATTGCAGCTGGTAAACGGCATATTTCTCGGCCTGTGCGATTGCGCCCGCGCCGTTGTCGGTCGTGTTGACCGGGTGGATATCATCGTTGTCAGTGTCGATCTTAGAGGCCTTGTCGATCAGGTCGATAGCCTCGTCGCGGTTGCAGCCGAGGGCATCGGCAAGGTCATCGAGGCGCGCATAAAGCGCATCCTTCTTGTCTTGGACCTTGGCAAGCGCGTCCTGCGCCGCGGCCAGGCTCTCGGCAGACGGAGATGCGGTCGCGGCATCGGCTGCTGCCTGCGTCGCATCGGCCGCGTCGTCGAGCTCGTCATCGGCATCCTGGGCAGCGGTTAGCAGCGCGCCGTCAACCGACTGCAAGCGCTCGAGTGCCGACCACTGCTCGCGCTCCTCGGCGGTGCCCTCGAGCTCCAGCGGCGCCTTGAGCGTGTACTGGTGCTCAGCGACCAGGCTCGTCTCGAGGTTGTCCGCATAGTGCGTCATCGTGGGCAGGATCGCCAGGCCAAAGAGCAGCAGCAGCGAGGCAAACGCAATGCCCACGAAGAGCGTGGCGAAGTTGCCCAGGTTGCGCAGGAAGATACGCAGGCGGAAGCGGGAAACAAAACCCATGCGCTCCGGCAGCTGCAAGCCGCGCTTGGTGCCCGATTTGCCGCTCGCCTCGTGACGAAGGAACTGCAACGGCGTCTTGCCCATCTTGCGAAGCAGGCCCACCAGCGTGATGAGGATGAGCGCGGCGGCGGGAACCACGGCGCACTTCACAAAGATCTCCCAGCTCCAGTACACCTGGAAGGGCGGCAGGCTGTACGAACCGTAATAGAGGCTGCGCATGGGCTCGGTAAAGAACACAACGCCGAGCGCAGTGCCCAAAAGCGCCGCGATCACGCCCACGATGGCGGGAAGCGCAAGGTAGTGCAGCACGATCTCGCGACGGCGATAGCCGCTGGCGAGCAGCGTGCCGATGATGGCGCTCTCCTCCTCGATGGTAGCGTCGGTAAGGACCACAAAGACGAACGCCATGATCACGATGATGATGTCGAGCAGCGTCATCCACATCATGGAGTCGCCGTCCACGTCGTCGCGCGCATAGCCAATGCCCTGATTGGAATCGGCATCGATCAGATCGTCAACACGCGCATCGGCATCGGTCAGCGCCTCGACCATATCCTGCTCCGCATCGATGCGATCCGCGGTGGGGAGGTCGCGATCGGCAAAGGTGAAGGAGTAGGTGTAGGCGGGCGCGCCGCCGGCATCCTCGAGCGCGGCAAAGCCGGCATCGGTGACCTCGGCCACGCCGTACGTGATGGTGTTCACCGTAAAGTCCGAATTGTTGAGGAACAGCGCCTGGCTATCGGGCTGGGTCATGATGCCGCAGATGGTGTAGGTGCGGCCCTCGAGCTCGACCTTATCGCCCACGGCGAGGCCGTTGTTGGTGGCAAAGACACGGTCGATTGCCACCTCATCGTCCGTTTTGGGCTCCTTGCCCTCACAGTAGGACGCGATATCGACCTTGGTGCGGTGCGCATAGGTGCGCAGCGTGCGCTTGGTGCCGTCGTCGCCGGCGGTCTTTTTGATGATGGCGTCGATGGAGAAATTCTTGTAGAGCGTGACGCCGCCGACATCGCCGGCCGCGTCCTCGGCAGCCTTGAGCTGGTCTTTGGTGGCCTCGAAGGAGGTGGTCACGCGGCCGTCCTCGATCGTGTACGCATCGCGCATGTCGTCGATAAGGCAACCGATGGAGTGGGCCGCGAGCAAAAAGCCCGAGGTGAGGGCGATGCTTCCGCACATAAGAAGAAAGATGCCCAGGTACTTGCCGATATTGCGGCGCAGCTCGCGCGGGAGACGTTTTGCGAGAGGTGTCATGGCGCCGCCTACCAATCGAGCTCGGCGGCCGCGACGGGCGACTCGTTGAGCTCATCCTCGACGATGCGTCCGTCGCGCAGGCGCAGCACGCGGTTGGCCATGCGGGCGATGGCGGCGTTGTGCGTGACGATGATGATGGTGCAGCCGTACTCGTGATTGACATCCTCCATGAGCTGCAGGATTTCCTTGGATGTCTTGTAATCGAGCGCACCCGTGGGCTCGTCGCACAGCAGCAGGCCCGGGTTTTTGACGAGTGCGCGGCCGATGGCGCAGCGCTGCTGCTGACCGCCCGAGACCTGGCGCGGGAACTTGTTGCGATGTTCATAGAGGCCCAGCGAGCGCAGCAGGTCGTCGACGTTGAGCGGCTTTTTGGACAGGTGCGCCGTGACCTCGATGTTTTCCTTGATGGTGAGATCGGGCACCAGGTTGTAGAACTGGAAGACAAAGCCCAGCTCACGGCGGCGATACTCGCCCAGGTCGGCAGGCTTGAGCACCGTGAGGTCGCAGCTGTCCACCATGATGGAGCCGCCGTCAGCATCCTCCAGGCCGCCGATCAGGTTGAGAAAGGTCGACTTGCCCGAGCCCGAGGGCCCCAGCATGACGCAGATCTCGCCGCGGTTGATGGACGCGTCGATGCCATCGAGTACCGCCAGGCGCGCGTCACCGTCGCCGTAGTGCTTTTTGAGATCCTTAACCTGGACGTAGGCTTCCTGCGTTGCCATGGTATCCCCCATTGTTAGCCTCGTACTACTTTATGAACGTAATAGTAAACCTTGGCAAACTATTTTGGGGCGAGGCCTAGGATTTATTTCAGACTAGGCGCGGGATTTGGCGCGTGAGAGGGCCAGGCCTACGGCGGCAATGGCGGCGGCGAAGAGCACGGTGACGCCCAGGTCGCAGGCGATGTCGCCCAACACGGTGGACGTCAGATCCGAAGCGAGCGCCTTGCCAATCGCGTCGTTCACCCAATACGTCGGCACAAAGTGCGCCACCGTCTGCACGGCCGAGCCCATCAGCGACAGCGGCATCCAAGCGCCGCCCAAAAACGTCATGAGCATGCCGAGCAGGTTGCCCACACCGTTAAGCAGCTCCTCGCGCGCACCCAGGCTCGACAGCGCAAAGCCAACGGCCAGAGGCGTGCACGCCAGGGCAAACGTCGCCGCCAGCGCCAGACACACGCGACCCACGCCGACCTCGGCGACCGCGCCGGCAAAGCCCACGACGCCCATCATGCTCGACACAAACCAGATGCAGACGGTGATCACGGCGGCGGCCGCAAACACGGCAAGCGAGCGCCGGCGCTCAGAGATTGGGCCGGCATCCATACGACGTACGCGCTCGGGCTCGTTCATGCCCGAGAACACCAACCCCACCGATACGATGACCGACGAGATAATCGCATAGGCGCCAAAGTTGAAATACGACTCGAGCGTAGCAGCGGCTGTCGAGTCGACCTTGACCTGCTCAATCTCGACCTCCGCGCGCTTCGCGGCAGCATGCTCGGCAGCCTTGGCAACGTCGCCGTTGGAGGCAGTGGGCTCAAGTGCCGCCGCAGCACCCGCGAGCGAGATCCAGCGCGAGGCCTCGGCAGACGAAAGCGCCGCCGCCATGGTACCGGCACCGTAAGTCACGTCGAGCTTGGGCAGGGACTCCCCCGCGCGGGCGGCTGCAACAAGATCGCCCTCAAACCCCTCCGGGATAAAGAACACGCAGTCGGCGCTACCTTTGGCGCTGTTGCTCTTGGAGAGCGCGTCCGCAAGGTCGTAGGTGTCGTCGCCGACGCCCGTGACCAGCTCAAAACGCGAACCCAGATGCTTGGTAAGCGCACGCGAAAGGTCGCTATTGTCGCGGTCGACCACAATCACGTTGGTGTCGTAGGGCTTGTACTCGGTAAGCTGCGACGAGTTCCAGCTCACCGAGGCCGCGATGAATGCGCCCATGAGCGAGATGAACACCGTATAGATGAGCAGGTAGAACGGGTGCGCCAGCGCCATGCGAAGCGCGGTCTTAAAGGTGCTCATAGCGGCTCCTTCCAAAGATCAGCGTAGCGGCGGCGACGAACACCAGCGCCATAAGGACCAGCGCGCCAGCGCGAACGGCAAACGGCCCCAGGTCCTCAAAGAAATACAGGCGATTGAACATGTCGCAGATGAGCTTGACGGGGTTGAGCCAGCACTCGGCCGGGCAGGCGCGGGCGACGTCGTCGGCAAGCGCCATCGCCGGCTCGCCGTAGAGGCCGGCGAACAGGGCGCACGTGGTGGCAAAGCCCGTGAGGATGCCCGACTTGGACGCCTTGCCACCCTTAACGGGAAGCGTGCCCACAAAGAGCCCCAGGCCCGTGGCGGCTAGCGCGGATGCAGCACCGCCCAGCAGGCACAGCCCCTCGCGCCCGCCAAAGTCGACGCCAACGACTAGGCGCACGTAGCCAATCGCAACCGCCATCGAGGCAAAGGAAACCAGCCACGAGCCGACAAAGATGCCGGCTAGCGACGCCGTCTTGGAAAGGCCACCCACGCAGCGGCGCGCGCCAAGGCCCGACAGATTGGGCTGCAGGTCGACGACGCTCAAAGCGGCAAACTCGGCAGACATCATCGCGACCAGGCCAAAGAGCGCGTAGTAGTAAATGGTCGTGCCGTCGGGCGTGGTGCGCGTCAGGCTTACGCGGCGGGTGCCGCCCTCGAGCGACAGGGCGCGCGCAACCGCCTCTTGGTCGGCGAGCGCCGCCGGGTTGTCCTGGGCAATCTGGGACATGAGCTCGGCATTTTGTGTATACGAGCTTGCCACCGTCTCCAGGATGCTGCGATCGGTGAGCACCGATGATGCGCGCGAGCTGTCGTAGCTCGATAGCAGTGTGAGCTTGGGTACGCCTGCGTCGTCGACCGTATAGATGCCCGCAACCTCGCCGGCCTTAAGCGCACGGTTCGCATCGGCTGCGTCGTCGCACTCGTGGATCTCGAGCAGCTGATTGTCGCTCTCCTTGGCAAGCGACGTCGCCACGTCCTTAAAGGTCGAGGCGTCCCAGGCCTCGTCCGCTATGACGGCAACCGGTACCGGGTCGACCGTGCCGTCAGAGCTCAGATTCGCAAACATAAACATGAACATCGTGGAAAGTGCGATGGGAAAGAGAGCGCCCCAGACCCACGTGCTCGGCCGGCGCAGCAGCGTCTTGACCGTAGTGATGATGGTGCTGAACATGACTGCCCCCTAGTCGCGCAGCTCGCGGCCGGTGATCTCGAGGAACACGTCGTTGAGGGTCGGCGGCTCGCTCCACACGCGGCCGAGCGCCACATCGGCGGCGCGCAGCGTGTCGAGGATGTCGACCAAATTGTGCGGGCTCGCTTCGCAGGTGCAGACGAGCTCGCCGCCGGACAGCTCGACGCTGAGCACGTGCTCGAGGGCGCGCAGCCGCTCGACCGTGGCTGGCTCGACGGCGCCCACCTCGACGGTCACGCGCTCGCCCATCTGAATCATGCGTTTGAGCTCGTCGTTGGTGCCCTGCGCCAGCACGCGGCCGCCGTCCATGATCATGATGCGGCTGCAGATCTGCTCGACTTCCTCCATGTAATGGCTGGTATACACCACCGTGGCGCCCTCGTCGCGCAGGCGGCAGATGCCCTCCAGGATGGCGTTGCGGCTCTGCGGGTCGACCGCCACCGTGGGCTCGTCAAAAAAGATGAGCTCGGGCTTGTGCGCGATGCCGCAGGCGATGTTGAGGCGTCGCGCCAGGCCGCCCGAGAGCTTGCCGGGGCGGAACTTGGCAAAGTCGCCCAGGCCGACAAAGTCGATGGCCTCGTCGACCAGCGCGCGGCGGCGCTTGCGGTCGTTGACGTAGAGGCTGCAGAAATAGTCGATGTTCTCGCGCACCGTAAGCTCGTCGAACACCGCCACCTGCTGCGGCACCACGCCGATGCGGCGCTTGAGGTCGTAGCGGGCGGGCGTCATGGGCTCGCCGAACAGTTCGATGGTGCCCTTGTCGTAGGCGAGCAGCTGCAGGATGCAGTTGATGGACGTGGTCTTGCCCGAGCCGTTGGGGCCCAGCAGGCCAAAGATCTCGCCGGGGGCGATGCTCAGGTTAAAGTGGTCGAGCGCAATAAGATCGTCGTAGCGCTTGACGAGGTTTTCGACGTGGACGATGTCTGTCATGAGGCGGCCCTTCTGTTGATTGCGGCCCGGTACGATTGCATCATCGCAGGAGCCGCCGACGCGCACCAGTGAGCTTTGTCACGAGTGCGGGGTCTTTGTCGTGCGGCCTGCCGACGCCCCCCGCTTTGCTGCGCGGGAGGAATGTCACGGTTGCGCAGGCGGCCCCTCCACCATGCGCGGCTTCGCGTACAATACCCGTATGAACAGGCTTTTCGACAAATCGATCGTGCTGGCGTGCTGCATTGCGGCCGCCATGGGCCTTGCTGTGGACGCTCACCTGGTCGCAGCGTTTTGCCTTGGCGTTATTGCCACTTCTCTGGCCGAGGTCGCACAGGGGGAACGCACGCGCCGCGCAAGCGAGACCGCAAGTTACGCTTACATCATCGCGGCTGTCTTCGTGCCGCCGTTTGTGCCGTTTGCGCCTCTCATCCTCTATGACATCGCGCGACGCGTGCGCCGTGAACGCATCTGGCCCGCGCTGGCGATTGGCGCCGTGTTTGTCTGCGCGCTTGTCGCGGACCTTCGCGGCGGCGCGCTCACCACCCGAACGCTCCTGCTGACCGCCATCCTCTCGGTTGCCGCCACCTTGCTATCGCTACGTACCGCCCAGCTGGAGCGCGAGCAGCAGCGCATGCGCCGTACCCGCGACGAGCTGCAAGAACGAGCCCTCGCGCTCGAAGCGCGCAACCGCGACCTTGCCGACCGCCAGGACTACGAAGTCGAGCTCGCGACGCTCGCCGAACGCGCCCGCATCGCGCGCGAGATCCACGATAACGTCGGGCACCAGCTCACGCGCGCCTCACTGCAGGCTGAAGCCCTACGCGTGGTCCACGCCGACGAGCCTGGCGTCGCCGCCGATTTCGCCGACGTTAAACGCACGGTTGACGAGGCGCTCCAGCTTGTGCGCATCAGCGTCCACGCGCTCAACGACAACGCCGTCGACCTTTCCGTGCAGCTCGAACGCATTGTTGAAGGCGCGCGCTCGGACGGCGGCCCGCAGATTGAGCTTGAAGTTTTGGCCGAGCATGCGCCCGCAAATGTCGCCAACTGCTTTGCAGCGGTCCTGCGCGAGGCGCTCTCCAATACCATGCGCCACGCTTGCGCCCAGACCGTCACCGTACGATGCATGGAGCATCCGTCGTTTTACCAGCTTGTCGTTACCGACGATGGCGCTGGTGGGGTCCAAGCAAGCAGCCGCGACGCCGCAGAGGGCATGGGGCTCGCCTCCATGCGCGAGCGCATCGAGGCGCTTGGTGGCGCCTTTACCGCCGGCCCGCGCGCCGGCACCGGCGGCTGGCGTGTGTTTGCCACCGTTCCCAAACAGCAAGGAGATGAGGGCCGATGAGGCTCATCGTTGTCGACGACGACCGCTTGGTGGTCGATTCGCTCAAGATTATCCTGGGCGCCCAGCCGCAGATCGAGGTAGTGGGCACCGGCGCCAACGGCAACGACGCGGTTTCGCTCTATGCCGAACACGCGCCTGATATCGCACTGCTCGACATCCAGATGCCGGGGCGTGACGGACTTTCGGCGGCACGCGAGATCCTCGAGCGCGACCCTTCGGCGCGCGTGGTGTTTCTGACGACATTCTCGGATGACGAATACATTGTGTCGGCGCTCAAACTGGGCGCGCGCGGCTACTTGATTAAAACCGACGTCGCTGCCATCCCTCCCGCGTTGACGCAGGTCATGGATGGCAAACGCGTGCTCGAGGGCAAGGCGATCGAGGACGTCGATTTTGACGGAACGGACGTTGAGGCGGGCACGCCCCGCCGGCCTGCGGCCTTCGCCAGCCTAACCGACCGCGAATTCGAAGTCGCCGAGCTCATCGCCCGCGGCCTCGATAACAAGGAGATTGCCGCCACCGCCTATATGGGCGAAGGCACCGTACGCAACCACATCAGCTCGATCCTTGCCAAAATGGGCCTACGCAACCGCACGCAGATCGCCATCGCCTACCTGCGAGGGTAATTACCCAACGGCCAACCGCTCCGACAGAGCAAAATATCTGTTATCGATTTAATGCCATTTCAAAACTATGCCGGTTTACGGGGCTAAGCTCAGGGCCCCCATCCATACCCGCGTTTTCCGTAAAATGACGGCTTGTCTACCTGCGGTTTTATTTTCACGGATATCGGCATGGTTGGGAGCGCGTGACTTAGCCCCGTAAACCGGCATAGTTTTGTCCGAGCGGCTCTGCACGAGCGCCTCCGCAAGCCTCGCGGGACCAAAATGATCCGTTTTCCTCCGTCCCCAAGGAATCACCCGGAACCGCTCGCCACGAAACCTGCCCATCTACTACGTTTGACTCGATACCCTTGACCATACCCCCGTTTTCCAGAAAACCGCAGGCGTTCTACCTGCGGTTTTCTTTTCGCATTTTTTGCCGTGGTTGAGGGCCACCGCCCAAACGTAGTAGATAGGCCCATTTCATGGCGAACGGGCCACACGGATGTCCTCGCGAGGCCAAAATGATCCGTTTCCCTCTGTCCACGGGAGATCAAGTGCTGTTACGAATATGGTGTCATTTCAAAACTATGCCGGTTTACTACGATAAAAACGAGATTCCCGACCACGCGTGATTTTTTCGCAAAACTACAAGCCGTCTACCTGCGGTTTTGATTTTGCCAAATGCGGTGTGGTTGGAGGTGGGCGATTTATCGTAGTAATCCGGCATAGTTTTGTTCGCGACGGCACAACCGCGCGTTTAAGCGCGGGGCCGGTGGGGCAAAATTGCCCCACCGGCCCCTATTCCAGTTCTATCCCAGCGTTACTCCGGCTTGGTTTCTACCGTGGGAGTCTTATTCGCCGCAACTGGAGTACGAGCGGTGTCCATAGTCAGGCAGTGCTTGGGGCAGCTCTCGATGCACTCACCGCACACCACGCAGGCATACGGGTCGATCGACCACGTTCCACCCTTGCGATCGACCGCGAGCGCGCCCGCCGGGCAGCGGCGCACGCACATGCCGCAGCAGATGCACACGTCCATGTCGTTGACGATGTGCCCGCGCAGGCGCTTGGGTGCCGCGAGCTTTTCCTGCGGATAGCACACCGTGACCGGCTGCTTGACCATAGAGCCCAAGGCCGTCTTGGCAAATGTCAGCAAACTCATGCCGCGCCTACCTTTCCGTGCAGCTAATGCAGGGGTCGATGGTCAAGATAATCATGGGCACGTTGGCAAGGAGCACGCCCTGCAGCGCATGCGTCAGACCCGCCAGGTTTTGCGACGTCGGCGTGCGCACGCGAAAACGGTCCAGGTTCTTGGTGCCGTTGCCGCGCACATAGTAATACGCCTCGCCGCGCGGCTGTTCAATCACAACCTCGCCACGCGCGCCGTCGGCCGGCGTGAGCTTGGTGCGCCCGCCGATTCCGTCGTGCGGGATCTTGCCCACAAGCTCCTTGATAATGTCCATGGCTTGCGTGACCTCGGCACAACGCACCTGGCAGCGGGCATAGCAGTCGCCGTCTGTGGCAACGATGGGCTCAAACGCAGCCAGGTCCGCATAGGCACCGTCGCCGAACATACGCACGTCGTAGTCCACGCCCGAGGCGCGCCCAAACGGGCCGACCATCGACAGATCCAGCGCGTCCTTCTTGCCGATCACGCCCACGCCATGCAGGCGCTCGCCGCAGCTATTGTCGTCCAAAAACGTATGCACCAGGGCCTCGTAGTCGGGACGCATGGCATCGAGCGTCTGGACAATACCCGCCAGCTCGGAGTCCTCGATGTCGTGCTTAAGGCCGCCGATCTCGTTGATCGACAGAATCACGCGGCCGCCGCAGGTGCTCTCAAAGATCTTGAGAATCTGCTCGCGCAGCGTCCACGACCGATAGAACAGCGCCTCGAAGCCAAAGGCATCGGCGAGCAGGCCCAGCCACAGCAGGTGCGAGTGAATACGCGAGAGCTCGTGCAGAATGGTGCGGATATACTGCACACGGCCGGGCGCTTCGATGCCGAGCATACGCTCGCAGGCGCTGGCATAACCGTAGCTGTGGCCCACGGCGCAGATGCCGCAGATGCGCTCGGCGATGTAGCCAAACTGATGCATATCGCGCTTTTCGGTGAGCTTCTCGAGTCCGCGGTGCACAAAGCCGATCTGCGGAATTGCCTCAAGAACGCGGTCGTCCTCGATCACCAGGTCCAGATGAAGCGGCTCGGGCAGCACCGGGTGCTGCGGGCCAAACGGAATAACGGAGCGATGTGCCATGGACCTTACGCCTCCTTTTTCTGCTTGTCGCGGGCGACCTTTGCGGCAAGCGCTGCACGGACCTTGGCCGCTTTCTCGGGATCCATGGCGGCGAGCTTTGCCTCCATCTCGGCAGCCTTGAGCGCCGCCTTGGCAGCAGCCTCATCGTGCTGAGTATCGGAGCCGGCAGCCGCAGCGGGCTGGGCAGCAGCGCCCGCAACGTCCTCCCCCGCAGCGGCGGCCTTCTCGGCAGCGGCCTTGCGCGTCTTGGCCTCGGCGGCGGCACGGACCTTCATGGCTTTCTCGCGCGCGGCCTTCACCTCGGGTGTGATAACGCTCATGGGCTCGGCAGTCGAGACCTGGTAGAAAAAGCCCTTGAAGTCGAGCTGCATGTCGGTGATGGCAAGGCCAAACAGGTCATGCGCCTCGTTCTCAAACGGGAACACCGCCGGATAGTACGAGCTGATGGACGGAATCTCCTGGTACCGGTCGATGCCCTCGACTACCAGGTTTTCGATCGCATAGCTGCCGTCCTGAACGATCCGCTCCTGAGCAGCACGAACGTTGATAAACGTATAGACCAGGCGATACGAGCCGTCGTCGACGTTGCGCTCGGCGTGCATTTGCACAAAGCGAGCGCCGACACCCTTGAGCGCCTGGACATGCGACAGGAGCTCGTCGATCCCGACGGTGGTATAGATAGCCTTTTGCATTACTCGGCCTCCTTTGCAGCGGCGGGCGTCCCAGCAGGCGCGTCACCGGCACCGTCAGCCCCGGCCCCCGCAGCCACAAACCCGTCCTCGCCCAGCTCAACGCCACCATCCCAGGTAGCGGCGCCGCCCACGGTGAGCGGATCGCCGCCAGCACGCATCACGGCCTCCTTCTGGTCCAGGATGCCGCACGCCTCCACGATGGCGTCGATCACGGTCTCGGGGCGAATGGCGCACCCGGGCGCGTACACGTCCACGGGAATCGCGCGGTCCACGCCGCCAATCACGTTATAGGCATCGCGGAACACGCCGCCCGAACACGCGCAAATGCCGCACGCCACCACGCACTTGGGCTCGAGCATCTGGTTGTAGATCTGGCGCACGACGGGCAGGTTCTGGGCATTGACCGACCCCGTCACCAAAAAGATATCCGCATGCTTGGGGTTGCCGGTGTTGACCACGCCAAAGCGCTCCGCATCGAACAGCGGCGTGAGCGAGGCCAGCACCTCGATATCGCATCCGTTGCAGCTCGAGCCGTCGTAATGAATAACCCACGGCGAGCGCGACATTTTATGATCCATGGATGCCGCCTCCTAAATAAACACGTCGACGAGGATGGGCATAAGGTTGAGCAGGCCAAACACCAGCGCCACGCCCCAGCCGAGCTTAAAGCAGCTGCGCCAGGTGCTGCGTGCGAAGGTGTTGTCGATCAGTACCTCGACAAAGTACGTCGCGACCATCACGACCAGGGCAACCACCCAGCTCACCGGGTTGTCCCAGACAAAGAACATGCCCACCCACATCAAAAACAGCACGGTCTCGCACCAGTGCATAAGGGTCATCTTGGCCAGCGTGCCGCCGCTCATCTCGGTGGCGACGCCCTGGACGATCTCCTGATGCGCGTGATGCGAGTATGAAAGATCGAACGGCGACTTGCGCAGCTTAATGGTAAGTACCGCGAGCAGCGCGAGGAAAATGGGCGCGCTGTACACGATGATGGGCGCCGACTGCCCCGTCACGGCGATGGAATCAAAGCTATCGGTGGCAAGGTACAGGCCCACGCTCATCAGCAGAACGGCGGGCTCGTAACTCATAACCTGCAGCAGCTCGCGGTCGGCGCCGACCTGGGCAAACGGGCTTTGCGTCGAAGCGGATGCCAGCACCACAAAGATCGCGGCGAGCGTCACCATAAAAGCGCACAACAGCGTGTTAGAGCCCGACACAAAGATGCCGCCGCCCACCACGGTAAAGATGAGCGCGCACGCCATATAGGTATCGTCCATGGTGTTTACGCTGGCAGGGGCTTTGCGCAGCAGCTTGGCAACGTCGTAGAAAGGCTGGAGCAGGTGCGGGCCCACGCGGCCCTGCATACGGGCCGAAAGTTTGCGGTCAACGCCGTCGATCAGGCCACCCACAAGCGGCGCCAGCAAGGCAAACGCCACGGTACCAATAAAGATGCCCACGACGCCCGAACCTTCAAAATACTTGCCGCGCAACACCGAGGGCGCGCTCATGGCAAGCCGCTCGGGCCCAATCCACGCGCAACACAGCAGCGCAAACAAGATAATGCTGCAGCACACGACGCTACCCGCGGGGCCAATACGCTTCTCGCCAAGGGCGTCCTCCGAGTACCAATTGCGCTTTTCGGCCTTTACCTCGCGACCCATCGAACCGCGGAAATGGCGATATTTGTCGGTTCCCACGCCCGAAAGATATACGTTTACGTGCGGTTTGTCGCTCACGCGGAATGAAGTCAGCAGTACCACGGCGATAAACGCCACGATAACCACCATCAGATACATGGCGTCCTTGCCAATAACGTACGGCACGCGGCCAAACACCATGGCCAAGTAAGGCGACACCAGACCGCTCGAGATAACCGGGAACGCCACGCAGCACAGAATCAGCAGTGCGGCGATGGTGTTGAGCGCCATCCATTCGGTCTTATGGACATTGACCTCAACGTTTTGAGCCGTGGGATCGACGCCCGAAAGCTTGGCAAGCCACTTGCCCCAGAAGTAAAACGTCGCGGCCGAGCCAAAGGCAAGCACCATGATCATGAGCACGTTGCCGGTCTGGGCAAACGCCACCAGGGCGCCCCACTTGGACACGAGCATGCCAAACGGCGCCACGAACATGCCCATGATGCCCAGCATCATCAGGCGCGTCAGGTGCGGCATGCGGCTGAACATACCGTCCATGTCCTCGATATTGCGGCTGCCGATATGATGCTCGGCCGTGCCCACGCACAGGAACAGCAGCGATTTGGCCACCGTGTGGAACAGGATCAGGAAGATGGCGGCCCACACGGCCTCGGGCGCGCCGACACCCAGGCAGGCACTGATGAGGCCCAAGTTGGAAATGGTGGAGTACGCGAGCACGCGTTTGGCGTTGCTCTGCGAGATAGCCATGAGGGCAGCGAGCAAAAACGTGATGGCACCCACACTCGTGACCATAAAGCCGGTCACGGGATAGATGGCATAGAGCGGGCTCAGCTTGACCATTAGGAACACGCCGGCTTTGACCATGGTTGACGAGTGCAGCAGGGCGCTCGTGGGCGTGGGGGCAACCATGGCGCCGAGCAGCCAAGTGTGGAACGGCATCTGTGCGGCCTTGGTGAGTGCGGCGAGCGACAGCAGGACGACCGGCATCACCAGCAGCGCGGACTGCGCGGTTCCGGCGCCGGAAAGCTCGATCATGCCCGAGATGGTCAGCGGCATGCCGTTAACGTGCAGGTACATGAGTCCGGCCAAAAACGCGATGCCGCCCAGCATGTTGAGGATGATCTGGGTGAAGGCGTTCTTGATGGCCTCGGGCGTGCGCGTGTAGCCAATCATAAGGAACGAGCACACGGTGGTGATTTCCCAGCCGCAGAACAGCCACTCAAGGTTGTCGCTCGTCACGATGACGAACATGGCCGAGAGGAACAGGAACATGAGCGCCAGGAACTGCGGGCGTCGGTCGGGCGCGGTCTGCCCGCGTAGCGCGGCCTCGTGCTCGTCATGGGCCTGGAAGTCCTTCATGTAGCCCAGGGCATACACGCAGATGAGGCTGCCGACGATGCCGACGGCGAGGACCATGATCACGCTCATGTAGTCCAGGTAGAGCGGCGTCGCCGTGACGGCTTCGGCCGCAGACAGCGTCATGGCAGCAAAGGCAAGCGAGCCCACCAGCTGGACTATGCCAAGCACCGTGGTGAGCGCGTTCCTATATTTGAACGCGTTGTACAGGATGACGGCGCACAGAATGACATCGATGACAGAGCTGATGATCGAGAGCACATGCGAGGTGCCGGGGGCAACCTCAAAGCTCTGCGGACCCGTGCCAAAAAAGATGACGGCGACTACAACTGTCACCGCCATAATAATGCCGGAGCCTACAAGCCCCACCGCATCGCGGGCGCGGTCGCCGCGCGCGAACAGCATGCCCAGCGCCGGTACCAGCGGAAACAGGGTAAGGAAATACAGTAGCGTCATACCATCACTCCCCCATGCAAAAACGCTGCAATTGTTTAACGTTATAGCTCAATTGAGGAGTAGCGGCGGCAGGTTTTCGGTCAACTGGGGAGTTTTAGGCGTACGGGGCAAGGGCACGTCCGCTTTGGAGCAGAGGGGCAGCAAGAAAAATGCGCCCCTGTGGGCGCACCATCCCGTTCGCTATTCCGCCTTTTTAACGCGCGGCTTGCGACCGCGCGGCTTATCGACCAGTGCGGACTCACCGCTCTCGCGATACTGGCGGCACCAGGCCTTGACCGAAGACTCGCTGGGAATCCCATGCTTGATCATGGCCTCGCGAACCGTCAGGCCGTTTTCCAGACGGTCCTTAACCACGGCGAGCTTTACGTCGTACGAATAGGTATGATGACGAGCGCCCGCATTGAGCACGGCGTTGGCACCGCCCACGGCATATGCGCGGGCCCACTGACGAGCCGTGGCCTGGGGAATGCCAAGCTTTGCGGCGAGGGCGCGGTGACCGACCCCCTCTTGGAGGATCTCGACGGCGCGCTGCCTAACCTCGGGCGCATGCGCGCGAGTCCTTGTTGCTTCTGACATGCCTGCCACTTCTTAGCCTTAGCCGTTAATCTGCTTTCTTACGTGCAAGTTAGATAGTAGCATTTTACTGTTTGCTCAAAGCAGTTAATTAAAATAGACGCGGCGTTATCTGGGCATTTGGCACCAAATTACGACATTTCTTTATCGATTATTTACGCTGGTAGCTGACTCGCAGCTAATCGTCATTCGCTTGTCAACAAAATTGGCATCTCTTTATGTCCTTTGGTATAGAGGATATAGTTATTAACCCCTCCCCCAATATTTTTGAGTGATCTGCAAGGCAGTAGACGTCCTCACTCCTCATGATTACCTCGCATTGCCATCCACCGGAGCAAAACAAAAAGGGCGGGACCTGCTGCGCTTGCAGGCCCCGCACCGGTTGACACCCGACGGGACACAGCCGGGCGAGGCGGATCCGTGCTACCGCCCCGCCTGGCCGCGATGTTCAACTACAGCTCGTTGGCCGCGTGATATGCCGTGCGGATGGCGCTGGCAATGTCGGCGGTGCGCTCGCCCGAGCAGTCGCCCACGCAGGTCACGGGCACCGTCACGCCGTCCAGGTCAAACGCGTTGGCCTTGGAACCCACGGCCATCACCACGTAATCGCAGGCGATCTTCACCGGCTCCTCGGCGCCGTCCTCGGTGGTGCGAACAGCCTCCACGCCCTCGTCGGTAATGGCGGTCAGGCGGGTCTTCACGTGCTGCTCCACGTTGTGCTCGGCAAAGTCGCTCATGATCAGCGGCAGAATGGTCTCGGACTCGCCCGCGGCAATCTTATCGAGCATCTCCACGATCGCTACCTCGCAGCCGTGCTGCAGCAGGTACTCGGCAGTCTCGGTGCCCACCAGGCCGCCGCCAATGACGGCGACGCGGCCCGTAAGCTCCACCTTGCCGGCCAGCACGTCCCAACTCGAGACGACCTTGTCCGAATCGGCACCCGGAACGGGAATGACCACGTCGTGCGCGCCCACGGCCACAATCGCGGCGTCGGCGGCGTTGAGGTCCTCAGCGGTAGCGGCATGGTTGAGCTCAACCTTCACGCCCAGGCCAGGCAGAATCTTCTCGTAGTACTCGACCGAGCGCATGATCTCGTCCTTGCGCGGAGGCGCAGCCGCCAGCACAATCTGGCCGCCCAAGTGATCGCTCGCCTCGTAGACGGTCACATCGTAGCCGCGCTTGGCCGCCACGCGCGCGGCCTCCAGGCCGGCAATACCGCCGCCCACCACGGCGATCTTCTTGTCGCCCTCGCCCGGCTTAATGGCGATGGTCGCCTCGTCGCCGTTCTCGGCATTGAGCACGCACGAGATGTACTTGCGGTTTTGAATCGCGTCAACGCAGCCCTTGTTGCAGTTGAGGCACTCGCGAATGGGCTCGCCCGTGGCGGCCTTTAGCGCAATGTCGGGGTCGCACATAAGCGAGCGGCCATAGGCGATGATGTCGGCCGCGCCGTCTTCCAGAATCTTCTCGCCGGCCTCGACCGAGACCACGCGACCGACGGTTGCCACCGGCACGGAGACCAGGGCCTTGACGCGCTCGGCCACGGGCAGCGTCCAGTTGTAGGGCATGGCGCCCATGGGCGGAATGGTGTCGCCCATGTTGCCGGTGTGGTTGGCCTGTGCGACTTGGATCATGTCGATGCCCGCGCCCTCGAGCAGCTTGGCAAACTCGCAGGCCTCGTCGGGCTGCAGGCCACCCTTGCCGCGCGGCGTGCCGTCGGGGTTCTCCATAATCACGGGGAGCTTGTACTCCACCATCAGCTGCGGCGCGGCTTCCTTAATGGCAGCGACGACCTCCAGCGCATAGCGGACGCGGTTCTCGAACGAGCCGCCGTACTCGTCGGTGCGCTGGTTGAGGATGGCCGAGCACAGCGAACCTACCAGGCGGTCGCCGTGGACCTCGATGGCGTCGATGCCGGCCTGCTGCGCGCGGGCGGCCGAGGCGGCGATGGCCTCCTTGATCTGGGTGAGCTGCTCTACGCTCGCCTCGTTCACAAAGTGCTGCATGTCGTGGTGCAGCTTGGCGTATGCCTGCTTGCGGATCTCGTTGGACTCGGCCATCTTGGCGGCAAAGGTCTCCTCGTCGCCGGCAGCCTTGGCCTCCTGCGCGGCCTTGGCGGCGGCCATGGAGCCCATGACCATGCGGCCGACACCGGGCACGTCGTACTCGGGGTGGAACAGCTGCAGCGCAACCTTGGCGCCGTGCTTGTGGACGGCGTCGGCCAGGGCCTTAAACGTGGGGATCTGGGCGTCGGTCGCCAGCTTGGGCGTGGGGCTTGCGGTCATGACGGGAGCAACGTCGCCGATGACGATGTAGCTCACGCCGCCACGGGCCAGGCGCTCGTAAAAGGCCAGGCTGCGCTCGCCAATGGAACCGTCGCGCTCCTCGTAGCCGGTGGTCAGCGGCGGGAACATAATGCGGTTTTTGAGCTCAAGGGGGCCAACCGTAATGGGCTGGAGCAGCTTGGATGCAGGTGCGGTCATGGATATTCCTCTCTTGTAGGCGCGGCGGCGATGATGCCGCGTAGTTGTCTAGAGGATATGGCATGGGGGCACAGCGGCACAACGAAAATCGGCGAATATCAGGTGGCGGCAGGTGGATGGGGCGGGGCGGCCCGTCGGTTTGCCCGCCGGTTTATCTCAATCTGTAACAGTTACGCGGCAAAACCGGGTCTTACTGTTACAGATCGAGACATTCCTCTCGGCCCAACCTCAACAATCTAGATCTGTAACATCTAGACCCACTTTTGACCCCTACCTGTTACAGATCGAGACAAACCAATCTAGCCTGCTAGAAAATCTCAATCTATAACAACAACTCGGCAAAATCCGTCCCTCGTGTTACAGATTTAGACAAACGAAGACCGTCCTGCCGAAACATCTCGATCTGTAACACTTAGCCGCCCAAATCGGGTCTAGATGTTACAGATCGAGATTTTGTTTAAGAAGCCGAGAATTGGACCGAAAACACAGTCCCGGGATAACAAAAAAGCTCGCCGGCTAGGCCGACGAGCTGCAAGTTCTTGGTCGCGGGGGCAGGATTTGAACCTACGACCTCCGGGTTATGAGCCCGGCGAGCTACCAGACTGCTCCACCCCGCAATGTCTGGGCGCCTCATGTGCGCAAGAAAGAATATTACGCGGGAGTTCGGTAAGCGGCAAGGAAAATCTCGTAGAGCATAATTCCTTCATATTTAAACCCCTCAGCCCCTATCACCGTAAACGAATCGCAGCCGAGCACCGTCGACGGCACGTATACAATGGTGCGCGTCCTTTTATGCCGACACTGGGAGTAGACATGCTGCTCGCTATCGATATGGGAAATACGCAGACGGCCATGGGCCTGTTTGACGGAGACGAGCTGGTGCAGTCGTGGCGCATGCCCACCGACCGCTCCTATACCGCCGACGAGATCCACGTGCGCCTGATGGGCTTCTTTAAGATGTACGACCTCTCGCTCGGCGCGGTCGACGCGATCGCCTTTGCCGGCGTGGTGCCGCAGCTCTCGCGCGAATGGCACGCCGTGGCCGACCGCATTGCCGCGGACGCCATCGTCATCGGGCCGCAGACGGCCGCGGTGACCAAGCTGCGCGCGGCGCGTCCCCAAGCCGTAGGCGCCGATCGCGTCGCTAACGCCGTTGCGGCCGAAACTTTCTACGGCGCGCCGGCAATCGTGGTGGACTTTGGCACCGCGACCAATATCGACGTCATCGATGAGGACGGTTATTACATTGGCGGAGCGATCGCGCCGGGCATTCGCATCTCCATGGACGCGCTTGCCGCCCGTGCCGCCAAGCTCGCCAGCGTGCCGCTCGAGGCGCCCGAGCACGCCATCGGCCGCGATACCGAGGAGTGCATCAAGGTCGGCGCCGTAACGGGCGCCGCTGCCATGGCCGAGGGCCTGGTCGCGCGCATGAAGCGCGAGCTGGGCCGCGAGGATGCCACCGTTATCGCCACGGGCGGTCTCGCCAGCATCGTCGCCGATTCGACCGATGCCTTCGACGTGGTCGACGGACAGCTCACCATCAAGGGTATCTGCGAAATCTACCGCCGCATGCAGGAGCTGGGATAGAGCAGGGGCTTAAGTCAAGCACGCCCGATGCCACAGTCCCCGCAAACGTTCGCCAAGCCCATTCCCCAGACAGGCGAAACCCTCCCCGGCACAGGCCGAAGAGGGCTTCGTTGTCATCGTTATCTTTGAGCGCGGGCGCCTCGCGTTACAGCCCGCGAATTCGTACGGCCTCGGGCGGAAACTCCTGCTCGCCGGCATCGGTCTTGATGGTCGCGCGGCCCCAGATGTCCAGGCCCGCAAACACACCGACCGCAAGCGGCAAGCCGTTGGGAGACACCGCCGCAACCTGGCGGCCCAGCAGCGGCACCATGTCGAAGTACTCGCCCAGCACGGGAGCCAGCGGCCCTGCGGCGCCTTGCGGCGTGTTGGCAACAACCGCCCAGGCGTCCACGCGGGCCAGCACGGCGGCGGCCAGCGTCTCGACCAGCGCTTCGTCAGCCACGTCCACACCAAGCTCGCTCAGCGCCGAACGCTCAATATCCACCGTCACGGCACCGAACATGCCCGCAGCACCGGCACCGCCGTTCACGGCAACACGCGCGAGCGACGTCTCAAACGCAGGCGCACCGCACACGATATCGCTCGGCCACTGGATACCCACCTTACCAGCAAGGCCCAACCCCGGCGTCGAAGCCGTGCCCACAAGCGCGTCCATCATGCCCATAGCCGCCACAAACGGCAGGCCGTGGAAGGCATGCATGTTCACATCGGGGCGCACGACCAGCGAAAACATCAGCGATGCATCGCCCGCGCTCCACGCGCACCAGCCCGCGGACATGCCCTCGCGGCCCGCGTCGCGCGCCGCGTCGAGCTCGGTGCCAGCGACAACAGCATTCATCTCAATCATCTACATACGCCCCAATTCGCCCACGATATGGCCCACGCGGTCCTCGGGCTCCTTGACCTCGACGCCGTTGTAGCGGAAGAACCGCGCCGGGTCGTGCATCAGGTCCTCGAGCGGCACCAGCACAAAATCGCGTTCGCCGATCAGCGGATGCGGCAGGCGCAGCTTTTTGCCGCCGTGGGTCTCGCCGTCCATCCACAGCAGGTCCAGGTCGATGGTGCGCGGACCGTTGGCCTTGGCCTTTTTGGAGCGGTCGCGCCCCAGCTCGGCCTCGATCTTCATAAGCTCGTCGAGCAGCACCAACGGCGCCAGCTCGGTCTTGATCTCGATGACGGCGTTGGCAAACGCGTCCTGGCGCGTCTCGTAGGCAGGCTCGCTCTCGTAGATCTTGGAGGAGTTGGACACGCAGGTGAGTGGAATCTCGGCGATCATCTCGCGTGCGGCGCGGATGTTGTCGCAGCGATGCCCCAGGTTGGAGCCCACGGCCACAAACGCGCGGCGCGGCTGTGGCTTGGCAACCGCCCAGTAGCCGTTTAGGAACTGCGCAAAACCCGCGGCGTCGTGCACGCGCACGATGTTGGCACCGGCCTGGATGGCGCCCAGGCACACGCCAAACGTAGCGGCATCGCGCTCGGCGGCCTCGGTCACGCCCGAGACGGCGCCCACAAAGCGCTTGCGCGACACGGCGCACATGAGCGGATAGCCCAGTGACGCCATCTTGGCAGTCTCGCGCTGGATGACGATGTCCTCGTTAGCCGACTTACCAAAGCCCGGGCCAGGATCGATGCAGATGCGGTCGCGCGACACGCCGGCATGGATGAGTGTGCGGGCCTGGTCAGACAGAAAGCCCATGACGCGGCGCATAATGGGCGCCGAATCGGGCAGGGTGAAGCGGCGGAGCTGCGAGGTGGGCACGTAGGCTTCCTCGCGGCGGGCGCTGCGGCGCATCATGGCGGCCAGACGGTCATTGGACTCCGATGCGGCCTCGGTGACTGCGGGCGCGGGCGCGACGGTCTCGGCGGCAGCAGTCTGCTCGGCGGCGGGCGTCTCCTGCTCGCTTGCAGACTCGGACGTGGGCTCCGGTTCGCCAAACGGCAACGAGGGCTGCACCACGCCGCCCGGAAGCTTGGCCTCCGACTTAGGCTCACCCAGCAACTTGCCGCGACGGCGGCGAGCCGGCTTCTCGGCCTCACGCGCGGCCTCGGCAGCCGCCTCGCGCGCCTTCTCGGCAACAAACGCCGCTGCCGAGGTATCGAGCTGCACCGTTGCGTGCGTGCGGGTGGGCGCGGCGACCTCGCCGGCATGCATCACGATGACGCCGCAGGTGCTCGTCTTAACAAACTCGACCATCTTGGGGTCGGTGAAGCCGGTCACGTCGTTGACGATCGAGGCGCCGCAGCGCACGGCCGCCTTGGCAACCGCCACATGACGCGTGTCGATCGAGACGATGGCGCCCTCCTTGGCCAGCGCGCGCACCACGGGCAGCACGCGGCGAGCCTCCTCGTCGGGGTTGACCGGGGTAAAACCAGGGCGCGTGGACTCGCCGCCCACGTCGATGATGTCGGCGCCGGCGTCGAGCATCGCTAGGCCGTACTCGATGGCGGCATCCGGGTCGAAGTGCTCCCCGCCATCGCTAAACGAATCGGGCGTCACGTTGAGGACGCCCATGATGCGCGGACGGTCAAAGCTGAGCTCGTACTTTCCGCACCGCCATGTCTTGCTGTCGTTCGCCATGAACATCCTCCTAAAATGCCCACGCCGCCGAGCTTGGGGAGCTGGCGGCGGGGTCGCTTTGCACTCAGTCTTTCTATTGTATCCGCGCGCGCGGGCTAGAACGCAAACGCGGCCGCGATGTCGCAAGAAATCAGCAGGTCGGCATTTGCATCCTGATCGGTGGGAGCAAGGTTGCATATGGCCAGCGTATCGCCGGTAAAGTAACG
This sequence comes from Collinsella aerofaciens, assembly GCF_040920445.1. Classification (GTDB taxonomy): domain Bacteria; phylum Actinomycetota; class Coriobacteriia; order Coriobacteriales; family Coriobacteriaceae; genus Collinsella; species Collinsella aerofaciens_BH. Next base: position 21,169 of record NZ_JBCOTQ010000013.1, on the reverse strand, counting down.
CGTAAGGCCTGCCGCCGGATACACCACGAGCGAGGTCCCGCCCACAATGAGGGCATCGGCCGCGGCGATGGCGGCAACGGCACCGGTCAGCACGTGCTCGTCGAGCGGCTCCTCGTAGAGCACTACATCGGGCTTGATGCGGCCGCCGCACGCGGGGCACGCAGGCACGCCCGCGGCGTCCTCGTGCTCGCGCGAGCAAATCCACTCGGCGCTATAGACCGCGCCACACGACTGGCAAATGTTGCGATGGACCGATCCGTGCAGCTCAAACACGCGCCGTGAGCCGGCCGCCTGGTGCAGACCGTCGATATTTTGCGTCACCACGGCGTCGAGCTTGCCGGCGCGCTCCAGCTCGGCCAGCTTGGTGTGGCAGCGGTTAGGCTTAGCGTTAAGCGCGATCATCTTGGTGCGGTAAAAGTCGAAGAACTCCGCAGGATGTGCCTCGTAAAAGCTATGCGACAGCATGGTCTCGGGCGGATAGGCAAACTGCTGGTGATACAGGCCGTCCACGCTGCGGAAATCGGGGATGCCACTTGCCGTGGAAACACCAGCGCCGCCAAAGAAGACCACGCGCTTGTGGGTGTCAAACAGATCCGCCAGCGCGGCGGAGGCCTGCCTGGGGTCCGATATTGCCTGCGTCATATGAGTCCTCCGTCCTTGTTAGTCGGGCAGCGTTGAGCGACGTCCCAGCATGCGGCCTTTAAGTCAGCATGCACGGAGCCCACCCCGCCCCTGTTGCGCTAATCTTAAGCCTGCCAACCCCGTCGAAAGGACACCATGCCTCAGACTTACACTTTCGCCTCGTGGAACGTCAACGGCCTGCGCGCCGTGCTCAAAAAGGACCCGAGCTTTATCCAGATCGCGCAAGAACTCGACGTCGATATCCTGGCGCTGCAGGAGACCAAGCTGCAGGAGGGCCAGGTCGATATCGACCTGCCCGGCTATCACCAAACCTGGAGCTACGCCGAGCGCAAAGGCTATTCGGGCACCGCGGTCTTTAGCCGCCAGGAGCCGCTACGCGTGCTGCGCGCCGACGCGCTGCTGCCCTACGCCGGCGAGGGCGAGGCCGCCGAGCTCGTTGCCCAAGCCGCAACCGAGGGCCGCGTCTGTGCGCTCGAGTTCGACAAGTTTTGGTTTGTCGACGTCTATACGCCCAACGCGCAAAATGAGCTCGCGCGCATCGACGTGCGTATGGCCTGGGACGATGCCTATCGCGGCTTTTTGGGCGCGCTTGAGCACGAAACCGGCAAGCCCGTCGTAACCTGCGGCGACTTTAACGTGGCGCACGAAGAGATCGACCTTAAGAACCCCAAGTCCAACCGTGGCAACGCCGGCTTTTCGGACGAAGAGCGCGGTAAGTTTACCGAGCTGCTCAACGCCGGCTTTACCGATACCTGGCGCACGGCTAATCCGGACGTTGAGGGCGTCTACAGCTGGTGGAGCTATCGCTTTAATGCCCGCAAGAACAACGCCGGCTGGCGCATCGACTACTTCCTGGTAAGCGACGCAATCGCCGCCAACGTTCGCGACACCGGCATCCGCGGCGACATCTTCGGCAGCGACCACTGCCCCGTCACCCTCACGCTAGAACTCTAGCCCCAAGTAATTCCTGGGGGGACAGAGGAAAACAGATTGTGTGGCCCCTCTCCCCCTATAAGTTGCGGTGGAATAGTTCCTGTTTGGGCAGCAAATAGCCAAAAACGAGAACTATTCCACCGCAAGTTCGTGAGGGAACGCGAAATGCCCTACAGTCCGTATTTCACGACGACACGGTTAATGCGACGGCACCAAGGCTTGTAGAGGGCGGCCAAGAACACGCAGGTCGCGAGGCCGTGTGTGATATCGAACGGCACTGCCGTGGCAAGACGCGCCACGACGCCCGCCCACGTGAGCGGTTGTACAAAACCGATAATGTCGTACGCGTTGATCACCACGCCGTACAGCAGACCCGAAGCAAAGCCGTACGCCATCAGCGCCGGCATGCGCACGGTTCCATCCGCACGGTCGAACGCACCGGCATGCGCCAGCGCACCGCCAACATAGCCAACCAGGCCCCAGGCATACATCTGCCATGGCGTCCACATGCCCTGCCCAAAAAAGAAATTGCTGGTCAGTGCTGCCAACGCGCCGACCATGAAGCCGTTGCGACGCCCGAGCGTCGCCCCGGCGATGATGGCGATGGCGCTCACGGGTTTAAAGTCGGGAATGGGGCCGAACAAGATGCGGCCCGCCGCCGCCAGCGCCGCCAGCACCAGCGTGGGCATAATCTGGCGCAGGCCCGGTCGCGACGCCTCGTAGCCTGCAAAGAACAGCGCAAGCACCAGCGCCACCACGACAAGCATGGCGAGCGCCGCCTGCTCAACGCCCGCCAGCAACGCCGTTGCCATCACCGCCGGCACCGCCAACAACAGCGGAATCTCCAGTTTTGTGAGTAAACGCGAGAAACGACAGTCCGTCATCCCATCACGCCCTATAGAACACGTTGTCGGCAAAGAAGTCGGCCGGGGGCTCCACGCAGGCAATCTCGCCGTCAAACATCATGGCGACGTCGTCGGCTACCTGCTCGGCAAAGTCCAAATCGTGCGTAGCCATGATGACGGTGCCGCCAGCCTTCGCATGGTCACGCAGGGCACGGGCGATGATGCGGCGGCTGGCCAGGTCCAAACCCTTGGTGGGCTCATCGAGCAATAACAGCTCGGGGCCAATCAACAGCAGCTTTGCCAACGCAAGCAGCTGGCACTGACCGCCCGAAAGATCGTACGGGTGACGCGCCTCCAAGCCCGCCAGACCCAGGCGCGCTGTCTGCTCCCGTGCTGCGGCCTCGTCGTATCCGCAGGTCGAGGCCCATTCCATCAGCTCATCGCGAACCGTCTCGGCAACCAGCAATGCTTTGGGATTCTGAGGCAGCAACGCCGCCGAGGCCGCTCCGCGCACCATGCGGCCGCGCTGCAGCTTGGCGGTCTTCGCCAGCACCGAGAGCATCGTCGACTTACCGCATCCGTTGCCGCCCACGATCGCATGCACCGCACCGGCCGAAAACGACGCATCGAGCCCACGCAACACCCAGCCGGACGCTCGATCGTAGCGAAACCAACCTTCCGACAGGGTGGTAGCCGACCCAGCGTGCATTTTTTGGAGTATTCTGCTCCCATCCGTGCGCGGGAAGGCTTCCGAGCCGTTCTCGAGCGACGTTTGCGCCATAAATTCGGACGATTTGTCCAATTCCGAACTTTTTTTCGCGCTCGATACGTCCCCGGGCGGCTCCAGAGAGCCTAAATTGTCCTCACGCCTGCTGAATACTCCGTTTTTTGCACATCGGATGGCACCCCACCCCAACGTGTCATCGGAAAACAGCGATTCTCGGCGTCCCAAAGATGCCATATCCGCCGCCTCGTGCACGCGGCCATCCTCAATCCGGTACGCACACGTCGCGTATTCGAGCATTGGGCGCGGCTGATGCGTCGCCACAACAACCGTGCAGCCCAGCTCGCGATTTACACGAAACAGCGCGTGCAGGAAATTCTTCTCGGCAACGGGATCGAGCTGAGACGTGGGCTCGTCGAGCAGCAGCACGTGCGGGCGCAGCGCCAGAACGGCCGCCAACGACAGCAGCTGCTTGCGGCCACCCGAAAGCGTATCGGTATCACGATGAAGCCAGTCCTCCAGCCCAAAGAAATAGCTGGTCTCAGCTACGCGACGGCGCATCTCATCACGCGCTAGCCCCAAGTTTTCCAGGCCAAACGCCATCTCGTGCCACACGGTTTCGCACACGATCTGGTTCTCGGGATCCTGGAACACATAGCCCACGCGCTCCGCAGACGCGCGCACGTCCATGTCGGCAACGTTCTCGCCCAGCACGCGCGCATCGCCAGTGCGCTCGCCCGCCGGAGCGATCTCGGGTTTGAGCAGCGACAGCAGCGTCGACTTACCCGATCCGGTACCGCCAACAAGCAGCACAAATGCACCCCGGGGAACAGACCAGTCGAGCCCCTCGAGTACCGACGCCTCAGCCCCGGGGTAGGTAAAGCTCAGGCCCCGTACCTCAATCGCAGGCACATCGGAGCCGCACGCCCCGCCCGTTACCGAGCAGCTATCCAACCGAGCCATCAGCCAAACCTCTTCTCATCAATCGCGTGCAACGCGCAAGGCAACACCATCCAGGCGGCGTACACGACATAGCCTGGCCACGGCGCCGGCACCGAGAGCTGCGGATAAAACGAATACTGCGTCGTCGCGGTCCACGCCACCGCCACCGCGGCAGCGCCAAACAGTACGAGCCCGGCCAGCGCGGCAACGTCACTGCGCCCCAGCCGATACCGCGCATACGTCGTACGACGCGTCGCGGCACCCCACCCGCGCGAGCGCATCGCGTCCGCGCGCTCCAGCGAATCTTCCATGCCCCAGCCCATCAACACACTCGATGCCCGCAAGCGCGAGCGCACGGGGTCGGCCGGCGCACGCCCCGGTACATCAATCGCGTCCTGCACCGCCAGCACCGTGCGGCCGCGGCGCAAAAACTGCGGGATAAGCCTCATGCACATCGAGATCATGAGCGCAATCACCGGCGCGGCGTTGCCTAACAGTGCGAGCACCTTGTCGTATTCGAGCATCGACGCCGCGGCCTCAAACCACAGCACGCTCGCCACAAACAGCCCGCCCATGCACAGGCCATATACCATGCTCTCCAGATACACCGCGCGCATGCCAATACGGAACAGCTCCGTCGAACCCGAAGCGCTAAACAGTGGATTGACCAGCGCGATAATCAAAATCACCGGCAGCTGCCAGCGAAGTGCGCCCAGCGTGCGGGCAGCCCCACGCGTCGCAAATCCATACGCCAGCCCGCCCGCAAGCGACAGCGCAATCAGCACCGGCTGCATCGAGAACATGGTGAGCCCCAGCGTCAGCACTATATAGAGCGCCGGCACAGCTGGATGCGACATCGAGAATGCCGCGACGGGCTCGCCGCCAAACTCCTCTCGTATGTTGTCCACGGGCACCCCCGTCCCCTCGCTCAAACGACAGCTCCGCAGCACCGCCAACGCCGCACGCAAGCAGTGCAAACGCCATGCCGGCGGCGCAAGCCTCAACCGCCGCAAACCAATCGCTACGCGCTCAACATATGCCTGCGGTATCATATTGCGCCGTGTATCGTTTCCAAACACACGTCTCTATAACGTAACAGGAGATCACATGGACGCAACCGCAATTATCCTCGCTGCCGGCGAGGGCACCCGCATGAAGTCGAACCACTGCAAGGTTTCGCACAAGATCCTGGGCAAGCCCATGGTCCAGTGGATCGTCGACGCTACCATCAAGGCCGGCTGCAGCCGCGTCGTGGTCGTCATCGGCAGCCACGCCGACGAGATGCGCGCCCTGATCGACGGCGCCTACGCCAACAGCGCCACCAAGGTCGAGTGCGTCGAGCAGACCGAGCGCCTGGGCACCGGCCACGCCGTAAAGGTCGCGCTCGAGGCCTGCGGCATCACGCAAGGCCCCGTCGTCGTGCTCAACGGCGACCTGCCGCTCATCACCGCCGACACCGTCGCCAAGTTCGCGCAGACCGTCGCTACCGGCGAGCTCGCCTGCACCGTCATGACCATGACCCCGCCCGACCCCTTCGGCTACGGCCGCATCAAGCTGGGCGCCGACGGCCAGATCGAACGCATCATCGAGCAGAAGGACTGCACGCCCGAGCAGGCCGCCACGCTGCTCGAGTGCAACGCCGGCTGCTACGCCTTCGACGGCGCGCAGCTCGCCGCGCACATTGACGAGATCGGCAACGACAACGCGCAGTCCGAGTACTACCTGCCCGACATGCTCGAGATCCTCAAAGGCCACGGCCAGGCAGTCTCCATCTTCCACTGCGACGACTACCGCGACGGCCTGGGCGTCAACAGCCGCATTCAGCTCGCGCAGCTCACCGCCATCGCGCGCGGCCGCATCAACGAGCACTGGATGGCCGAGGGCGTCACGTTCATCGATCCCACGCAGGCCTGGATCGGTCCCGATGCCGTCATCGGCCGCGACACCGTCGTGTGGCCGCAGACGCACCTGATCGGCCACGTCACCGTGGGCGAGGAGTGCCAGCTCGGCCCCAACAGCCGCCTCACCGACACCACCGTCGGCAGCGGCTGCACCATCGATGAAACCATCGCCGTCGAGGCCGTCATCGAGAACGGCGTCGACTGCGGCCCGCGCGCCTACCTGCGCCCGGGCACCCATATGCTCGATGGCTCCAAGGCCGGCACGCACGTGGAGATCAAGAAGTCCACGATCGGCGAGGGCTCCAAGGTGCCGCACCTGTCCTACATCGGCGATACCACCATGGGCTCCGGCGTCAACGTGGGCGCGGGCTCCATCACCTGCAACTACGATGGCGTACACAAGCACAAGACCGTCATCGGCAAGGATGCCTTCATCGGCTCCGACACCATGATGGTCGCGCCCGCCCAGATTGGCGACGGCGCGCTTGTGGCCGCCGGCTCCGTCATCACCGAGCCGGTCCCGGCTGACGCACTCGGCCTGGGCCGTGCCCGCCAGATAAATATTGAGGGCTGGGCCGCCGATTATCGCCGCCGTCTGCACGAGGACGACGAGGTATAACGTTTTACCAAGCATCTAAGGAGCTGTTCCCATGGGGACGGCTCCTTTTTCTATCGTGACCTGCGCAACCGGATGAGTGGTCGGTTCGTGTCCGTTGACGGTAAAGACGTTATCAAGACTCGATAAACCCCGTCGCGCGGTTACAATGCAAAAAGGCATCTATATGGCATTCGATATAAAGGAGAAGGGTAATGCCGATTAATGATCCCGAGAAGTCGGAGAATATGCGCAAGTCCATCCGCGTGTATTCCGGTTCCTCCAACCGTCCCCTCGCTCAGAAGATCGCTGAGTACCTTGGGGTCGAGCTTTCGGGCCTTACGCTAAAGCAGTTCGCCAATGGTGAGATTTACGCCCGCTACGACGAGACCGTCCGCGGCGCCGACGTCTTCCTGATTCAGTCCGTGGCCGGCGGCAACGTCAACGACATGCTCATGGAGCTGCTCATCGCCACCGACGCTGCCAAGCGCGCATCCGCCCGCTCCATCACCGCCGTCATCACCCACTACGGCTATGCCCGCCAGGACCGCAAGGCCGGCCCGCGCGAGCCCATCACCGCCCGCCTCGTCGCCAACCTGCTCGAGCGCGCCGGCGTCAACCGCATCATCACCCTCGACCTGCACCAGGGCCAGATCCAGGGCTTCTTCGATATCCCGGTTAACCACCTGTCCGCACTGCCGCTGTTTGGCCAGTACTACAACGACATGCACTTCGACACCGACAACCTGGTTGTCGTCTCCCCCGACGTGGGCCGCGCCAAGGCCGCCAAGAAGCTGTCCGACATGCTCGGCTGCGACCTGGCCATCGCCCACAAGGGCCGTCCGCGCCACAACGCCGCCGAGGTCATGGGCATCATCGGTGACATCAAGGGCAAGACCTGCATCATCAACGACGACATGATCGACACCGCTGGCACCCTGTGCGCCAACGTCAAGGAGCTCAAGGCTATGGGCGCTGGCGATATCTACGTCTGCGCCACCCACGGTATCTTCTCCGGTCCGGCCATCGAGCGTCTGAACGACGCCCCGATCGTCGAGTGCCTCGTCACCGACGCCATTCCCGTCGAGATCGGCGGCAAGATCAAGACCATCTCGGTCGCCGAGGAGTTCGCTCAGGCCATCTCCGCCGTTTACCACGAGGAGCCCGTCTCCACGCTCGTCGGCGGCGACTTCGCGCTGTAGTCGCTCGACCCTCGCATCCCTCCGGAAGCCCCGGGCGCGCCTGCGGGGTTATCACGCGAACGTCCTCGCCGCTTTGCGGCTGCGGGATGTTCGCTTTGATAACCCCTCCCGGCGCGTCCGGGGCTTCCTGCTGTCTCGGGGCAGCTGTTTTCTGAAATGACTTTGCTGCAACCTTTCCTCGCCTTCGGCGGGCGTGGTAGCCTTTGTCGTTGATTAAACTTTTGTGTAACGAAAGGACAAACATGGCAGCTGCACAGCCGCTTAAGATTCGCATGGTTGCCGGGCTTGGCAACCCGGGCGAGGAATATGCCGAGACCCGCCACAACGCTGGCTTCAAGGCGATCGACGAGTTGGCCCGTCAGGCCGGCGTCACGTACTGGAAAAACCAGGCCGGCGCCGAGGTCGCGCTCATCAATATCAACGATGCTGAGGAAGAGGGTGGCAAGCGCCAGATTGTGCTGGTCAAGCCGCAGTCGTATATGAATACCTCGGGTGGCCCCATCTCCAAGCTCTGCCGCGAGTACAAAATCAAGGCCGAGGAACTGCTCGTAATCCACGACGAGCTCGACATTCCCGCCGGCGACGTACGTGTTAAGGTGGGCGGTGGCCACGCCGGCCACAACGGCCTGCGCTCCATCATCGACAAGATGGGCAGCCGCGACTTTAGTCGCATTCGCACCGGCATCGGCAACCCTCCCGGCAAGATGGCCGTGGCAGACTACGTGCTCAAGCAGCTGCGCGCCCGCGAGGCCGAGGACTTCCAGGACACCTGCGCTCGCGCCGCCGACGCCGCCGGCCTGGCAATCGTCCACGGCGTGATCTATGCCCGCGACCACGTCAACGGTGCCGCCTCCGCCAACGGCAAGCACTAAAACCTACTATTTAGGGACAGGTTTATTTTGGCAGGTTTTATCTGCGAAAACGCCGCAGTCGGCACATCGCAATAGACACGCTGCCACCATACATGCATAGCGCCCCAAAGGGGGCCGGCCTCATCACAACCCGAGGCCGGCCCCTTTGCCGTTTTGCCTGATAAAACCGACCAAAATAAACCTGTCCCTATTTGGTAGGCCAAAGTGGACAAACCCTACTCCCAACCGCCGAAGACACACGTAAGTGACATGTCCATGAGGGTATAATTTGCACCGTATGTCTGCACAACGCCTGTGCGCGTACGGTTTTATTCGGGCTACCGTCCATTTCCGTGGAGGCACGGTTCGGCAGCCCTAACAAGAGAGGGGTTCTATGTATAAGATCCTGGAGAAGACGCAGTTCTCGGAGAAGGTGTTCAAGTTCCGCATCGAGGCGCCCGCAATCGCCAAGCATGCGCACGCTGGACAGTTCCTCATGGTTCGCGCCAACGAGACGGGCGAGCGCGTCCCGTTTACCCTGGCTGGCTGGAACGGTGACGAGGGCTGGGTCGAGTTCATCTTCATGGTGATCGGCAAGACCACCGAGATGCTTTCCACCTACGAGGCCGGCGAGTCGCTGCGCGACGTCGTGGGCCCGCTGGGCGTTCCCACCGAGATGGCCGAGGGCCCCTGCGCCGTCATTGGCGGCGGCGTCGGTCTGGCAATTGCCTTCCCGGTCGCCAAGCACCTGGTCGAGACCGGTCACGAGGTTCACGCCATCATGGGCGCCCGCACCAAGGACCTCCTGCTCATGGAGGACCAGTTCCGCGAGCTCCTCGACGAGGACCACATCCACATCACCACTGACGACGGCTCCTACGGCGAGCAGGGCGTTGTCACCGCTCCGCTGGAGCGCCTGCTGCAGGACAAGGCCGTGAGCCAGGTCTTCTGCGTCGGCCCCGTTCCGATGATGAAGTTCTCGACCCTCACCGCCCAGAAGTACGACACCCCCATCACCGCGTCGCTCAACCCCATCATGGTTGACGGCACCGGCATGTGCGGCTGCTGCCGCGTCGAGGTGGGCGGCGTGACCAAGTTCGCTTGCGTCGACGGCCCCGACTTCGATGCTACCCTGGTCGACTGGGATGACCTTCGTGCCCGCCAGGCCGCTTACCGTTCCGAAGAGGGCGAGTCCCTCAAGGCCTATGAGGAAAAGAGCTGCGCATGCCACTAGTTAACGGTCGTTTCGTTGCCGATATGAAGTCGCCCCGCACCCCCGATAACGAGGAGCCGGCTGCCGAGCGCGCCTGCGACTTCCGCCCCGTCGACAAGGGCTTCACCGAGGAGATGGCGCTGGCCGAGGCCGAGCGCTGCCTCAACTGCAAGAAGCCGTTCTGTGTTGAGGGCTGCCCCGTCAACATCAACATCCCCCGCTTTATCGAGCAGATCCGCGCGAAGGACTTCGGCGGCGCTCTCGATACCATCCGCGAGGACTCCATGCTTCCCGCCATCTGCGGTCGCGTCTGCCCGCAGGAGAACCAGTGCGAGGGTAAGTGCATCCGTGGTAAGAAGTCCGAGCCCGTGGCCATCGGCCAGCTCGAGCGCTTCCTGGGTGACCGCCCCGAGCTCGCCTCCACGCCCAAGATGGCTCCCAAGAACGGCAAGAAGGTCGCCGTCGTCGGTTCCGGCCCGTCCGGCATCACCTGCGCCGGCGAGCTCGCCCGCAACGGCTTTGACGTCACCGTCTTCGAGGCCTTCTTTACCGGCGGCGGCGTGCTGGTCTACGGCATCCCCGAGTTCCGTCTGCCCAAGGCGGTCGTCAAGCGCGAGATTGACGGCCTGGAGGACATGGGCGTCAAGTTTGAGTACAACTCCGTCGTGGGCAACATGGCCACGGCCGAGGAGCTGTTCGAGCAGGGCTTCGACGCCATCTATGTGGCGACCGGCGCTGGCCTGCCCAAGTTCCTCAACGTCCCCGGCGAGAACCTGCCCAACGTCTTCTTCGCGAACGAGTACCTCACCCGCGTGAACCTGATGAAGGCCAACAAGTTCCCCGAGTACGACACCCCCACCAAGCACGGCAAGAACGTCGTCGTCTTTGGTGGCGGCAACGTGGCTATGGACGCCGTCCGTACCGCCAAGCGTCTGGGCGCCGAGCACGCCATCATCGCCTACCGTCGTACCGAGGACGAGATGCCCTGCCGTCGCGCCGAGCTGCACCATGCTAAGGCCGAGGGCGTCGAGGTTCTGCCGCTCGTCTCCCCGCTCGAGTTTGTCGCTGGCGAGGACGGCTCCGTGTGCGCCGTCAAGGTCCAGAAGATGGAGCTCGGCGAGCCTGACGAGTCCGGCCGTCGTCGCCCGGTGCCCATCGAGGGCGCCATCGAGGAGATTCCCTGCGACGTCGCAATCTCGGCTATCGGCACCAACGCCAACCCCTTCGCAAAGAAGATCGGCGGCAAGATGGAGCTCAACAAGTGGGGCTACATCGTTGCCGACGAGGAGACTGGCCAGACCACCGATCCCCGCATCTGGGCTGGCGGCGACATCGTCACCGGTGCCGCTACGGTCATTCTGGCGATGGGCGCCGGCAAGAAGGCCGCTGCCTCCATCACCAAGAGCCTGCTGGGCGAGTAATCACCTACAGCGCTAGCCATCAAACGGCAAAGTCCCCGTCGAGCACACGCCCGGCGGGGACTTTTTCTATGCCGACCACCCAACCACCACGATGGGGACAGGCACCTTTGTGATGGTTTTGGTCGGTTAGCCTTCGAGCTGGGCCACTTTGTAGCGGTAGGCAGCGGCGATAACGTCTTTGCAGCCCTCGCGGCCCAGCTTGGCGCGGTTGACGACGATGTCTTTACCGCTCGTCATCTTCCACTTTCCGGCACTGTAGCGCTTATAGAACGCCTCGCGCGCCTTCTGCTGCTGTTTGACCAGCTTGGCACCCTTCTTTTTGTTAAGGCCACGCTTCTTGCGCACGATCTCGACGCGGTCCTCAAAGGGTGCGGTCACCAGCACGGCAATGTGGTTGGGGTTGTTGCGCAGCAGATAATCGGACAGGCGGCCTTCGATAATGCAGCTCTCGGTCTCACCCAGATCCAAAATCACCTGGCTCATCTTTTGGAACAACTTGTCCGAGTACGAACGCGCATCGTAGCGGTCGGGCAGAAACGCCATGTTCTCCACGGCCAGACGCTCGTCGTAGGCGGCCATCTTGTCGAGCGACTCGCCCGCGCGCAGCGACGCACGTACCAGCAGCTCGTTATCGTACAGCGGAATCCCCAACTCGTCGGCAAGCATGCGGCCAATCTCGTGGCCCTCGGCGCCAAAGTCGCGCGCGATGGTAATGACCACAGGATTCTTCTTATTCTCCAGATCGCTCATCGCGATTCCTTTCTCTATGTGACAAAGGGGCTGTCCCTTTGCCACATTCTACGCTGCCACCATTCGCCTCTGATATGCGCGAACCAGCAGCGAGATACCAAAGTTGAGCACAAAGTACATCGCAAACACCAGGCCGTAGAGCATAAGCACCTGCGACAGGTCGATCGCGTGGGCCATCACCACGTTTGCCGTGTACATGAGCTCGGCCACGTTAATGCCCGAAAGATACGAGCTGTCCTTAATGACGGTCGTGCACTGGCTAAACAGCGCCGGAATGATCGTCTTAAACGTCTGCGGCAAAATGATGTAGCGCATGGTGGCAAAGAAGCCGAAGCCCTGGCTCTGCGCTGCCTCAAACTGGCCGCGCGGAATCGAGTTGAGGCCGCCGCGCACAATCTCGGCCATAACAGCGCTGGTAAACAGCGTAAAGGCGATGGTCGAAATCACAATGTCCAAACCCTGCACCGTAAAGTAGATAAACAGGATCCACAGCAGGTTTGGCGTGCAACGGAACAGTTCGATATAGGCGCTCACCAAAATACGGAACGGGCGGGGCGCATAGCTCTTAACGAGCGCCAGCACCGTGCCAAAGATGAGCGAGAAAAAGATCGACAGCGCCGAGATCTCGATTGTCTTAACAAAGCCGCCCCAAATGTAGAGCAGGTTGGTCGCGTTGAAGATTTCCATGCGCTAGGCCTCCTCTACGTTGTCGAGCCCCAGCTCGGCCAGGCTCACGCCGCGCGGACGCTCCTTGGAGCGGCGCTCGAGCCACTGCACCAGCATGGCGAGCGGAAAGCAGATGATGAAGTACATAAGGCAGCAGACGATGTATCCCTGCAGGTAACCGTACAGACTCACAAAGTTGTCGGAACGGTACATAAGGTCGCCGCCGGCCACAAGCGCCAGCACCGACGTGTTCTTGACCAGGTTGAGTGCCTGGTTACACAGCGGCGGCAGAATGATCTTGAATGTCTGGGGCAGCACGATGTACCAGTACGCCTGCGCACGGGTGAAGCCCTGGCTCTGGGCCGCCTCCATCTGACCGCGCGGAACCGCCTCGATACCAGTGCGGATGACCTCCGAAATGTAGGCCGCGTGATACAGGCCCACACCCAAGAAGCCCAGCACGAACGGCGCGATGCGCACCGGCTGATCGGCACCGGTTATGGCCTGCAAAAACTGCGGACCGGCCATGTACATAAAGAGCACCTGCACGGGCAACGGGGTGTTCTGGTAAAACTCCACGTACACGCGGCTTATGGCGCGCAGCACGCGCGAGCGAGTGGTAGAGAACACGCCCAGCAGCGTGCCCAGTACCAGCGACAGCAGTAGACCGGCAACGACCACTTGCAGCGTCACGCCAAAGCCCTCCCAGAAGGGCCCCATGTTTTGAAATGTCGTCGACCAACGGTCGGCGTCAAATAATCCTTCGAGCATTTGATTCCTTCCTTGGACGATACGCCTATACAAGACCCCAGGTCTTAACCTCTTGGTCGAGCCAGCCATCGGCCAGGCGATCGCAAATCACCTGATCGACCACGGCGGAAAGGTCGCAGCCCTTCTTGGTCGCCACGCCGTAGCCCTGCTCGCCAAACTTGACCTCGGGCTGCAGCAGCTCAACGGTCTCGTTCATATAACCGGCCAGCGTGGAGCGGTCCATGGCAAAGACGTCGATATTGCCGGCGTCGAGCGAACTCTTGATGATGGGGTAGCCGCTAAAGGCCCTAAACTCGGGCTTGCAGCTAAAGCCGTTGTCCTTGATCATCTGCTCGATCAGGCTCTGCGTGGTAGCACCCTGGCTCACGCCGATAATCTTGCCGTCCAGGTCCTCAATCGAGGTAAAACCCGAACGCTTCTTGACCATGAGTCCCACGTAGTCGGTGCGGTACGGCGTCGAGAAATCCCAGCTCTTTTTGCGCTCGTCGGTGATGGTGTAGGTCGCCGCGACCACGTCGAGTTGGCCGTTATCGATCAGCGGCCCGCGCGTCTTGGGCGTTACATCGGTAAACTCGACTAGCTCCTGGGCGCGAGCATCCTTGTAGCTCACACCAAAGACGGCAGCGGCGATCTGGTAGCACAAATCGACTTCCATGCCCTCAAAGCGGCCCTTGGCGGTGTCGTAATAGCCATAGCCGGGAACGTCCTTCTTAACGCCGGCATTCAGGTGGCCACGCGACTTGATGGCCGCAAGCTTGGACCCCTTGTCGGAGCCCTCGCCGCTGGTGGAGTTGCCGCAACCGGTAAGCGCGGTCCCCGTCAGCGCAAGCATGCCGGCGCCAGCCAGCTGCAAAAAGTGGCGGCGTGACACGGCCGCCCTCGTCATATCCGTCATGTCCATCACCGCGCCTAGTGCAGAATCTTGGACAGGAACTCGCGGCAGCGCGGGTTCTCGGGGTTATCGAAGAAGTGCTCGGGCGTGCCCTCCTCCAGAATACGGCCGTCCTCCATAAAGATGACGCGGTCGGCCACCTGGCGCGCAAAGCCCATCTCATGCGTCACGCAGATCATGGTGATATCCTCCTGCGCGAGCTCAATCATAACGTCCAGGACTTCCTGGACCATCTCGGGGTCGAGCGCCGAGGTCGGCTCGTCAAACAGGATGATGGGCTGCTTGGTGCACAGGGCACGGGCGATGGCGATGCGCTGCTGCTGACCACCCGAGAGGTTCTGCGGATACTCGCCGGCCTTATGCGCCATGCCGACGCGCTTGAGCGCGGCGATGGCGATCTCGGTCGCCTCCTCTTTGCTCTTCTTTTGCAGCTTGATGGGCGCGAGCGTCAGGTTGCCGAGCACCGTCATGTTGGGATACAGGTTGAACTGCTGAAACACCATAGAACTATACTTGCGAGCCATCTCCAGGTGATTCTTTTTGGTGAGCGGCGTACCGTCGATGACGACCTCGCCCGATGTGGGCTCCTCAAGATAATCGACACAACGGATGAGCGTCGACTTACCCGAACCGGAAGGCCCGATCATTACGAGCTTCTCGCCGCGCTTGACGGTGAGGTTGATATCTTTGAGCACATGCAGGTCGCCAAAGTACTTGTTGAGATGCTTGATCTCGATCATGTCTGCCATGAATGTCCCTTCCCTGCGTTTACACGAGTTGCACTATTGTACGGAAAGAACCACGTTTCCGCAGCCCACACTACATTCCCGTAAAGAACCCGCAACCTTTAACCCACTCATTTAAGTCTGTCCCCAATGAGCACCCAACGACCAGCCAGGGGAGGTGCCCTTCATCAGGCCCGAAAATAATACAACCGCCCTTGTTGAGCATAAGTCAGCGAAAACCCGTACACGCGAGCAAGGTGACGTGAAATGAAAGGGCGCAGACCTTATGGTCGCGCCCTTGAAATTGAACGTCAGATTGCCGCGTGTACGGGTTTGCAGCGTCGAGCCGTTACGCGGTTTGGTAAAACCGCGTAACAAATTACGCGAGTTTGGCTCCGACGATCTTTGCCGCGGCCGGCTTATCGAAGTTACCGCCAGTGGCCTTGCCCAGAGCGCCCATGACCTGGCCCATCTGCTTCTTAGAGGTCGCACCCAGCTCGGCGATGACCTGCTCGATCAGAGCCTCGAGCTCCTCGCCCGAAACCTGCGCGGGTAGCAGGCTCTCCAGAATCTTGACCTGCTCGGTCAGGTTGTCGGTACGCTCCTGGTCGGTGCCGGCCTTAATGGACATCTCCAGCGTCTCGCTCGTCTGCTTAATCAGACGCTTGATCATGCTGTTGACGTCTTCCTCGGTCACGTCGCGGCGCTCGTTAACCTCGATATTCTTCACCTCGGCCTTGACCTGGCGAATGATGGACAGGCGAACCTTATCCTTGGCCTTCATGGCGGCGATCATTTCCTGCTGCAGCTCTTCGTTGGTCATCTGCAAATCCTCCTCAATAGTGTGGGCGACACTCGAGCGAGCGCCGCCCCGTGATTACTCAGTCGTCGACGAATCGTCGGTCGAACTCTTGGTGACGCCCTTCAGGCTGACGTTGTACGGCACGTCTTTGGGCATGGGGTTAACGGTGATGTCGGCGTCCTTCTTGTACTGCTCCAGCCACTCGCTGTACGCGGTGCTTGCCGCCTGCGTCTTCACCACGTTGGAGACGTACTTCTTAATGTCCTTGGGCACCTGCTTAATGTCATCGACCTGATTATCGACATGGAAGTAGTCGGTGCATTTGATGACATGGTAACCGTACGTCGACTCGACCACGTCGCTCACATCGCCCTTGTTGAGCCCCTCGAGCGCCGTCTGGTAGCTGTCGACGAAGGTAGTGAGCTTATCCCAACCCACATCGCCCTTCTTCTCCTTGGAGCCGGTATCGTCGGAGTACTGCTCCACGGCGTCCTCAAAGCTCAGCTCGCCGGAGTTAATCTTGTCCAGGCACTCCTGCGCCTTGGCCTTGGCGGCGGCCTTGTCCTCGTCGGACGCGTCGGAATCAACCTTGATCAGGATATTCGACGAGCGGCGGGCATCGTTGTAGTTAGACAGGTTCTCGTTGATGTAATCGACGATCTCGCTGTCCTTGGGCTTGCTGGTGGGCGCCACGGCATCCTTGAGCTTTTGCTGTGCCAGGCTCTCCTTGAGCGAGTCCTTGTAGGTGTCCTCGGTATAGCCGTAGGTCTTAAGGGTCTTCTTAAAGGTCTTAGCACCGCCCGCGCTCTTGCACGCGTCCTTCCATGCCTTCTCGACCTCCTCGTCCGACACCGTCACGCCGTTTTCCTTCTGCGCCTGCTGAAGCAGAATCTGCTGCGTGTAGGAATCGATGAGCTGCTTGCGGTACTTCTTGGGCGTCAGATCGTTGTCGACCAGATACTGCGCCCAGTCCTTGTCCTTGGTGTAGCCGTAGGACGTGCGCATGCTCATGATTTGCTTGGTCACGGTATCCTCGGTGAGGTTGGTGCCATTGATGGTGGCAGCCACGCCACCAGTGAGCTTATAGCCCGAGCTGGCGCTTTCGGTCTGCGACATCAGGCCGGAGCACGTCATGGCCGAGACGGAAAGCAGCATTGCCAGCACGCCGATAACCACCAGGACGACCTTGACGGTCTTAGACACGTACGTCTTGCGCTGCTTCTTACGAGAGCTGGAGGCAGCACGAGTCTGCTGCTCGGGCGTCGGCGCGGCCTCGGAGTTCTTTTTCTTGTTTGCCATAGTTGGCCTTTCGCATCACGAATCGAACAAACGCCATTGTGTCACAACGCGGCCCCCGCGACACACCTGGTGCATGGGGGACAGGTTAATCTGCACCATTTTGGTGCAAAGGGGACAGCGCTGCCAGCCGGCAGTTAGGGACGTTCCTTTTGTGCTGGCAGTTAAGGACAGTCCCCAAGTGCCGGCTTTAGAAGTGACGGCGAATGGCGTCGACCATGCCCTGCGACGTGGTTTGGCCGAGCACATCGGCTGCGGCGTCGGCATCCATAAAGATATTCATAAGCGCCTGAAGTGCCTCGACCTGACCGCCCGGCTCGGCAATGCCCAGGTTGATGATGATCTGCGCCGGCACCGGGGCGCCCATGCCCGCCATCGCGTTGAACGTCACAGGTGCGGCGGGCTTTACCACCGCGATATAGGGCTTGGCCACAAATCCCGGATCGGTATGCGGAATGGCGATGTTTGCCGCCGGCATAGCGAGACCCGTAGGATAGGCGGCCTCGCGCGTGCGGACGGCATTGAGCCAACCCTCACCAATGTAGCCGCGCAGGGCAAGCTCACCCTCGAGCCGCGCAAACACCTCACCCGGCGTCGCGCACTCCCAATCAAAAAACACCAGCTCAGGCGAGAATAGCATCTCGGCGTTATCCGCCATACTGTCCTCCAAAGTTGTACGAGGTTCACAATGCCCCATATGATAGCGAAACGAGACAGACAAGGTTAGCCGAGGATCCCGATCATCTCGACCGCGCGAGCAGGTGTCAAGCACACCTCGGGCATCGCCTCCAGCATGCGCCGGTCGCTCGTGACCACATAGTCAACATCCGCCGTCTCGCCCGAAGCGATGATGAGGTTGTCTTCAAGATCCGGCATACGCTTGCCAAGCATGCGCGCCATCTCGCATTCTGCCAACGAAAGCGGAGAGGCAGTTGCCACCTGCATCATGTGCTCGATGCAGGCCCATGACGCCGGGGCAAACGATACGTTAATCCCATTCGCATTCCGTCGGGCTAGACGCCGAGGCAAAATATAGAACACATCCTTTGCCGTCGTGGGCGCATACAGAAGGTCGATCTTTCCCGCCTCGGCCAGTTCAACCAATCTCTTCGCTTCGTCGAACGCCCCCTCTTGCAGGTAATAATCGAGCCAAACGTTCGTATCTACCAAGAGACGCTTTGCCTCAATCATCGACAATTCGCCTCTATGTCGGCAATCATCGCGTCATACATATCATCTCGTACGGCATCCCAGTCTTCCGCCGAAGATTCTGCCGATGCGAAATCCGACGCGCTCAGCCCCAACGAGGAAAAAGCTAGGCCACACCCCTGTTCGGCGAGGCTCTCCTCACGGAGTGCCTCACGCTTATCCGCCACCATAAATCCCGGCAACGCTTGATGCTCGACAAGATAGACCCAAAGCGCGCGAATGGCATCGCTCGGCCCCAACCCATTGCGAGTTAGGACCGCATCGCCACCGGCTTTGAGCATAGGATCAATTCGCGTGTTGAGCTGCACCGTTGCTGTACCCATAGCGGCTCCTCTCTACATGCTAGCAGTATAGCAAACATGAAAGGCCACGCAAAAGGGCCCCGCCCGCACGCGGACGGAACCCTATCGGATTTTTTGGGATGGAAATGACACCCGTCACGTTATTCAGAGTCCAAAATCAAAGAGGCTATAAAAGCTGAGAGGGCTCATGTGATTCCATAAGCCCCCTCAGCTTTTTCGATAGTTAAGTCACAACAGCGCTTCGTCATTAACAAACACAAGCTGCCTCATTTTCCCGCTTCTGCCCTTTAGGCCCAATACGGAATATACCTTCGATATTTGGCGCCCGCATCCTCGTCCTCTTCCTTTATCAACGCCTCTTCCAGACACTCTCTGATTAGACGAGACATCGCCACCGTGTTTTTCTTTTCATCGGAAAGTCCAAAACGCTCTCGCAGTGACTGATTGCTCATCGACTCGCCTTGGGCGTACAAAAGACAAGCATGCCAGTACACAGCATTTTTTCGTTCGCTTTTTTTCATTCGAGTATATGGGCAATCGCAATAGAGCGTCACGAGCGTTCCCAGCCCGCCCTCACTCTTGATAACCGGTGAAGGCATGCCGGCTTTTTCGAGCGAATCTACGATTAAATCCCAGCCCGTACCGCCTTCTTCGCAAAGATCCATTTGGCGCATGAGGGACGCCATCATCGAATTGCGCGTTTTCGGCTGCGCGTTGAGCACGCGTTCTGCCGGAATAAGCGTTGTCCCGGGATTAGAAAACTCGATACGATTGTCGTAAATCGCAACAAGAGGCCCCGCCGTGTTGTCAGCGATGTCTTGATGGATCACGGCATTTGATAGCAGTTCGCGAATCGCCCTTTGGGGGTAGGCCGTCTGGATGCGTCGAAATGCGCCATCCAACGTCTCAACAGCCGGAATCATCGACATGATCAGTTGCTCAGCCTGCGGAAGCGCTAAAGCGTAACCCTTATCGATTTCAGTATCACCAATAATGTCAAAGCTGCCTTTTCCCGCATATCGCACAATTCGCAGCATGCGTTTTCTGAGCTCCGGATAGCGAGAGAGCCTCTTTCCCACTAGAAGCATCCCCAAGCGCGTCATGCTATAACGGCCGTTGTCTTGGCGATGAATCAGCTCTTGCTCACAGAGAGCAAGAATTACTCCGTCCAGATCGACGGGTCTCCTCAATCTGCACAGCTCAAAATATGCATCAATATCCAGAATCTCGGCGACCTCTTGAGGCGTCAGATCGCTCTCAACTACAGCGAGCTCCGCGTTCCCCGCCTGCAAGCGACGCCACAGCTCCGCCTCTCGCGCACTACCAGGAAGCAGTTCTGCCGTCGAAGATCCCTCTCGGATGTAGGCGGTCTTATCAAAATAGACCGGCTGAGCGTTCGCGGCGTGCACTTTCAGCACCACAAAGTGCTTTGTCTCATGGTCAATAACCGCAAACTCGTAATTCGCATTGTTTGAGAGCGCAAGCTTGAGCCACATCAAAAGCTCTTGGTTTCCCTTGCCCTTTGCGTGATATGGGTTGAACTGGGTACCCACAAGCTCATGAGCATCGTCGCTCACGCCCCAGATCTTATAGGCATATGCACGGCCGCAGTAAGCGGCAGCGTTGGCAAGCGCAGAGATGTCACGCCCCGTTCTAACGGGGTCGCTATTACTCTCTTTAAACTCAAGCCACTCGGTTTCATCAGGATAGCCGATAAGTGAATAAATCAGCTCCATGCCATCTGCTTCACCCATTGAGCCTGCCTCCTTGCGCTCATTTTGATAACAAAATGATAAATAGACGACAAATAGAATTGTGCACAATTTGAAGCTGAAGGCCAAGTTTTTCTGGTCATTTTCCCAGATAATCTCAATGCTGGAAGCTTTGTTCTCTGCAAAAGAGTCGACTGCCGTAATTGACAGGCAAGAAGATATGGCTCCGATGTCAAAAGGAACTCAAGCAGCAGGGAATGTAATTAAACCAGCAACTATCGCCAAGCAAATGGGCGTTGTCCTTATCCAGCATCATGTCCTTCGAACAAATCGAGCGGCAGCGGTGTTAGCGCCGGGCGATTTTAGCCGCTAATAGTCAAACGATTTTGACCAATCCCGGTCACCGAATAATGGCCACCGTGCCTCCCCGCCGCCACTACGCTGGTGGTGCCAACACGCCGGCGTTAGGAGGACCATTGAGGTGAACGAGAGACACGATGACCTACAGGAGATTATAGACGCGGCGCTCCGGGAGATGGCCGCGGAGGAGGGCGACGGGTTCGACCCGCAGGCATGCAACCTCGCGGAGTTCTGCAGGAGGACGGGGCTCACCCGCTCCCGCGCGAGGACGGTCAGGGCACACGGGTTCAGGGCCCTGCCCCACGGGAACAGCGGGAGGAGGGCCGCGCCGGGCGTGCTCGCCGGCCACACCGGCCTGGTGGACGACCTCCTGCGGAAGGGCGTCACCAACTCGCAGGTGATATTCGAGCGGCTG
>NZ_JBCOTQ010000012.1:30320-47490 GCF_040920445.1 Collinsella aerofaciens | reverse complement strand
GTTTGGGAGATTGTGCACCAGCAGAAGCGTCTTAACGCCGCCGGAAAGCTCGAGGGGCGTAATCGAACCGAGCTGTTTGCTGATGATGTTGTGGGGGCCGATGAGTTCTGAACCGTCAACACCTTTAATCATCTGCGCTGCCAGAGGGTCCTCGAACCAGGAATCCAGGTACGAGTTCCTAAAATAGGTCTCGGTATCGTAGATGGAACCGGGGTAATCCCCCAGGTGAATGCTCAGCATGTGGGTCTCCAGACGTTGTGTGACTGCAACGATTATATGCCAGTAATAAATTGCCGGCAGCAGCGAGGTGCTACTGCCGGCATTGGTTTTATTGGCGTGTGAATCGGCGCTGATGGATTTGATCGCTAGGCTACTCTTCGAGACGCTCCCTCAGCAGCTCCAGTGCGTGGGCATATCCCTGCAGGCCCTCGCCGGTGATGGTGGCGAAGCAGGCTAGGCGGGCGTAGCTCACCTGGCGGAAGTCCTCGCGCGTCTCGACGGCACTGATGTGAACCTCGACGGCAGGGATGGCGACGGCTTTGAGCGCGTCCAGGATGGCCACGCTCGTATGCGTGTAGGCGGCCGGGTTGATGACGATGCCGTCGACCTTCCCATAGGCCTCCTGGATCTTGTCGACGATGCTGCCCTCGTGGTTGGACTGGAAGACCTCGACCTCGTCAAAACCCTGCTCGGCGCCTGCCTTCTGGCATATTTGGACCAAGCGGTCGTAGTTGTCGCTGCCGTAGATGCCCGGCTCGCGAATGCCGAGCATGTTGAGGTTGGGGCCGTTGATGACGAGTGCTTTCATGGTTGCTTCCTTTGCGGTTGGTCGAATTGGCGAGGCGGAATGAAAAACCACCACAAAGGTGCCTGTCCCCTTTGCGGTGGTTTTTGTTAGAGAGCGGGTGGGAGGGTGTCGAGGACGGCGCGGGCGGTGTTGGCGGCGCAGTCCCGTGAGTCGATGATGTAGTCGGCCCAGGCGCGGTAGCGCGGCATGCGTTGCTCGGCGAGCTTATCGATGCCGTCGCGGGCGGTGATGGGGCGTCCCTTGTGGGCGAGCTCGTCAAGCTTACGGTTGAGCATCACGATCTGGCTGTTCTGGTGCAGCAGCGGGTAGTTCTCGTCGCGCGTGACCACGCCGCCGCCGGTGGAAAGCACCAGGCCGCTGCGCTTGGAGATGCCGGCCAGGGCCGCCGTCTCCTGCTCGCGGAAGGCCGGCTCGCCGCGCTCGACGATAAAGTCGGCGCAGGGCATGCCTAGACGCTCCTCAAGCGCGCGGTCCAGGTCGATGTGCTCGCGACCCGTGAGCAGGGCAATCTGCTCACCCACGCGGGTCTTGCCCGAGCCCGGCATGCCGATGAGCGCGATGTTTTGCTCGCGGCGGGACAGACGTTCCGTCACATCCAGGATGCGCTCGCGCGGGGTGGCTTTGCCGGTATAGCGCTCGACAGCTTGTGCCGCCTGGGCAACAAGCATAAGCAGGCCGCCGATGCAGGGGATGCCGCGGCGCTCGGCCTCGAGCATCAGGCCCGTGCGGGCGGGGTTGTAGACAATGTCGATGACGCCCTCGAGCGCATCGAGGCTTTCGAGCGTGCAAGGCGCGTCGGGGCAGTGGGGGAACATGCCGGCGGGCGTGCAGTTGACGAGCAGTGCCGCATCGGATTGCTGCGCGATGTTGCCATAGTTGACCTCGCTCGTGCGACCCACGGGCACTACGGTGGCGCCCAGGTCGCCGAGCACCATGCTGGCCGTGGTACCGGCACCGCCGGTGGCACCGAGCACAAGGACCTTCTTACCGGCGACCTCTACGCCCAGCTCCTCGACCAGGCACTGAAAACCAAAGTAGTCGGTGTTGTCGCCGCGCAAACGACCGTCAGGCAGGCGTGTGATGGTGTTGACGTTGCCCATGCGTTCGGCCAGCGGGCTCAGCTCGTCCAGGTACTCCATGACGGCGCGCTTGTAGGGGATGGTCACGTTGGTGCCCTCCCATTCGTCGCCCGTCATAAAGGCCGCGAGGTCCTCGGGTTCGCGCTCAAAACGCACGTACTCAAGCTCCGCCAGCTCTTTGTAGATGGTCGGGGTGTAGCTGTGGCCCAGCACGCGGCCCAGCACGCCGTAGGGGCGGGTTGCGGCGGTATCGGTCATCTAGAGCACCTCCGTGTAGCTGCCAAAGTAGGTGAAGCTCTCGCACACGTCGTCGATGGAATCGAGCAGGTCGTCGAGGGCCTTGCTGCCAAAGGGGCAGTCCAGATCAAAGTAGAACATAAACTCAAAGTCGCGGCCGGGGATGGGGCGGCTCTCGAGCTTGATGAGGTTGATGTTGAGTGCGTAGAAGCGCTCGAGCACGCGATAGAGGGCGCCCGGCTCGTTGGCCGTGGTGATCATGAGCGAGGTGCGATTAGCGCCGGGGTAGACGCGCGGCTCGCGGCCGATGACGACAAAGCGCGTGTAGTTGTTGTCCGAGTCTTGGATATTGGGCTCCAGCACCTCGAGGCCATACAGCGTGGCACAGCTGCGCGAGGCGATGGCGGCGACGTCGGTGCGCTCGGAGTTGGCGACCATCTCGGCCGACATGGCCGTGTTTGGGTACTTGGTGGCGTGCAGGTCGTGGGACTCGATAAAGCCGGCACACTGGGCAATGGCTTGGCCGTGGCTGTAGACCTCGCGCACGTCGGCGAGCTTGGTGCCGGGCTTGACGAGCAAGTTGTGGTCGATCTTGAGGCGAAGCGAGCGCACGATGTGGAAGTCGAACTGGGCGAGCAGGTCGTAGACGGCGTTGACCGAGCCGGCGGTGGAGTTCTCGATGGGCAGCACGCCAAACTCGCAGAAGCCGTCGCGCACAGCGCGCATAACGCCTTCGAAGGTCTCGAAAAACGCGATGTCGGGCACGTCGAAGAGTTTGCACGCGGCGATCTGGCTATAGGCACCCTCCACGCCCTGGCAGGCAACGGTGGCCGTTTGAGGGAAGGCCGTGTCGGAGACTGCAGCCGTGGCGTGGGCCTTTTGCGAGACGGTGATGCCCTTGAGCTCGTTGATGTAGCGCTGCTGCTCGGCCTTGCTCATGCTCATGAGGAGACGGAACAGGGTGATGGTCTGCGCCTCGTAGCGCTCGGGCGCGCGGCTGGCGAGGTTGTTGAGCTTGGAGCGCTCACGGGCGGGGTCGAAGACGGCCTTGCCCATCTCGATTTTTGACTTGGCTACCTCGGTGGCAATGTCCATGCGCTCGACAAAGCTGTTGAGGAGCGTGGTGTCGATGCCATCGATGGCCTGGCGGATGTCAGCAAGGTCCATGGAGGCCCCTTTCACGTAACGGCTGAGTTGGCAGGCAACCCAGGTGAGTCGGGTTAGAGCTGGGCGGCGTCCTCGAGGAGAGCGTCCCAGATGGCGAGGGCGGCGGCTGCTTCGGCTACGGGGACGGCTCGGGGGACGATGCAGGGATCGTGGCGGCCGTGGATCGAGAGCTCGGCATTTTCCATGGCGTCCATGTCCACCGTCTGCTGCTTGCGGCCAATGGAGGGCGTCGGCTTTACGGCCATGCGCCACATGACGGGCGCTCCGGTGGAGATGCCGCCCAGAATGCCGCCGGCGTTGTTGGACTCGACCTCGATCTCGTCGGTCTCGGCGTCGATGCGATACGGGTCGTTGTTCTCGCTGCCGCGCATGGCGGCCACGGCAAAGCCCATGCCAAACTCCACGCCCTTTACGGCGGGAATGCCAAACGCGATTTGCGCGATGCGGTTCTCGATGCCGTCGAACATGGGGTCGCCGATGCCCGCGGGAAGCCCGTAAATGCCGCACTCCACAATGCCGCCGATGCTGTCGAGTTCGTCGCGCGCGGATAGGATCTCCTCGCGCATGCGGCCGGCTGCGGCGGCGTCAATGCACGGCAGATCGTTCGTAAGGATCGCCTTGCGGTCGGCCTCGCGATAGACCATATCGTCCATGGGCAGGTCGGAGATGCCGCCGATCTGCGCGACGTGCGCCATGACCTGAATGCCACGGGCCTCGAGTGCTTGCAGCGCGATCCCGCCGGCGATGCACAAGGGTGCCGTTAGGCGACCGGAAAAATGCCCGCCGCCGGCGACATCGTGCATGTTGTGATACTTCACGCGCGCAGGGAAATCTGCGTGCCCGGGGCGGGGTTTGCGGCGCAGCTCGGAGTAATCCTTGGAGCGCGTGTTGGTGTTCTCAATAATCGCTGCGATGGGTGCGCCGGTGGTGTGTCCATCGACCACACCGGCGATGATATGCGCGGCGTCGGCCTCGCGGCGCTTGGTCGCGGTCTCGTCACGGCCGGGGGCGCGACGGTCCAAAAAGGCCTGCAGCTGCTCCAAGTCAACGGCGATACCTGCCGGAATGCCATCGAGCGAGCAGCCGATGGCGGGGGAGTGCGACTGGCCGAAGATGCTTAAGTGCAAGACGTTGCCAAAGGTCGAGGACATGCTATTCCTCCTCGAGCGTGACCTTGCCGCCCAACAGGCGGTAGTGGTCGAAGAAATCGGGATAGGACTTGTTGACGGCCTCAGCGCCGTGGATCACGACCTCGCCGGTGGCGCGGCTCGCGGCGATGGCGGCCATCATGGCGATGCGGTGGTCGTTGTGCGAATCGACCTCGCCGCCGGTAAAGGCATCGACGCCTTTGATGATGAGGTCGTCACCGGCGATGCGCACCTGCGCGCCCAGCGCGGTGAGCTCGCGGGTGGTGGTGACCAGGCGGTCAGATTCCTTGATGCGCAGGCGCGCGCAGTCACGGATGAACGTGCGGCCCTGAGCCAGCGATGCCACGGCCGAGATAACAGGCACCAGGTCCGGAATGTCGTGGGCGCTCATCTCAAAGCCGGCGAGCTTGTCGGACTGGACGGTGGCGGCGTTGGTGGAGCGCACGATGCGGGCGCCAAAGCGCGAAAGCGCGGCGAGCACGTTGCGGTCGCCCTGTGCGGAGCTCAGCGACACGCCCTCGACGGTGATGGGGTCGGAGCCGATGGCGCCGGCGCACAGCCAAAAGGCCGCGTTGGACCAGTCGCCCTCGACGGCCACGCTGCCGGGCGTGCGGTACGAGCCGCTGTTCACGCGGAAGTTCGTGACCTCGGGCTGGCCGTCCTTGGCCGGAATACGCTCGACGTTGACCTCGACGCCGAAGGCCTTCATGGCCTGGATCGTCAGGTTGATGTAGGGGCGGCTCTCAATGAGGCCGGTCACCTGCACGCAGGAGGGCTGGGCGAGCAACGGGGCTGCCAATAGCAGGCCCGAGATGTACTGCGAGCTTACGTTGCCCGGTAGCACAAAGGTGCCCGGGCGCATGCGTCCGCTCGTCTTGAGCGGAAAGCCGCCCAGGCCCTGCAGGTCGCAACCGGCGGCGATGATCTCGTCCGAGAGCGGGGAAAGCGGGCGGGCGCCCAGGCGGCCCTGGCCCACAAAGGTGGCCTCCGCACCCAGCGCGCAGGCGACAGGCAGCATGAAGCGCAGCGTGGAGCCACTCTCGCCGCAGTCGAGCGTGCCGCCGGCAAGGGCCTTGAGCAGGCCAAATTCAATGCTCTTCATGGTGGGGTGGACCTGGAAGCCGTCCTCGACGGTCTCGATGCGGGCGCCGAGCGCCGTGAGGCAGCGCACCGTGGCCTCGATATCGGCGCAGGTCGTGTTACAGGCAACGTGCGTCTCACCGTTGGCAAGCGCCGCGCAGATGATGAGGCGATGCGCCATCGACTTGGACGCGATGGCGGGAACGGTGCCCTTGAGCGGGGACGGGGTGATGCGGGCTAACATGCGGAAGCGTCTCCCTTCTGGCCGAGGCCCTCGGCAATCAAATCGTGGAAGGTGGAAAGCGGCGTGCGGTCGATGCTGCAACGGCCGATGTCGTGCGGAATTACCAGGTCGATGGTGTCGCCCGCGCGCTTTTTGTCATGGAGCGCCTCGGCAAAGACGGCATCGGCATCTAGGTCGCAGCGGGTTTTGAGGCCGTGGCGGGCGCAGAGCCTCTCAATACGATCGGGCAGCTCGGCATCGCAAACGCCATGCAGGGCTGCGGCACGCGTGATGATGCCCATGCCAATCGACACGCAGTTGCCGTGGCCGAGCTCAAAGTGCTTGCAGGCCTCGACGGCGTGCCCGGCGCTGTGGCCAAAGTTGAGGAGTTTGCGCTGATTGGTTTCGCGCTCGTCGGCAACGACCACGGCGCGCTTAATGTCGATATTGCGGGCGATGATGAGCGCTACGCGGGCCACATCGCGGTTGAGCAGCTCCAGCGTGAGCGGGGTCTTCTCCAGCTCGGCGAAAAGCTCCGGGTCGGCGATCACGGCGTGCTTGACGACCTCGCCGCAGCCGTCGGCGAACTGTTCGGGCGTGAGGGTTGCCAGGCACCCCACGTCGGCGATGACCACGCTCGGCTGCCAAAAGGCGCCGGCCAGGTTCTTGCCGGCTGCCAGGTCGATGGCCGTCTTGCCGCCGACCGACGAATCCACCATGGCGAGCAGGCTTGTGGGAATCTGCACAAACTTGCAGCCGCGCATGTAGGTGGCGGCCACAAAGCCTGCCACGTCGCCCACGACGCCGCCGCCGAGCGCCACGATCACGTCGGAGCGCGAAAGCTCGTGCTCGGCCACAAACTCCAAAATGGCAACGTAGGTCTCGGCACGCTTATGGGCCTCGCCGGCCTCGAAGGTGCAGATGCTCACCTCGTAGCCTGCGGATTCGAGGCTCTGCTTAACGGGCATCTGGTAGAGGGGGCCTACGTTGGTGTCCGTCACGATGACGGCGCGGGTGCCGCCGGCGGTAACGCGTACGAGCGGGCCTGCCTGCTCCAGCAAAAACGTGCCCACATGCACCTGGTAGGGGCGTGCGGTGTCGATATCGATGGTAATCGCCATAAGCTTCGGTCCTTTCGACCTGGCGTGATAGGTGGTCTAGTGGGAGGCCTCGTCGTCGAGTGCGCGCTTGATGCGGTCACCCTCGGCAAGGAGATTCTCCAGATAGCGCTGGTCGCGGTCCTTAAGGGCGCGGCTGTAGGCGCCGAGCGATTCGATCAGATGGTCGATCTCGAAGGCGAGTGCATCGGCGTCGTCGATCATGAGCTCGGACCACATCTGAGGATTGAGGTGCGCCACGCGGGTGAGGTCGCGGTAGCTGCCGGCCGAAAAGCCGTGGTGGACCTGAGCGGTCGGGCTCTTAACATAGGCGTTGGAGACGACGTGCGCGAGCTGGCTTGTAAAGGCGATGACGCGGTCGTGCTCGGCAGCGCTCGTTACGCTGAACTTGCCAAAGCCCAGGGGACGTACCATCTCGCGCACCTGGCCCAAAAGCTCCAGCTTAAGTGCGTCGTCCACTGCGGGCGGTACGAGCACGAGCGGTGCGTCCTGGAACAGGTCGGCGCGGGAATGCGCGTAGCCCGAGAACTGCGTGCCCGCCATGGGGTGCGCGCCCACAAAGTAAAAACCGTGCTTGTGGGCAAGCTCAAAGGCGCGCTCGCACACGATGCCCTTGACGCCCACGGTGTCGATCACCACGGGGCCCATGATGGCCTCGGTGTCGGTGGCGTCGGCGAGCGCCTGGGCGTGCGTCTCGAGCCACTCGATGCAGGCCTCGGGGTAGCATGCCAGGACGATGATGTCGCATTCGCCGAGCGTCTCGTCGTTGAGCTCGCCGGCAACGGTGCCCATGCTGGCGGCCGTCATGACGTCGTCATCGGGGTCCCAGGCCAGCACGCGGACGCCCGCCTGCGCATAGCCGCGGGCAAAGCTACCGCCGATGAGGCCCAGGCCCACGATACCGGCGCACTTGGGGCCGCCCTGGTTAACGCGTGCGTTTCTCACCGTACCCATGGCCTACTCCTGAACGGTCTCTTGGCAGACGACCTCGCGGATGGCGCGGATGCGGCGCATGGTGTCGTCGAACTGGTCGGGAGTGAGGGCCTGAGCACCGTCGGACCAAGCGTGGCTCGGGTCGTCGTGGACCTCGATCTCCAGACCGTTGGCGCCGCAGGCGGTCGCGGCGAGCGCCATGGGCTCAACATAGCGGGTGTAACCGGTGGCGTGGCTGGGGTCGGCGACGACGGGCAGGTGCGACAGGTGGTGCAGCACCGGCACGGCGTTGAGGTCGAAGGTGTTGCGGGTGCGTGTCTCGAAGGTGCGGATGCCGCGCTCGCACAGGATGACGTTGTCGTTGCCCTCGCTCATGATGTACTCGGCTGCCATAAGCAACTCGTCGACGGTGCCTGACATGCCGCGCTTGAGTAGGATCGGGGTCTGGGTCTTGCCGACCTCCTTGAGCAGGGGGAAGTTCTGGGCGTTGCGAGCGCCAATCTGCATGACGTCGATCTTCTTGTCGAGGAAGACCTGCACGTCGCGCGGGTCCATGATCTCGGTGACGATCGGCATGTCGAGCTCGGCGGATGCCTCGCACAGTAGGTCCAGGCCGGCGGGACCCATGCCCTGGTAGGCGTACGGGGAGGTGCGGGGCTTGTAGGCGCCGCCGCGCAGCATCGTGGCGCCGGCGGCCTTCACGCGGCGGGCGATGCGGATGAGGTTCTCGCCCTCGACGGAGCACGGGCCGGCGATGACCTGGAACTGGTCGCCGCCGATCTTGACGCCGTGGCCGCAGTCGATGACGGAGTCCTCGGGGTGGAACTTGCGGTTGGCGCGCTTGAACGGATCGGAGACGCGCTGCACGCGCTCGACGACGTCCATGGATTCGAGCAGGAACGGGTCGATCTTGGTCGTGTCGCCCACCAGGCCGATGATGGTCTCGTTCTCGCCGCGCGAGACATCGGTCTTGAGTCCCTTTTTCTCGATCCAGCTAACAATGTGGCTTACGGCCTCGTCGCTGGCGCTCTGCTTTAAAATCGCAATCATGGTGTGCCTCTCACCTCGATGAATAGCCCTTGCAAAAACGGCCCGCATCGCGAGCCGTATTATATGGTGCATGAGAGTTTATACTATCTGACTCGCTTTTGCCTCCTAAAGCGCGCCGTCGCGGCGCGTCTCCCACGTAATTGCAAAGCTTTTTCTATTATTTTGTTAGCCCGTGGCGCACTTGGGTATAATGCCTACCGTTCGCCCTATTAGCTCAGGGGATTAGAGCGTCTGCCTCCGGAGCAGAAGGCCGTTGGTTCGAATCCAACATGGGGCACCATCGAACGTAAGACCGTCCGAACCTCGCATGGTCCGGGCGGTTTTCTTATACCGACGCGACATGATGGGACGTGGTATGGCAGCAACGGATATCGAGCGCGGACTCTCGACCGCCGAGGTCGAGGAGCGCATCGTCGCTGGTAAGATCAACCGCAACATGGAGCTCAAGACTAAGTCGGTCAAAGAGCTCATCATCGAGAACCTCTGCACGCTGTTTAACTTGATCAACGTGGTCTTGGCGATTTTGGTGTTGCTGACCGGTTCGTTTAAGAACCTGACGTTCCTGTTCGTGGTGTTCTTGAACACGGCAATTGGCGTCATTCAGTCCATGCGTTCCAAGCGGATGGTCGACAAGCTTACGCTGCTCACCTCTAAGAAGGCCATCGCGGTGCGCGACGGCGCCGAGGTGGAGCTCGACCTGGACCAGATCGTGCTCGACGACATCATTCGCCTGGGGCGCGGTGACCAGATTCCCGCCGACGCCGTGGTAGTGTCGGGCGAGGC
This sequence comes from Collinsella aerofaciens, assembly GCF_040920445.1. Taxonomy (GTDB): domain Bacteria; phylum Actinomycetota; class Coriobacteriia; order Coriobacteriales; family Coriobacteriaceae; genus Collinsella; species Collinsella aerofaciens_BH. The sequence continues at coordinate 37,864 of NZ_JBCOTQ010000012.1, read as the reverse complement.
ACTCGTCAACGAGAGCCTACTGACGGGCGAGAGTGACCTCATTAAGAAACAACCAGGCTCCGAGCTCATGAGCGGCAGCTTTATCGACTCGGGCCTGCTGCGCGCCCGCGTGATCCATGTCGGCGCCGATAACTACGTGGCAAAGATCAACAACGAGGCCAAGTACGTCAAAAAGGTCAATTCCGAGATCATGAACGCGCTCAACGCCATCGTGCGGTTCGCGAGCATTATTATGATTCCGCTTGGTCTGGCACTCTTTGCCTCGAGTGTGAGCGAGCTGTGGGATGCCGCGGGAACCCCGGGCGATAGCGCGCTTTCCTGGTGCTTCTCCGAGCTGCTGGCCGGTCGTGTGCCTTCTTCGGCGCTGCTTTCCACGGTGGGTGCCCTGCTGGGCATGATTCCGCAGGGCCTGGTGCTGCTGACCTCGTCGGTGCTCGCGATTGCCACGGTGCGTCTAGCGCGTCGCAAGGTGCTGGCACAGCAGCTCTACTGCATCGAGACGCTCGCGCGCGTCGACGTTTTGTGCCTGGACAAGACGGGCACCATCACCTCGGGCCGTATGGAGGTCGAGGGCACCTACCCGCTGCCTGTTGAGGGTGTTGGCTTTGGCGCGGACTCGGACGAGGCGGCTGTCCCCGTCGAGACCACGGTGCTCGACTTTGCGCTCGCCAACGTAGCACGTGCGACCTCGGCAGATGCCAACGAGACCTGCCAGGCGCTGCTCAACTACTACGCCGATCGTCCGGTCGAGGTGTCCGAGCCGCTGTCGGTCATTCCGTTCTCGTCGTCAAAAAAGTGGAGCGGCGCGTCGTTTGCGCAGGGCTCCTATGTGATGGGCGCCGCGCAGTTTGTGCTCTCTGATCGCGCATTTGCTCAGGTTGAGAATCGTGTGGCCGAGCTTGCCGATACCTGCCGCGTACTTGTGGTGGCGCGCGTGGACGGCTTTTCACCCGATGGCGATATGGTGGGCGAGGCCGAGCCCGTGGGTTTTGTGACTATTCGTGACGAGATTCGTACCTCGGCAGCCGAGACTATCGGCTACTTTAACGAGCAGGGCGTGACCCTCAACGTGATCAGCGGCGACGACCCGCGTACGGTGTCGTCGATCGCGCGCGTGGTGGGCGTGCCGGGCGCCGATGCTTACGTGGACGCGACAACCCTCGATACACCGTCCAAGATTGATGCGGCAGTGGACCGTTACCACGTCTTTGGGCGTGTGACCCCGCAGCAGAAGCGCGAGCTAGTACAGGCGCTCAAACGCCGCGGGCACACCGTGGCCATGACGGGCGACGGCGTCAACGACGTGCTAGCGCTCAAGGAGGCCGACTGCTCCGTGGCGATGGCCGCCGGCTCCGATGCCGCACGTAATGTGGCCGAGATCGTGCTCGTCGATAACGACTTTGCCTCGATGCCCGCTGTGGTGGCCGAGGGCCGTCGTTCTATCAATAACCTGCAGCGCTCCGCCGCGCTCTTTCTGACCAAGACGCTTTTCTCGATGGGCCTGGCGGCGCTGTGCATCGCGCTACCGCCGTATCCCTTTGAGCCCATTCAGATGACGCTCATCAACTTCTTCTGCATCGGTGCGCCGGGCTTTGTGCTGGGTCTGGAGCCCAACAACGCCCGCGTGAAGGGGTCGTTCTTGACCAACGTGCTTAAGCGTGCGCTGCCGGCGTCGATTGCGGTCATTTTGGCCGCGGCGCTCGATATCTTTGTGGCGCGCGTATTTGGCTTTAGCCAGCTTACGCTTTCGACCATGTGCCTGCTCACGTCGTGCGCGGCGAGCGTGAGCCTGATCTGGCGCATCTCGCAGCCGCTCACGCCCTTGCGCGTGGTGCTTTTTGTGTTTGTCGTCGCTGGTATTTTGACGGGCGTTATCGGGTTCCCGGGGCTGCTGTCCATCGCCAACCTGTCGATGGGTCAGATGGTCATCTTGGCGGTTATCATCGTCTTTACCTGTGCGGTGTTCTTTAAGCTTGCCACAATGATGGACTCGCTTAAGCCCCGCCGCCGTCATGCGGCAACCGGCTTTGGCCGTGGCGTGCGCGTTCGCCTGGGTCGCGGCGGCGGCAAGGTGAGCTCGACGGGTTCGACGGCCGAGCGTTTTGCCAAGCGCTTCGCCGCCGACATGGCGCAGCGCCGCGAAGATCGCACCGTTCGCGAGGCCGAGGCCCGCGCGCTCGAGGGCGTGGCCCAGGCCCAGCCCAAGAAAAAGAGGAGTGCCGGAGCCAAGCGCTCCCGCGTGACGAAGTCCGCCCAAGGCATCAAAGTCTCGATGCCAAGCAAAAAGAAGAAGTAGCTACGCGCCCTGGCGATGTTGAATTGGTGCCTTGTTCCTGTGGGGCCGTGGCGATGTTATGCTCTAACCTCGATTGTTTGAATTGCTTCGAAAAGAGGATGCCGTGATCTGCCCGCATTGCCTTAAGACTATCGAGGACGGCGCCTCGTTCTGCCCCTACTGCAACGCCTATGTGGGTCCGGGCGATGGTCCCGAGCACACCGAGTTCGTGTTCTGTGAGGGTTGCGGTGCCCGTCTTTCTCCGCATGATCGTACGTGCCCCAAATGCGGACGCCCCGCTCCGGGTATCCTCTCTGAGGACGCGGCCGCATCCGACCTGGCAGCGGGCCGCACGGCGGGCTTTCCGCGCCTAACGCAAGAGCAGATCGATACCGAGGTGCCTCATGCGCCGGCCTCTGCCGCTGCGGTGCTTTCGGACGCCGCCGATCCTAACGAGACCTGCGTGCTGCCGGCTTTCGATAAGGATTTCGGTATTCCCAAGGTCGATATTCCCACGCCGGTTTCCCTGCACGACGATCCTCAAAAACCCAAGCGCAAGGTGCACCCCGACGAGGACGCCTATCACAAGCACAAGCGTCATATTCCCAAGCCGCTCATCGTCATCGCGGTTCTTGCCGTCGTTTGCGGCGGTGCCTATTGGTTCGTGACGGCCGATCCCATGGGTGTTATGCCCGACTTCTATGACCAGTTTGGCCAGGCCGCGCAGACGACCTTCCCTACGCGCCAAAAGGGCGAGGCGACTGAGGACGATACCAAGCAAGACGATTCTGCCGAGGTGGTCCAGGAAGAAACCGTGCTCACCGATGATCAGCTCTATACCAGGCTCGACGGTCTGTATCAGGCCATCGTGTCCTACGGTGACGAGGACCAGATCGGCGAGGTCATCGATTCCTTTAACAACGGCTATCTCCGAACGCCGCTGTCCACCCGCCAGGAGCTGTCGCAGAGTGCCTACGCCCTGCGCGACCAGATCAAAAAGACGCAAGATGAGCTTAACAACCTTAAGTATCAGGACGATACGGTCTATGCGGACGACATCGCCCACTTAAAGCAGCTTGCCGAGTGGATGTACGAGCGTGTCGACGTGATCTGCCAGAGCTGGGATATCTCGCTGGCCATTCCCGATGGCGAGTCGATGAGTTCCCACCAAAGCGAGATCCTGGCGCCCATCGCACAGGGCGGCAACAGCGCGCTGAACCAGTACGACGCCAATGTGGGCTCCTGGAAGCCGCAGCAGCGTTCCCAAAATTAGTTCGCCATAGTCGGCATAACCTACGTGCGCAATTGATGTAAGCGCATGCTTATTGCTACAATTCGTACAAATATGCTTTAAACGCACGAGGAAGGAACCACATGTTTGGTTTTAAGAAAGAGCTCTACACGCCCGAGTATCAGCTTGCCGGCGACGAGTGCGCCGTTATCGAGACGTCGAAGGGTACCATCAAGGTCAAGTTTGACGGCGAGGGCGCTCCCATTCATGTCGCGAACTTCTGCGAGCTTTCCACGATGGGTTTCTATGATGGCCTTAAGTTCCATCGCTATGTGCCCGGTTTTGTCATCCAGGGCGGCGACCCCAATACCCGCGACATGTCCGGCGCCGACGTTGCTGCCGGTCTTGAGGGCCCCGACGGCATGCCCGGTACCGGTGGCCCCGGCTACTGCATCAAGGGCGAGTTTGCCACCAATCCGCGCAACAGCCATGTCGACGGTGCCCTTGCCATGGCACGCTCCATGGACCCCGATTCCGCGGGTTCGCAGTTCTACTTCTGCCTGGGCGCCCAGCATAACCTCGATTCCGGTTACACCGTCTTTGGTACCACGGTCGAGGGTCTCGATGTGATTTCGCAGCTGCGTGCCGGCGACGAGATCGTCCATGTCGAGATCGTTCACGAGTAAAGGGGATTTCCTTGAATAGCCAGCTGATCCAACAGGGCCGCGCCGCTTACCGCGCGGGTGATTTTTCCGCTGCAGCCCAGATGCTTGGGGCGGCAAAGACTCCCGATGAGATTATGGGCGAGGCCGATCACCTTCGTGGTAACGCCTTGATGCACCTGGGCATGTATGCCGAGGCCGCCGAGGCCTACGCCGCCGCCCTCAACGACGGCACCTATGGCAAGCGCGGCGCGCTGCTCACCAACCGCGGCAAGGCGCTCGCCGCCGTGGGCGACTACACGACGGCCGCTCAGGCGTTCTCTGCTGCTACGCAGGACGCTTCTTATGCAACGCCGTTCAAGGCCTATCTGGGCCTGGGTAACGCGCTGTTCCAGTCGGGCGACTATGCCAACGCGGGTACTGCCTTCCGTCAGGCTGCCATCGATGGCGCCAATCCGGCTCCTGCCGCCGCGCTCGGCGAGCTCGGTCGTTGCTTCATCAAGCTCGGCCGTCCGGCGGATGCCGTGGAGACCTACCGCACGGCTATCGACTTTGCCGGCCCCCGCGACGACACGCGTGCGCTCAACGCCGGCATGGGTCAGGCGCTTTCTGCCGCCGGCCGTCCCTCCGACGCACTCGACGCCTTTAACGCCGCTACTGCCGATGGCATCTACCAGCTCACCTCCGAGCAGGCCGATGAGCTTGCCCGCGTGCACGATTCGCTTGCCGCGCTGTCTGCCCAGACGGCTATGGCCACGGCTCCGGCGCCCGCGATGGACGCTCCTGCCGTCGATCCGCTCGATCCTACGGGCGCGACCGGTCAGTTTATGCCCGATCCCTCGGACACCGGCTTCTTTACGCTGTCCGAGTCCGAGATGGTCCAGCAGGACCGTCAGGATCGTAAGCAGGCCAAGGTCCGTCGTCGCCATCGCCACACGGGTCTCAAAGTCTTCATCGTGCTGCTTCTGCTCATTTTGATCGCCGCGGGCGGTCTGGGCTTTGCCTACACGCGCGGCTTTGGCTTCCCGTCCCAGGAGTCTGTCGTTACCGATCTGTTCCAGGCTGCCGGCGACGGTGACACCGCAAAGGCCGAGTCTTGCCTGGCATCGAGCCTGTCCGAGGACGCTAAGTCGATGATCATCTCCTCGATTCCGCAGGGTGCCACCGTGTCCGTCGAGGGCATGGATCAGTCCATGACCGAGACGACCGCTAAGGTGAAGGCATCGCTGTCCAAGGGCGGCGAGCAGGAGTACACCGTCAAATTCGTGCGCTCCGACAACCATATCGGCTGGGCCGTTTCCTCGCTCGATATGGATTTCTCGGCTGCTGACAACCAGTAGTGACCTTATGGGATTTAGCTTTGCCCGGCGCTTCACCGCAAGTGAGGTGCCGGGCTTGCGCTAGTATGATGATCTAGTAGTTTTCCAGCAATCATCCAACACATCAGGAGTTGCGTTGTTTTCTTTGATGGATATGTTCTTCGGTAGCTATGCGGGCGATCTTGCCATCGACCTCGGCACCGCAAATACGCTTGTCTCCGTGCGCGGCAAGGGCATCGTCATTCGCGAGCCCTCTGTTGTCGCCATCGACAAGAACGACGAGCGCATCCTGGCGGTCGGTATCGAGGCAAAGCGCATGCTCGGCCGTACGCCCGGCAACATCGTGGCCGTTCGTCCCCTGAAGGACGGCGTCATCGCCGACTTCGATGTTACCGAGGCCATGCTTCGCTACTTTATCGATAAGGCGTCCGAGAAGCGCTATCCGTGGACCCCGCGTCCGCGCGTTGTCGTCTGCGTTCCCTCCGGCGTCACGTCGGTCGAGAAGCGTGCTGTCTTTGAGGCCACGATCCAGGCTGGCGCTCGCCAGGCCTATCTGATCGAGGAGCCCATGGCTGCCGCTATCGGCGCCGACCTGCCCGTCGAGGAGCCCACCGGCTCCATGGTCATCGACATCGGTGGCGGTACCACCGAGGTTGCCGTTATCGCTATGGGCGGCATCGTCGTCTCGCAGTCCATCCGTATTGCAGGCGACGAGTTCGATCAGGCCATCCTCACGCACGTTCGTGATGCCTACAACCTTGCCATCGGCGAGCGTACGGCAGAGGACATCAAGATCAAGGTCGGCTCCGCTGTGCCGCTCAAGGACGAGCTCGACGTCGAGGTCAACGGTCGCGACGTGATCACCGGTCTGCCCAAGACCGTGCGCATCGAGAGCGAGGAGATTCGTCGCGCGCTCAACAAGCCGCTCGACGAGATGGCCAAGGCCGTCAAGGACGCCCTCGATGCCACGCCGCCCGATCTTGCCTCTGACCTTATGTACTACGGCATTTTGCTGACCGGTGGTGGCGCTCTGCTACGCGGTCTCGACGTGCGTCTGCGGGATGAGACCGGCGTTTCGGTCAACGTCAGCCCCACGGCGCTCGATAACGTCGTTAACGGCTGTGCCCGCGTGCTCGAGGCCAATGCGTTTGATGGCGGCTTCGTCCAGACCAATGCTTAATTTCCAAAAGGTGGATTCCATTTGGCACGATCTTCGGGTTTCTCCACAAATCTGAATACCAAGCGACAATCAACGGGTATGCGCCCGTTGATTGTTTTCAGCCTGATTTCGGTGTTGCTGCTCACGTTTTACATCCGCGAGGGCGAGGCAGGGCCGATTCATGCCGTGCGTTCGGGCGTAACGACGATTACCTCGCCGGTGCGTTTTGTGGGCTCGGCCGTGGCGGCTCCCTTCAATGCGATCGGCAACGTGTTCTCTAACCTTACGGCGTCGCAGGACACGCTTGACGAGCTTAAGAAGCAAAACGAGGAGCTGACCTCTAAGGTTGCTGAGCTCTCCGAGGCTCAAAAGACCGCCGAGCGTCTGGAGGGGCTGGTCGGGCTGCAGTCGACCTACAACCTCAAATCGACCGCTGCTCGTATCGTTGGTGCCTCGGGCGATGCCTGGACCTCGACCGTAACCATCGACAAAGGCTCTGCCGACGGCCTTACCATCAACATGCCTGTGACGAGTTCGGCCGGTGTTATCGGCCAGATCATCGAAGTCTCGGCCAAGACGTCCACCGTGCGCCTGATTGGCGACGAGAACTCGGGTGTGTCCGCCATGGTACAGGACACGCGCGCCCAGGGCATGCTGCAGGGTCAGGCTGACGGCACGCTGCGTCTTGAGTATGTGAGCGTCGACTCCGACGTTAAAGTCGGCGACATCATCGTGACCTCGGGCATCGGCGGTGTGTTCCCCAAGGGTCTACCGCTCGGCACCGTCTCGTCGGTTGAGAAATCGGCAAACGACGTGTACTACACCATTGTGGTGCGCGCTCAGACCACGGCCGAGAACAACGAGGAAGTGCTGGTCATTACCTCGCTGACCGACGAAC
>NZ_JBCOTQ010000012.1:0-30167 GCF_040920445.1 Collinsella aerofaciens | reverse complement strand
AATAGGGGGCATGTCCATGGATCTACACGAGCAGGGGATGAGCTCCCGCACGTTTGTAATCGCCGCCATCGTATGCGTGCTGCTGCAGGCAGGCCTGGCACCGCAGATCTCCATTGCGGGCGGTCGCGTCAACTTCATGATTATCCTGGTGTGCCTAAGCGTGTTCTCGGGCGACCCGACCCGTGCCGTCGTGTGCGGTTTTTGCAGCGGCTTGTTTTATGACCTGTCCGCTGCCGTGCCGGTGGGCGTTATGTCGCTCCTGCTGACCGTGGGTTCTTTTGCCCTGGTGCACAGCGCCGTCGGTCAGACGGGCGGTACCCCGAGTGCGCGCGGCGTCACTGTGGGCGCCTTCGCGCTCGTCATTAATGTTATCTACAGCATCATCTTGCTGTTTATGGGTTTGGAGACGAGCTTTGTCGTGGCGATCTTCGGCCATGCGCTGCCGTCCTCGATCCTGACGGGTCTGGTTGCCATTCCGTTTTTGATGTCCGGCGTCGTGCCGCAGTCCGGCTATGGATTCTCCGCACGTGGCGGACGCCAGACGGGTATGCGCTTTAAGCCCAAGACCCGCAAGCTCAAATAGGGGAGGCCCGTAGATGTCTTCCCAGATGACGGTTATTATCGCCGGTATCGTGCTGGTTGTGGCCATCGTGGTCGCGCTGGTCATCATGCGTCGAGGCGATTCCCGTTTTACCTACGATACACAGCATGGAACGGCTCCGCGCGCCACCGAGGGCGAGGGCAATACCGCGGCGACCGCCTTTAAGGGCCGCTTTTCCATCCTCACCACGGGTGTGGGCGCGATGTTTGTGGCACTTGCCGTCAAGCTGTGGGGCATGCAGATGGTCTCGTCGGACTATTACGAGAAACAGGCCAATAGTAATCAGACTCGCACCGTTACCACACCCGCTGTGCGCGGCCGCATCCTCGACCGCAATGGCGTGGCGCTTGTCCAGAACCGTCCCTCACTTGCTGTCGTGGCCTACCGCGACCTTGCCGAGGATGAGGTTCTGGTTCGCCATCTTGCCAACGTGCTTGGAATGCCTTATGTGGCGGTCCTTCGCAATATTCAGGACAATACAGAGGGCGCTCAGAGCCTGCATACCATCGCGACGGACGTCCGTCGCTCCACGGTTGCCTATATCAAGGAACACGCCGGCGAGTTCCCGGGCGTCAAGATTGCCGAGCGTACCGAGCGCCAGTATCCATACGGCGAGACGGCATGCCATATCTTGGGCTATACCGGCACCATTACCTCCGAGCAGCTCGAGGCCCAGAATAAGAAAACCTCTGGCGATGATGATGCTTCTGCTGGCAAGATTACGTACCAGTCGGGCGATATCGTGGGCCAGGCGGGCGTTGAGAGCTACTACGAAAACCTGCTGCAGGGTATTCGTGGCGAGCAGACCGTCAAGGTCGATGCCTCGGGCAATGTGACCGGTCAGGCCGGCGCCGTGCCCGCGAAGGCCGGCTCCGACATTAAGCTCACGCTCGACCTTAAGATCCAACAGGCCTGTGAGACGGCGCTGGCGAGCGCTATCGAGCTTGCCAAGACCACTGGCTACAGCAATGCCGGCAACGGCGCTGTGGTGTGTCTCGATCCCAACAATGGCGAGATCCTGGGCATGGCGAGCCAGCCCAAGTTCGATCCGTCCGTCTTTATCGGCGGCGTCTCAAATGACGTGTGGACCGAGCTCAATGATGACAAGGGTTCGCACCCGCTGCTCAACCGCGCCATTAGCGGACAGTACATGTCGGCCTCGACCATCAAGCCGCTCTCGGCACTGGCCGGTCTTGAGTTTGGAACCTACACTTCAACGCAGACAACCAACTGCACGGGTTATTGGACGGGTCTGGGCAAGGCTTGGGGCAAGCGCTGCTGGCTGACGTCTGGCCACGGCACCATGACGCTGCAGTCGGGTATCGCCAACTCGTGCGACCCCGTCTTCTACGACATGGGTAAGGCGTTCTTTTATGACGAGCAACATCCCGAGGGCCTGCAGGAGGTCTTTCGTCGCTGGGGCCTAGGCAAGACCTGCGGTATCGATCTGCCGAGTGAGGGCGCGGGTCGTATTCCCGATGCCGAGTGGAAAGAGTCATACTTCACCGACGCCTCTGCCGAGGACCGCAAGTGGAATGCCGGCGATATGACCAACATTGCTATCGGCCAGGGCGACATCCTGGTGACGCCCCTGCAGATGGCGTGCGCCTATATGGGTCTTGCCAACGGCGGCAAACAGTACGTGCCTCACGTATTTTTGTCTGCCGTGTCGCGCGATGGCGACGGCGATGCCTATAAGTACAATGGCAAGGGCAAGAAGAAGCGCCTGGAGGCCAAGATCAACAGCGATTCGGATTTGGCTCTTGTTCGCAACGGCATGCACGACGTGATTTACACGGCATCGACGTCCCTGGCGGCGCACTTTGGCACCCTGACGCCGCAGGTATACGGCAAGTCGGGCACGGGCGAGAAAAGTGGCGAGGACGAATACGCGTGGTTCTGCGCCTATGCACCGGCCGATGACCCCAAGTATGTCATCGCTACCGTCCTGGAGCAGGGCGGCGGTGGCTCAGATACCGCGATGCATGTCGTGCGCGACGTGCTCGGCGTGATTTATGACGAGCCCGATACCTCTTCGGCCTCGGGCGATTCTTCGGTTCGATAGGAGGTTGCGATGGATTTTTCTCCGGCGGATCTGTTCCGTTCAACCAAGACCGGCTCTCGCAGCAGCCTGGACCGCGTCAACAAGCAACTTTCGGCCTCGCGCGGCACGTTTCGCCAAAAGGTGCATATCGGTGTGCTCGTGGCTACTGTGGCGCTCGTCGCCTACGGTGCCATCATTATCTGGTCGGCTTCGCAGTTTAAGGCCGATGCTTCGTTCTCGCGCCATTTGCTGGGAATTGGCATCGGCACGGTGCTGGCGGTGCTGGTCTGGCGCTCCGACCTGCGCGGTATTTCCAATTTCTCGACGGCGTTGCTCGTCATCGACCTGATCGTGATCTTCTCGCCCAAGATTCCGGGTCTGTCCTATACGGGCGGTCTGGGCATGACGGGCTGGATCAAGATTCCCGGTATCGGCTTGACGTTCCAGCCGGTTGAGCTTGCCAAGCTCATCACCATCTTCTTTATTGCTACGCTTGGCTCGCAGTATAACGGTCGCATCGATACCGTTCGCGACTACGTCAAGCTCTGCGGCATGCTGTCCATTCCGTTTTTGGCCGTCGTTGCCATGGGTGACCTGGGCTCGGGCCTGGTCGTGCTGGTTTCGGGCGCCATCGTCATCTGCATGAGCGGTGCACGCCGCGAATGGGTGCTGTCGACCCTGGCCCTGCTCGTGGGCCTGGTGGCCCTCGTCCTGGCGCTCGATTCGGTCTTTGATTCGCTGCTCGGCCACGATGTGCTCATCAAGCAGTATCAGATGAACCGTCTGACGGTCTTTATCGACCCCGATAATGCCGATTCGGACGATGCCTACAACCTGCAGCAGTCGCTTATCGCCGTTGGCTCGGGCGGCTTCTTTGGTAAGGGTTTGGGCCATGCGACGCAGTCAGCCGGCGGCTTTCTGCCTGAGTTCCACACCGACTTCGTCTTCGCCTTTTTGTCCGAGACCTTTGGCTTCTGCGGCTCCTTTTTGCTGCTGTGCCTCTACGTGCTGCTGATCTTTTCGACGATTCGCGTCGCCTTTAAGTGTGAGTCGCTGTTTTTGCGTCTTTCGTGTGTGGGCATCGTTGGCATGTGGGCGTTCCAGACCTTCGAAAACATCGGCATGTGCATCGGCATGATGCCGATTACCGGTATTCCGCTACCGTTTATTAGCTTCGGTTCGTCTTCGATGATGATTCAGCTGCTGACGGTGGGTATCGTACAATCCATATGGCGGCATCGTTCGGGCGCCGCGTAACCGCTGGAGGGGTTTGCTATGAAAATTCCCGTAGATAAGCTGACCCGCGCTTTTAAGATGGGCGCGTCCGTTAAGAAGGATTCCGATACGCCGGTGCGCGTCTCGGTCTATCTGGATTCGTCCGCCTCGCGCTTTCTGGCCGAGACGGTGCGTGACGCCTTTGTGCCGCAAACGACCTCGGGTATTGTGCGCGTCGAGCGTCTGGGGGAGGAGCGAATTGCTCCAAAGACCGATACCGATGTGGTGCTGGTGCTCTCGTGTGGTTCCGACCGCTTGGAGAGTGCCGTGCAGGAGCTCGTGATCGCCGGCGCGCCCGTGTGCGTGCTTGCCGAGTCTGCTGTGGAGGTGCCGTTTATCGAGGAGTCCACGCCCATGCTCGGCGTGGTAGCGGCAACCGATAAGACGTATCTGCTCGAGACGCTTGCCCGCTGGATTCTCGATCGCACCGACAAGGAAACGGCTTTTGCGGCGAACTTTGCCTTCATGCGCATCGCGGCGGCCAATCGTATCATCACCTCGTGCGCGCTTACCAATATGGCGACCGGTGCACTGGTGTTTTTGCCGGGCGCCGATTATCCCGTTATGGCGCTGGCGCAGGTGGGCATGCTCTTTGAGCTCGCTGCCGTCTTTGGACGCGGCATTAAGCCCGAGCGCGGCTACGAGGTCGCGGGCGTGCTTGCCGGCGGTCTTGTGATCCGCGCGGTCACCCGCGCACTCGTCAAGCAGACGCCGCATATTGGGTTTGCCGTCAAGGCGCTCACTGCTGCCGCGGGCACCTACGGCATGGGCCGTGCGCTTGTTTCGCTCTACGAGCGCGATGTCGACTACAGCCGTGCCAACGAGGTGGTCACTGCCACGTTCTCCCGCGTTCGCGATCTGGTGACCACGGTCGCGGGCGCTACCCGTCCTATGGCGTCCTACCAGGACGCATCAGATCTCGCTGCTTAGGGGTTTTCCGTTGCGCGTTGCATACCAAGATTGTTTTCATTTAATTGAGCCGTTGCTCGCCAAGGTCGAGAAGCCGAGCCGCTATATCGATCACGAGTGGGGCACGCTTTCCAAGGCCGATGCCGACTACCGTTGCTGCCTGATCTACCCGGATGTGTACGAGGTCGGTCTGCCCAACCAGGGCATCGCCATCCTCTACAACATCCTTAACCAGGCCGAGGGCATCTCCTGCGAGCGCGGCTATGTGCCGTGGCCCGATATGGGTGACGCCATGCGCGAGGCGGGTATTCCTCTGCTGTCGCTCGAAGGTGCTGCGCCGGTCGCTTCGTTTGATATCGTCGGTCTGCATGTGCCGCACGAGATGGCGGTGACGAACTTCCTCGAGGCACTCGACCTCGCTGGCATTCCGCTGTTAGCGGCCGACCGAGGTGAAGACGACCCTATCATCATCGCCGGCGGCCCCTCGGTGTACAACCCCGAGCCGTACGCGGCCTTCTTCGATGCCATCCTCATCGGTGAGGGCGAGGAATCGCTGCTCGAGACCTGCCAGCTGCATCGCCGCCTGCGTGACGAAGGGGTCCCGCGCGCGCAGATTGTCGAGCAGCTTGCATCCATTGCCGGCAACTACGTGCCGTCGCTCTATGAGGTTCGTCACGACGAGCCCTGCTCGCCGCATGGCTACACCGTGCCGCGTGAGGGCAAGGATGCGCCGACCGTGGTCTACAAGCGCGTCGTCGAGGATTTCGGCGCCACAAATCCGCTGTCGCAGTCGTGCGTACCCTATGCGCAGCTGGTCCACGACCGCCTGTCTATCGAGATTCTGCGCGGCTGCGCCCGCGGCTGTCGTTTTTGCCAGGCCGGCATGACGTATCGCCCGGTGCGCGAGCGCTCGGCCGACCAGATCGTCTCGTCGGTGATCCAGGGTCTGGAAAAGACCGGCTATGACGAGGTGTCGCTGACCTCGCTCTCCACGACCGACCACTCCTGCATTCGCGACGTGCTCGGCAGGCTCAACCGTCGCCTGGAGGATACGGGTATTCGCGTGTCTATTCCGTCGCAGCGCCTGGATTCGTTTGGCGTGGATATGGCCGAGTCGGTCGCCGGCGAAAAGAAGGGCGGCCTGACGTTCGCGCCCGAGGCCGGCAGCCAGCGCATGCGCGACATCATTAACAAGAACGTGACCGAGGAGGACCTGGACCGTGCGGCCAAGGCGGCCTTCGAGGCCGGCTGGAACCGCATGAAGCTCTACTTTATGATGGGCCTTCCCGGCGAACGCGACGAGGACATCGTGGCCATCGCCAATCTGGCCGATCACGTGCTGGAGCTCGGTCGTTCCGTGGTGCCCAAGGCTCGTCGCGGCTCGATCTCGGTGTCCATCTCGGTTTCGGTCTTTATCCCCAAGGCTGCCACGCCGTTCCAGTGGTGCCCGCAGCTCGACTACGACGACGTCAAGCGTCGCCAGAAGCTGCTTATCACGAGCGTTCGCAACCGTGCCGTTCGCGTTCATTACCACGATGCCGAGACCTCGCTCATCGAGGCCGCGCTGTCCCGCGCCGGTCGTGACATGACGCCCGTCATCATCGATGCTTGGCGCTCGGGCTCTCGCTTTGACGCCTGGGTAGAGCATTTCTCGCTCGATAACTGGAAGGAGGCTGCTGCCAAAAACGGCATCGACCTCAATGAGCTCGTGCACCTGCCCTACGAATTGGACTGGCGCCTGCCGTGGGAGCACGTGAGCCCCGGCTGCACGCGCGGCTTCCTCGAGCGCGAGTACCGTCGCTCGCTCGAGGGCGTCACGACTCCCGACTGCACCCGCACGTCGTGCACCGGCTGCGGGATCTGCCCCACGCTCCACGCCAAGAATGTATTGATGGGTGATCGCGCATGAGTGAGCGCCTGACCGACAACCCCTCGCTCTTTAGGCTTCGTGTTCGCTATGGCAAGCGCGATCGCCTTAAGTACCTGGGCCATCTCGAAGTGATCCATACCATTGAGCGCATCGTGCGCCGTGCGGGACTTCCCTATGCCGTCACGCAGGGCTTCTCTCCGCACATGCGCGTGGGCTTCTCTTCGGCGCTACCGGTTGGTACGTCGTCGACCTGCGAGTGGTATGACCTGTTTATGACCGAGTTCGTGGGGCTCGACGAGGCGTTTGAGCGCCTGGCTGTGGCGTCTCCGGCCGATCTGGCGCCTATCGAGGCGGCGTACATCGACGTGCGCACGCCGGCGTTGACGGCGCAGCTCACGCGCCTGTCGTATCGCATCGACCTGCACTTAGATCCCGAGGCGCCCGTAAGCGCCGAGGAGGTGCGTCGTGCGATCGACACGCTGCGCGCGGACCATGGCATCGACTACGCGCGCGGAAAAAAGAGCAAGCGATTGGATTTGGATCACACGCTCGTGGGCTATGAGCTCACGGCGGGGGAGCGCCCGGACCATTTGGTGCTCATGCTCGACACCCATGCCGACAACGAGGGCTCCATGCGTCCGGAAATTTTGCTTTCCGCTGCTGATGTTTTGTTGCAGGGCTTGACCCCGGGCGTGGATGCACCTATTGTTTCCACCGGTATGCAAGACCTCGTGACCATCTGCTCCTACGATGTCGAGCGTCAGAATCAAGCATGCGAGGACGACGAGGGCCGACTCGTCAGCCCCATACCTGTGCGAACTTGTGGATTTGCTCCACATACTCGTTGACGGGGGTATTTTCGCCTGCTACTATATTCGGCTGTTGCACTAACTGATGCATGAAGGGCAAGTAAACATGTACGCAATCGTTAACACGGGCGGCAAGCAGTACAAGGTCGCCACCGACGATGTCATCACCGTCGAGAAGATCGAGGGCAATGAGGGCGACAAGGTCACCCTGCCGGTTATCTTCCTCAACGATGGTAAGAAGATCGTCACTGATCCCGACAAGCTGGCCAAGGCCAAGGTTACCGCTCAGATCGTTGAGCAGTTCAAGGGCGAGAAGCAGCTGGTCTTCAAGTTCCACAAGCGTAAGCGTTATCGTCGTCTGAAGGGTCACCGTCAGCAGCTCACCAAGCTGAAGATCGTGAAGGTCCAGGCTACGTCCCGCGCCAAGAAGGCTGTCAAGGCAGAGGCCGAGGCTGTTGCCGAGGCTCCCGTCGCCGAGTAGATTACACTCGTAACGAAAGAGTAGGTATACACAATGGCACACAAAAAAGGACTCGGTTCCTCCCGTAATGGCCGTGACTCCCGCGGTCAGCGCCTTGGCACGAAGCGCTATGCCGGCCAGACGGTAACCACGGGCACGATTCTCGTCCGTCAGCACGGCACGCACATCCACCCGGGTGAGAACGTTGGCCGTGGCAAGGACGACACGCTGTTCGCGCTGGTCGACGGTACCGTTGAGTTCCACAAGGGTATCAAGCACAGGGTCAGCGTACGCCCGCTCGCGAACGCGTAATTCACCCTTCATAGAGCACATATGTGGGAGGCACTTGAGTTTTAGGATTCAAGGGTCTCCCTCTTTTTTGTAGGAGGCGATTCTGTTGTCACAGTTCACCGATATCAGCCGCATTAACGTTTGCGGCGGCGACGGCGGAGCCGGATGCATGTCGTTTAGGCGCGAGGCATTTGTCCCCAAGGGCGGCCCCGATGGCGGCGACGGCGGTCGTGGCGGCAATGTCGTCATCCAGGCCGATGCTCAGCTGTCTTCGCTGATCGATTACCGCTTTAAGCATCACTTCCGCGCCGAGCGTGGCACGCACGGGCAGGGTGCCCGTCGTAACGGTAAGAGCGGCGAGGACCTGATTCTCAAGGTCCCTATGGGTACCGTGGTGCGCGAGCTCGACCCCGAGACACAGACCCCGATGTTTGAGATTGCCGACCTTGTGCACGACGGCGAGCGCGTCGTCGTGGCGCCCGGCGGTGCCGGCGGTCTGGGCAACACGCACTTTGTGACGTCGGTGCGCCGCGCTCCGGCCTTTGCCCAGCTAGGCGAGCCGGCCGAGGAGCACTGGATCGAGCTCGAGATGAAACTTATGGCCGATGCCGCGCTCGTGGGCTTTCCCTCGGTGGGTAAGTCATCGCTCATTGCGCGCATGAGTGCCGCCCGCCCCAAGATTGCCGACTACCCGTTTACCACGCTCGTGCCGAACCTCGGCATGGTGCGTGCCGGCGAATATTCTTACGTCGTTGCCGACGTCCCCGGTCTTATCGAGGGCGCGAGCGAGGGCAAGGGCCTGGGTCATCAGTTCCTGCGCCACATTGAGCGTACGGCCCTGATCATGCACGTCGTCGACATGACGGGTGGTTTTGAGGATCGCGATCCGGTCGAGGATTATCGAATCATCAACCGCGAGCTCGAGCAGTATGGTGCCGAGCTTTCGGAGCGTCCGCAGATCGTCGTCGCCAACAAGTGCGATGCGCCGGGTACGGCCGACAAGATTGCCGACCTTAAGCGCGCAGCGCTCGACGATGGACATATGTTCTTTGCCGTGTCTGCCGTGACGGGCGCCGGTCTCAATACGTTGATGCTTGCCGTAGGTGAGCAGGTGGCTAAGCTGCGCGCCGAGTTGGCTGTCTCGGATGAGCCGGTCGTTCTGCGCGGCGATGAGTGGGAGCGCCGTCGCCTGCAGCGTGAGAAGCGTTTCCGCATTGTTCAGGAAGAGCCCGGTGCCTTCCGCGTGGTCGGTCGTGCCATTGAGCGTATGGTCATCCAGACCGACTGGGAAAACGAGGAAGCCGTCATTTACCTGCAGCATAAGTTTGCGCGTATGGGTGTTGACGACGCGCTCGAGAAGGCCGGTTGCCGTGCGGGCGACGAGGTCCGCATTTGTCAGCGCGCCTTTGACTTTGAGGGCGCTGAGGACTTCTCGGAGTACGAAGAGCTCGAGGATGCTGGCGAGGACGTTGCCGTTGAAGCCATTGACGTGGCTGATGCTGCGGATGAGGGCGTCGAGGTTGTCGATGCGGCGGATGCCGCGGGCGATGCCGAGACCTCGGAGGGCGAGTAGGCCATGTCGCTGCGCGGTGGAATCGGTCTGCCCGAGCTTCCTCTAGAGGACGGGCAGGAGTTTAGGCTCGGCATTATGGGTGGCACCTTTGATCCCATCCATTACGGGCACCTGGTGACTGCCGAGCAGGCGCGCGAGTCGCTCGACTTGGACGCTGTGCTCTTTATGCCGGCGGGCTCTCCTGCTTTTAAGCTTGACAAGCCGGTGACGCCTGCTGAGGACCGTTATGCCATGACGGTCCTCGCCACCGCCGCGAACCCGGCCTTTTTGGCGAGTCGGTTCGAGATCGACCGTCCGGGCGTAACCTACACGGCCGATACGCTTCATGCCCTTCGCGACTTTTACCCGCCGCAGGTAAAGCTCTACTTTATTACGGGCGCCGACGCGATTATCGATATTGTGACCTGGCATGATGCCGAACGAATCGCTGAGCTTGCTACCTTTATTGCGGCGACGCGACCGGGTTTTGATATCGATACGGCGCGTGCCCGAATCAAAGAGTCGGGGCTGCCGTTCGACGTGCGCTATATTCAGATTCCGGCGCTGGCGATCAGCTCGACGAACATTCGTAAGCGAGTTGCCCGCGGCATGAGCGTGCGCTATCTTACGAGCGAGTCCGTGCTCGGCTACATTCGCAAACGCAGGCTATATGCCGATTTGGGCCAAGAAGATTTTGAGTGATGGGGGTCTACGTTGTCGGTAGAGGATCAGTTTGAGGGCGATGAGCGCGCGCTGCTCAAGCGCATTCAAGAGCTGCTCGATGTTCGCATGAAGGATAAGCGCAAGCGCTATGTGCATTCGCTGGGTGTTGCCGAGACCGCACTTCATCTGGCCGAGGTCTACGGCGTTGACCGCTTTGATGCCGCTGCCGCCGGCCTGATCCATGACTGGGACAAAGTGCTCTCCGACGACGAGCTGGTCACGCGCGCTCTGCATTACGGCATTAAGATTGCCGGCTCTCCTTCCGCCGCGACGCCGCTTTTGCATGGCCCTGTTGCCGCCTATGAGCTTCCGCAGCTTTTTCCCGAGCTGTCGCCGGCGGTCTTTCAGGCTGTCGACCGTCACACCGTGGGTGCCTGCGACATGACGCCGCTCGATATGGTGGTCTTTGTGGCCGATGCCATCGAGCCCAACCGCCACGGCGACTATGCGCATGCGCTGCGCAAGATGGTGGGGGAGTCGACGCTCGACGAGTTGTTCTTCTCCTGTTTTGCGCAGGGTTTGGTCTATGTGATCCAGTCCGGGCGCTATCTTTATCCCACGGCTATTACGATTTACAACCATTACGCCCAGCTGCGCTAGCTCGGGTGTGTCTAGAAAGAGGTATTCCATGGCCGACGAGACCATGACTGACGAGCAGATTCTTGAGAACGTGGAGCACAAGAGCTTCGCCGCCACGTCCGACCGCACCGCCGCCTCGCTGTCCGCGAGCGGTGTCGCCGCCGAGGATGTCGCCCGCGCCGCTGCGCAGGCCGCCTACGACAAGAAGGGCGAGGACGTTCAGGTGCTCGACCTGACCGAGCTTTCCGATGTGTGCGACTACTTTGTGCTCGCCACCGGTACCAACAACCGCCAGGTCGATTCTATCGTCGACGAGATCGAGGAGAAGGTCGCCGAGGCTTGCGGCGAGCACCCGTTCTCCATCGAGGGTCGCGAGCAGAAGACCTGGATGCTCATGGACTATGGTTCGGTTGTCGTCCACGTCTTCACTCCCGAAGCCCGCGACTTCTACCGCCTCGAGAAACTCTGGGGAGACGCCCCCCAGCTCCCCCTCAACCTCCTCTAGTAGCTCATTTGAGACGGGGTTTAGCTACCCTCACGCATATCGCCGGGCAGGTGCGGTTTTCCGCACCTGCCCGGCTTTCTTTTTGCCCAAAGGCGGTTAATCGTTGAAGCGGGATTGGCGGCCGAAGGATAGGGCGGTGTCGCCGAACTTGTCTCGGACGGCGTCGATGGCGACGGAGAGGTCGCGGCGGTCGCTGGATTGGGCTCCGCGATCATCGACTTCGCAGAACAGGTCGGTTTGGATCCCGCCTTGGTGGTCGAAGTCGCTCATGCCGATGCCCGCTAAGCGAACATGCATGCCTTCCTGCCAGATATTGTCGAGCAGTTCGAGTGCAACCGCCACGAAAATGTTCTCATCGTCGGTCGGATGAGGCAGCCGGCGCTGTGCCGTACGCCCGCTGCCATACGAATACTTGAGCTTGAGCGTTACCGTGGCACCCGTCAGCCCCTGACGGCGCAGACGGCGTCCCACTGACTCTCCCAACAGCGCAATCGCCGCCTCAATATCCCCACGCTCAGTCAAATCTTTAGCAAAGGTGCGTTCATTGCTGACCGACTTGACCTCGCGCTCTTCATCGAGGCTCGTGACTTCAGAGATTTCGAGTCCCAGCGCACGCTGACGCATGCGCTCGCCATTGACGCCAAAAATAGAGGCCAAGGTGGATTCCGGTGCACGCGATAGCTCTCCGAGGGTGTAGATGCACATGCGGCGCAGTCGCTCCTCGGCCGAGCGCCCAATGCCACTCATGGCAGATACCGGCAGTGCGGCCAAAAAGCGCTGCTCGGTTCCGGGGCGCACGATGGTCAACCCAAACGGCTTATCCCGCTCGCTTGCGATCTTTGCAACCGTCTTGTTGCAGCCCACGCCAATGGAGCACGTCACTCCCAGCGCTGCCACGCGGTCGCTTATACGCCGCGCAACCAGCAGCGGGTCTTCGGGCGCAAAGCGACCCGGTGTGATATCGATAAAGGCTTCGTCGATGGATACGCGCTCAACGCGCGGCGTCTCCTCGGCGAGAATCGCCATGACTTGCGCGCTCACCTCGCGGTAGCGATCAAAGTGCCCGTGCGTCCAAATGGCTTGCGGGCACAAGCGCCGCGCCTCGGCCGAGGCCATGGCAGAGTGCACGCCAAAGCGACGTGCCTCATACGAACACGTAGACACGACGCCACGCGAATCGGCGTCTCCGCCCACGATGAGCGGCTTGCCGCGCCACTCGGGATGGTCGAGCATCTCCACGCTCGCAAAAAACGCATCGAGGTCCATGAGGCCCACCGCCGGACCCGTCCAGGGCGGCGGCGTGACGCCCATGGCATCCTCATAACCGTATGTATGTTCGCGTCTTTTCATGGCATGAGTATACCGCGCAGCTCATGTGGGGTGCGTGGATGTGCTTGCAAATCGAGAATTCTTGTCTAAGATATGGATTTGCCTTCGACTATACCGAAGAAGTTGGTCTCACGGACTTCACCTGCCCGCGTCGATGGCGTATTATGTTCAACTGTTTGTTTGTAGTTGCAGCCTAAAGCTGCTTGGTTGGAGGAGTTTCCTTTGGCAGTCAAGATTCGCCTTGCTCGTCACGGCGCTAAGAAGCGTCCGTACTACCGTGTCGTCGTCGCCGATTCCCGCGCCCCGCGTGACGGTCGTATCATCGAGGAGGTCGGCCGCTACAACCCGATGACCGCCCCCAAGACCATCAACCTCGATCTCGAAAAGATCGCTGACTGGCAGTCCAAGGGCGCTCAGCTCACCGACGCTGTCGCTGCTCTGGTCAAGGCCGCCAACGAGGGCGAGAAGACCGAGACCGTCGTCAAGAAGTCCAAGAAGCAGCTCGCCAAAGAGGCCGAGGCCGCTAAGGCTGCCGCTGAGGCCGCTGAGGGCGCCGAGGAGTAAATCGTGCCTGAGGTTGACGCTGCACAGCTCGAGGGTGAGGCAATGCTCTCAGATCGCATCGCCGATCTCGTCGAATATCTCGTTGTTCAGATCGTCGACGACCCGGATTCCGTGAGCCTCGAGGTCATCGATGGTGACGACGCCTCCACGATTGAGGTTTCTGTTGCCGAGGATGACGTCGCTAAGGTCATCGGCCGTCGTGGCCGTACCATCAAGGCCATTCGCACGCTCGCCCGTGCACTGGCCGCTCGCCTCGACACTGCAGTCGAGGTAGAGGTTCTGGGCTAGGACCTTGAGGTCCCAGTACAAAAACATCGCCCGTGTGGTCAAGCCGCACGGAAGGAAGGGGGAGGTCCTCGCGCAGCCGCTGCGGGGGCTTCCTTCTGTATTGACGCCGGGTATGCGCGTCGCCTTGACGCCGCCGGCGCTCAAGCGCGACCGTTTTTGCACGGTCGTATCCGTCACCGATACGGGCGATGGCGATCTGGTCTCGTTTGAGGGCATTGACGACTTGACGGCCGCCGAGGGCATCACGGGATGCTACGTGCTGGCAAATCGTGACGATTTTGAGCTCGATTCGCTCGACGCTGCCTATACCGACCTGATGGGTCGCGAGGTGGTTGACGAGCGCTTTGGCTCGCTCGGCACGATTGTCGAGATCATGTCGACGCCCGCCAACGATGTTTGGGTTGTCGAGGGCGATCGGTACGGCGAGGTGCTGATTCCCGTGATCGAGCAGGTTGTGCTCGATCTTCCCGATCAGGGGACAATTTCCGTCCATGTTATGGATGGTTTGATCGATATGGACAAGTAGGGAGGAAAACATGCTGATCGAGACCCTTTCGGTCTTTCCCGAGATGTTTGAGCCCGTCATGTCCACATCGATCTTGGGCCGCGCCCGCAAGGCCGGCCTTTTTGATTTTAAGGCCTACAACCTGCGTGACTGGACGCACGACCGTCATCGTACCGTTGATGACGAGCCGTACGGCGGCGGGCAGGGCATGCTCATGAAGGTCGAGCCCATCGCCGAGGCTATCGAGGCAATTCGTTCGGAGGGTTCCAAGCCCACGGTTGTGTTTTTTACGCCCTGTGGCGAGCCCTTTACGCAGCATGTTGCCGAGCGCCTGCTCAAAAGCGAGCGCCTGCTGTTTGTATGCAGCCGATACGAGGGCGTCGACGAGCGCGCGTATGCGTATGCCGACGAGCGCCTGTCGATCGGCGACTACGTGCTTACGGGCGGCGAGCTTCCCGCTATGGTCGTTGCCGACGCCGTCGTGCGTCTGATTCCCGGCGCCCTTGGTGACGAGATGAGCAACGTCGATGAGTCGTTCTCGACTGCCGAGGACGGTGGCCTGCTCGAGTACGCGCAGTACACCCGTCCCGCCGAGTTCAACGGCGAGGGCGTGCCTCCTGTGCTCGTGAGTGGCGATCACGCCAAAGTTGACGCCTGGCGCCGCAAGAACGCCATCGAGCGCACCTGCCGCTGGCGTCCCGACCTGATCGAGACGGCGCGGCTTACGCCCGAGGAACGCGCATACGCGCAGGAGATCCTGGACGCATCGTATTCGCAGAGCGAGGAGTGAGAATGGTTCCATCGCAGCATTCCGTGCTAAAGGGTGCGTTTGAGTGGATCGCGGTCGTCGCGATTGCACTGGTCGCCACCTTCTTGATTCGCTCGTTTGTGGTCGAACCCTTTGTGGTGCCCACCGGCTCCATGGAGTCCACGATCGAGATCGGCGACCAGATCTTGGCGCAAAAGGTGAGCCTTGAGCTCGGCCAGCCCGTCAACCAAGGCGATATCGTGGTGTTCCATAACCCCGATGGCACCTCCGAGCACGATGTTCTCGTCAAGCGTGTTATTGCCACGGCCGGCCAGACGGTCGACCTTCAGGACGGCAAGGTGGTCGTTGACGGCCAGGCGCTCGACGAGGACTACACGACCGGCATGAGCTGGCCGCTTTCGGTCCAAGCTCCCGGCGCTCAGGTAAGCTATCCCTACACCGTTCCCGACGGGTGCGTGTGGGTGATGGGCGACAACCGCGAAAACTCTGCCGACTCACGCTACTTTGGTTCCGTCGATCGCTCTGATTTGATCGCCGTGGCGCTTGTGCGCTACTGGCCGCTCAACCGCATCGGCGCTATCGACTAAAAACCGCTATAGTACAGTACCTAACCGTGTAATCGTTTCGACGAGGGGATATTAGAGGCATGAACGCTTCATCGCTTTCCTTCCAAGACATCATCCTGCGCCTCCAGCAGTACTGGGGCGAGCAGGGCTGCGTCATTATGCAGCCCTATGACTCCGAGGTCGGCGCCGGTACCTTCCATACCGCGACCACGCTGCGCTCGCTCGGTCCCGCCGAGTGGCGCACCTGCTATGCGCAGCCTTGCCGCCGTCCCGCCGACGGCCGCTACGGCGAGAACCCCAACCGCATGCAGCACTACTATCAGTTCCAGGTGCTCATCAAGCCCTCACCGGTCAACGCCCAGGAGCTCTACCTGGGGTCTCTTGCCGCCATTGGCCTGGACCCCAACGACCATGACGTCCGCTTTGTCGAGGACGACTGGGAGAGCCCGACGCTCGGCGCCTGGGGCCTTGGCTGGGAGGTCTGGCTCAACGGCATGGAGGTCACGCAGTTTACGTACTTCCAGCAGGTAGGCGGCATCGAGGTCGACCCTGTGCCCGTCGAGATCACCTATGGCCTGGAGCGCATTGCCATGTATGCGCAGGGCGTCAACTCCGTCTACGACTTGGTGTGGAGCTACCTGCCCGACGGCACGCCCATGACCTATGGCGACGTGTTCCTCGAGAACGAGCGCGAGTTCAGTGCCTATAACTTTGAGGTCGCCAACGTCGAGATGATGCGTCAGAAGTTTGACGACTACGAGGCCGAGTGCCATTCCTGCCTGGAGCGCAAGCTGCCGCTGCCCGCATACGACTGCGTCATGAAGTGCAGCCATGCCTTCAACCTGCTCGATGCTCGCGGTGCGCTGTCCGCGGTCGAGCGTGCTAACTACATCTTGCGCGTCCGCGCCGTCGCCAAGGCGTGCTGCGAGGCCTATATGGCCGAGGTCGCCGGAGTCAATGAGAATGCCGACCAGGAAGGCGAGGTGGCGTAAGCCATGGCAGACGCTAAGGATTTCCTGTTTGAGATTGGTACGGAGGAAATGCCCTCCGCACCGCTGAACAATGCCGTCAAGCAGCTTGGAACCATGATCGCCAAGGGTCTCGACGAGGCCGGTCTGGCCCATGGCGAGGTCCGCGTGATCTCGAGCCCGCGTCGTCTTGCCGCGCTCGTGGCTAATGTCGCCACCGCGACCGATGAGGTTCACGAGGTCAAGCGCGGTCCCGCGGCAAACATTGCCTTTGATGCCGACGGCAACGCCACTAAGGCCGCCCAGGGCTTTGCCCGCAAGTGCGGTGTGGCTGCCGAGGATCTGGTCCGTCGCGAGGACACCGACGGTCGCGAGTATGTGTTCGCCGAGAAGAACATTCCCTCCGCACCGGCTACGCCGATTCTGACCGCTCTGTGCGAGAAGACTATTGCCGGCCTGCAGTGGCCCAACTATCGCTCCCAGCGCTGGGGCCACGAGCACGCGACGTTCGTGCGTCCTGTCCGCTGGATCTGCTGCCTTTTGGGCGAGGACGTCGTGCCCGTGTCGTTTGCCGACGTGACGAGCGGCAACACCACTCGTGGTCATCGCGTTCTGGGCCCCGGTGACCATGTGGTCGCCAGCCCCGCCGTCTACGAGCAGGTGCTCGAGGACGCCGGCGTGCTCTCTGCCGAGCGTCGCCGTGAGGCTATCCTTGCCGGTATCGCCGAAGTCGAGGCTGCGCGCCCCGGCTGCCATGTCGACACGCCCAAGAAGGTCTTCGAGGAGGTCATCAACCTCTGCGAGTGGCCGACGGTGCTCGTCGGTACCTTTGACGAGGAGTTCCTCAAGGTCCCGCACGAGATCATCTGCGAGTCCATGCTCACCAACCAGCGCTACTTCCCGATCTATGACGGCGAGGGCAAGCTGACGCGTGAGTTCGTGGTCGTTTCCAACAGCAAGCCCGAGAATGCCGAGCGCGTGATCGACGGCAACGAGCGCGTCGTGCGCGCCCGTCTGGACGATGCCAAGTTCTTCTACGAGGAGGACCTGAAGATCTCCCTCGACGAGTTCCGCGAGCGTCTGGCCAAGGTCGCCTTCCAGGAGAAGCTCGGTAGCGTGCTCGCCAAGTCCGAGCGTATTGAGCAGCTCGCGCTCGCCATCGCCCGTGAGGCCCATCTGGGTGCCCATCTTGCCGCCGATGCCGCTCGCGCCGCGCACCTGTGCAAGGCCGACCTGGTATCCAACGCCGTCGTCGAGTTCACGAGCCAGCAGGGCGTGATGGGCGGTTATTACGCGACCGCGATGGGGGAGAACGACGAGGTCGCCCACGCCATCCGCGATCACTATCGCCCCCGCTTTGCCGGCGATGAGCTGCCCGAGGGCACCGCTGGCTGCATCGTGGCCTGTGCCGACAAGCTCGATACCATCGCCGGTATCTTTGCCATCGGCGAGCCCCCGACCGGCTCCTCCGACCCGTACGCGCTGCGTCGCGCCGCCATCGGCATCATCAACATCCTGCGCGATCGCCTGCCGATTGACCCCACGTCGCTCATCGACTTCGCCCTTGAGCTCTATAGCGAGCAAGGCATTGAGTTCGACGCCGCCGAGGTCGCCCAACAGGTCCGTGACTTCTTCCATGGCCGCCTGGTGAGCATGGCCCGCGACGAGAAGATTCCGGCCGATACCGTCGCCGCCGTCTCTGCGGTGCACATCATCGCTCCGTCCGTCTTCTTCGCCCGCTGCGCCGCGCTCGACGAGGCTCGCAAGAACGATGCCGAGACCTTCGACAACCTGGCTACCGCCTATGCCCGTGCCGCTCACATCTCCAAGCCCGAGCTGGGTGCGGAGTACGACCGCAGCCTGATGGGCGAGGTCGAGCTCGCGCTCGCCGACGCCTCCGAGGCTGCTCAGACCGCTGTCGATGCTGCTCTCGCTGGCGAGGATTATCCTGCCGCATTTGCCGCCCTTGCAGCTCTGCGTGCCCCCATCGACCGCTTCTTCGACGAGGTTATGGTCATGGACAAGGACGAGCAGCTCCGCGATAATCGCCTTAAGCTGCTCAACCGCTTCGAGGCCGTTTTCTCCGGCATCGCCAACATCGGTGAGCTTGCCCGCAAAAAGTAAGCCAGCCTGCGCGTAAGCGCAAAAGGAGCCCCGCATGGATTGCCCGGTCACCGCTCGTCCCACCGTTATCGTTATCTCCGACTCGCTCGGTGATACCGCTTGTGAGGTGGTGCTTGCGGCGTCCGGGCAATTTGATGAAGGGGCTTTTCGTTTGTTGCGCCTGCCCAAGGTGAACTCGGTGGAGCAGGTCAAGTTGTTTGTGGGCCCGCGCGTTGATGCGGACCATCGCGATATTGCCGTGTTCCACACCATTGTCGATCCGGCGCTTCGCGCCCGCGTGCTCGATTACCTGGGCATGCTGCATATTCGTTCGGTTGACCTGATCGGCCCGGCGCTCGCCGTGCTGTCGTCGCTCATTGGTGTGCCGCCCAAGGGCGTCGCGGGCGTGATTCACAAGACCGATGACCGCTATTTCCATCGTATCGAGGCCATGGAGTATTTCGTTGAGCACGATGACGGGCGCGGTTCCGATGATCTGTCGGGGGCCGATATCGTGCTGCTGGGTGTATCGCGCACGTCCAAGACGCCGCTGTCGATGTATTTGGCCTATCAGGGCTACAAGGTTGCCAATGTTCCGTTGGCACATGGCATGGAGCCGCCGAAGTCGATTTACAAGGTCGACCCGATGCGGTTGTTTGGTCTGATTTCGACTGTCGATGTGATCTCTGAGATACGCGATAGCCGCTTGGGCGATGACTACGCCCGTGCCGTCGCCGGCTCCTATGCCGAGCCCGAGAGCGTGCGCAGCGAGCTCGAGGAAGCCCGTGCCCTCATGAAGCGCCTGGGCTGCTTTGTGGTGCGTACCGACGGCAAGGCGATCGAGGAGAGCGCCTCCGAGATCATCGGTCATTTGATGGAAATCCAAGAAGCCCGTGCCTTCCGCGCCGCCCGCCGAGGTCAGCAAAGCTAACTCATTGGGGTAGATAAAAATTCACCGTCCTTAAAATACTACCTAAAAATAATGCACGATATTGGTAAAGCGATTTAGCAAAGAACCTGCATTTGACCTGCAATTCTCTTGCATTGGTATCTTCATAATGTAACCACCTTTACCTACCGTTTACCGTCACATTTAACACGTTTACCAAACCCCGCGCCCTCTACGCAAGCCCGCTCAATGCCCGCCGTATAGTACCCTCACGGCCCGCATCCGGCGGGTCGATTCGTTACCACGGTCGTGCGCGAGAGCGCATGGAAGGGGAAGTATCGTGAGCGATTGCAAGAGGGTTTACCGTTTTGGAACCGACGCCCAGGGCACCTGTGTCACCGAGGGCGACAAGTCCATGAACTTCGTGCTTGGCGGCAAGGGCGCAAACCTTGCCGAGATGAGCCGCATCGGCCTGCCGGTTCCCGGTGGCTTTACCATTACCTGCCAGACCTGTGTCGAGTACTCCGGCGCCGGCAACGTCTGGCCCGAAGGCGCACTCGATGAGATCGTTGCCGCCGAGTCCGACCTCGAGGCCCGCTGCGGCAAGAAGCTCGGCGACGCCTCCGATCCGCTGCTCGTGTCGGTTCGCTCGGGCGCTCCGTTCTCCATGCCCGGCATGATGGACACGGTCCTCAACTTGGGCCTCAACGACGATTCTGTCCAGGGTCTCATCGCCCAGACGCAAAACCCGCGTTTTGCCTGGGATAGCTACCGCCGCTTTATCCAGATGTTCTCCAACGTCGTTATGGGTGTTGACGCCGACCTGTTCGAGAACGCCCTGACTCAGGCCCGCCTGGTCGCCGGCGTTCGTGTCGATTCCGAGCTTTCGGCCGAAGACCTGCAGGAGCTCGTCGAGACCTTTAAGAGCATCTTCTCCGACAACGTCGAGGCCGCCCTGTATCCCGAGCTCGACGTTGCCGACGGCAAGCCCGTCTTCCCGCATAATCCGGAGCTCCAGCTGCGCCTTGCCATCCAGGCCGTCTTTGGCAGCTGGATGAACGAGCGCGCCTGCATCTACCGCAAGCAGCATGGCATTTCCGACGAGCTCGGCACCGCCGTCAACGTGCAGGCCATGGCCTTTGGCAACAAGGGCGAGACCTCTGCGACCGGCGTCGCCTTTACGCGCAACCCGGCCGACGGCACCAAGGAGTTCTACGGTGACTTTTTGGTAAACGCCCAGGGCGAGGACGTCGTCGCCGGTATCCGCAACACCGAGCCCATCGCCGACCTCAAGACCACCCCGGGCCTCGAGTCCGCTGGTGAAGAGCTCGAGCGCGTGTTCCTGACGCTCGAGGACCATTACCGCGATATGTGCGATATTGAGTTCACCATCGAGCAAGGCAAGCTCTGGATGCTCCAGACTCGCGTGGGCAAGCGCACCGCCACCGCCGCCCTGCGTATCGCCATCGAAATGGTCGAGGAGGGCCTGATCACCCGCGAGGAGGCCGTGAGCCGCATCGATCCCGCGCAGCTCGACCAGCTCCTGCACCCGCAGTTCGACTCCTCCAAGAAGTACGAGGCGCTCGCATGCGGCCTTAACGCCAGTCCCGGTGCCGCCGTGGGCGAGGTCGTGTTCTCGAGCGATGACGCCGTCGCGCGTTCTGCCGAGGGCCATAAGGTCATTCTGGTCCGCTGGGAGACCAATCCCGACGATCTGAAGGGTATGGTCGCCGCCGAGGGTATCTTGACGAGCCATGGTGGCAAGACGAGTCACGCCGCCGTTATCGCCCGTGGCATGGGTACCCCCTGCGTCTGCGGTGTCGAGTGTTTCCATATCGACGCGGCTGAGAAGGTCGTGCGCATCGAGGGCAGCGACCGTGTGCTGCATGAGGGCGACATTATCTCCATCGACGGCACCCAGGGCATCGTCGTCGACGGCGCCGTCGATCTGGTTTCGGCCGAGCTCACCGGCGACCTGGACACCATCCTGTCCTGGGCCGACGAGATCCGCCTGGACGAGACCGACGGTCACGCCAACCACGTGCGCGTCAACGCCGACAACCCCGAGGATGCCGAGCTCGCGCTTGAGTTTGGCGCCGAGGCCATCGGTCTGTGCCGTACCGAGCATATGTTCCTGGGCGATCGCAAGAACATTATCCAGAGCTTCATCCTGTCCGACGACGAGGCTGTGAAGCAGCAGGCCCTGGCCGATCTGCTCAAGGTCCAGACTGAGGACTTCTTGGCGATGTTCAAGACCATGTCTGGTCGCGAGGTGGTCGTTCGCCTGCTCGATCCGCCGCTTCATGAGTTCCTGGATAATCCTCGCGAGCTCGAGGTCGCCATCACCAAGAAGGAAGCCGCCGGCGCCAGCGAGGAAGAGCTTGCCGCCCTGCGTGCCCGCCTGCGCCGTATCGACGGCATGGTCGAATCCAACCCGATGCTCGGCCTGCGCGGTGTGCGCCTGTCCGTCGTCTTCGGTGACCTGCCGCTCATGCAGGTCCGTGCCGTGGCAACGGCTGCCGCTCGTCTTATCAAGGAAGGCGTCGACCCGCGTCCCGAGATTATGGTCCCGCTCGTTTCCATTACGGCCGAGCACGTTCAGACTCGCGAGGTCATCGAGCGCGTGATCGCCGAGGTTTCCGCCGAGGAGGGCGTCGAGCTCAACATTCCCGTGGGTACGATGCTCGAGCTGCCTCGCGCCTGCATGGTCGCCGACGAGATCGCCCAGCACGCCGATTTCTTCTGCTTTGGCACCAACGACCTCA
Source organism: Collinsella aerofaciens (assembly GCF_040920445.1). Taxonomy (GTDB): domain Bacteria; phylum Actinomycetota; class Coriobacteriia; order Coriobacteriales; family Coriobacteriaceae; genus Collinsella; species Collinsella aerofaciens_BH. The sequence goes on along the minus strand of NZ_JBCOTQ010000012.1, from coordinate 7,803 downwards.
CGCAGACGACGTTCGGTTTCTCGCGTGACGACGCCGAGGCCAAGTTCATTCCGCTGTACATGCATAAGAAGATCTTGAAGGATAACCCCTTCGAGACCATCGACACGGCGGTGCTGGGGCTTGTGCGCATGGCCGTCGAGAAAGGTCGCGCCACCAACCCCGACATGCACTTTGGCGTGTGCGGTGAGCACGGCGGCGACCCTAAGTCCATCAAGGGCCTGTTCAACGTGGCCGACGTGGACTACGTGTCCTGCTCGCCCTATCGCGTACCCCTCGCACGTCTTGCGGCCGCTCAGGCCAAGCTCGAGGCGAAGCGCTCCGCGTAACGTTTTGGATTTAGACGCCTAGCGTAGCCCCCTTCATACCGCCCGTCTCATTCGTGAGGCGGGCGGTTGTCATGTGCGGGTTTTGTCTTTTTGTCTGCAAAAAAAATTGTTCTTGCAGCAGAAACCCGCGCGTGTATACTCGAATACGTTTGTTCAACTACGTGCCGGCCAAGGTGGTACGGCACCTCTAGAAGAGTAAGGAATTGCACATGGATTACATCCGCGCAATCGAGCGTCAGCAGATCCGCGAGGACATCCCGCAGGTCCGCGTTGCCGACAACGTCAAGGTTCACTACCGCATTAAGGAAGGCGACCGCGAGCGCATCCAGGTTTTCCAGGGTGACGTCATTCGCATGGCCGGCGCCGGTGCCCGTGAGACCTTCACCGTACGCAAGATTTCCTTTGGTGTCGGTGTTGAGCGTACCTTCCCGCTTCACAGCCCCAAGATCGCCAAGCTCGAGGTCGTCCGTCATGGTCGCGTCCGTCGCGCCAAGCTGTACTACCTCCGCGACAAGGTGGGCAAGGCTGCTCGCATCCCCGAGAAGCGCTAAGAAGATCGCAGCGTCTGTCCACTCGTTTGGACAAAAGGGTCACCTTCGGGTGGCCCTTCTTTTTATCTGATTTGCATGCAAGGAGGCCCCGATATGGCCAACATGACGAGCTCGGTTTCGGCATCGCAGGTTGCCGGCGAGCTGGCGAGCGCCACGTTTGAGGAGATCCCCGCCCTCGTGGAGCATTATCGTGAGGATCCGCGTCAGCAAGTGATCAAGGCTTGCGAGCGCGCTCTTAAGCGCCATGCCAAGGAACTTGCCGAGCGCGAGCGCGTCAACGGCATGTACGAGCTGATGCACGAGCTCGGTGGGGATGGCGTGGTCGTGGGTGTTGACGAGGTGGGTCGCGGTTCGGTGGCCGGTCCTTTGACGGTGTGCGCCGTGTGCCTTCCCATGGAGCCGCGCGTCTGGGGCATCAACGATTCTAAAAAGCTCACGCCGGCGCGCCGCGAGCTGCTCTCGGTGAAGATTGCCGAGGTTGCGAAGGCGATTGGTTTTTGCCATATCGCGCCTGCGGATATCGATGATATTGGCATGGCCCGCGCCATCCGCGTTGCCGTCGCGGGCGCCGTGGCCGATACGGGACTCGAGCCCGATTGCGTGCTTATGGACGGTAACCCCTTGGGCGCCGTTCCCAATGAGCGCGACGTGGTGAAGGGCGATGCCAAAATCGCCTGTATCGCCGCGGCCTCCATCATGGCCAAGGTCACGCGTGACGAGATGATGGTCGAGTACGACGCCGAGTATCCCGAGTATCATTTGGCCGAGTCGAAGGGCTACGCAAGCCCCGAGCACATCGAGGCCATTCGCAAACATGGACTTTGTCCGCTGCATCGTGTGAGCTTTTGCGGAAACTTTCTGCAGACTGAGTGCCTTTTCTAGGTCAATTGTGGAGACAGGGACCTCTGGCGTTTTATAAACCTGCTGGTAGCGGGCCGTGTGCAACGTGATTGTTGCGTACGGCCCGTTTTTTGTAGGCATTTGGTCAGCTTTTGGTTTGCTTCCGGTACTTACCCGCATGAAAGGCGCCCTCATCATCGGGGCAATGCAGTGTGCGGGAAAGGAGACCCCATGTGTGCCGCAAGCAAAAAGAGCAAGACGCAGCAACTCAAGGAGCGCTGGGAAGACGGCGAGCTCGACTGCGGGGCGATTACGCCCGAGTTTATCAAGGGGCTCAGTCCCCGCGAGCTCGGCATGCTGGGCGAGCTGATCACCATCGATTACTTTACCGAGCGTGGATACACCTTGTTGGAGCAGGGCTATCGTTGCATTGAGGGCGAAGCCGATCTGGTGCTGCTCGATGAGCTCGACGATGTCGTGGTGATGGCCGAGGTAAAGACAAGACGCGTCGCCCTGGATTGCGCTACGCGGGTCTTTCCCGAGGAGGCCGTGGACGCCCAAAAGCAGCGTCGGTATCGCCGTATCGCAAGTTGCTATCTCATGGAGCACTATCCGCTCAGGTCGATTCGCTTCGATGCCGTGGGCGTCACCATCCGCGGCGGGCATATCGCCGAGATCGAGCACCAGTACAATGCGTTCGATTGGCAGGTGTCGTGATGGCGTTCGAGACGTTTGCCGTACATGCGGCCTGCATCCGCGGCGTTGAGGCAATTCCCGTTACCGTCGAGGTCTCGCTTGCCGGTGGCGTTCCGGGCATCCAGATGCTCGGCATTCCGAGTATGGAGGTGATGGAGTCGCGCGGGCGTATCCGGTGCGCCATGCGCTCGGCCGGCTTCGAGATCCCTCGTTCCGGCATTACCGTCAACCTGGCACCCGGCGATATCCGCAAAACTGGCAGCGGTTTTGACCTGCCGATTGCCATCGCGGTTCTGGCGGCCGATGGGCAGATTCCCCGTGACCACCTCGATCGCTGCCTTATCGCAGGTGAGCTTGGTCTGGACGGCACGGTGCTGCCCGTCAAGGGCGAGGTGGCGTTTCAGCTGTTGGCGCGCGATATGGGGCTTTCCTTTATCGCCGGTAGGTCCGATCAGCATGTGCCGCTTGCGGGCGTTGACTGCGGGTTTATCGACCACCTATCTCAGCTTGCCCATGGCATGGGGGATGCCGCACGGCATTATCTGGATTCTGAAGTGCTCGAGGCGACCTTTGAGCCCGAGCTCGATTATGCCGACGTGCTGGGGCAGGAGGTCGCCAAACGTGGCATGGCGCTTGCGGCCGCCGGTGAGCTCGGCCTGCTCATGATCGGCTCGCCCGGTTCGGGCAAGACCATGCTTGCGCGGCGCATGACGGGCATTTTGCCCGAGCTTTCTCTCGAGGATCAGCAAGAGGCGCTGTGCATCCATTCGGTTTTGGGTGAGAACATCGATGGCCTGCTTGCGGGGCATCGCCCCTTCCGCAGCCCACATCACAGTATTTCTACCGCGGGACTCATCGGCGGCGGACGTCCGGTGCATCCGGGCGAAATTAGCCTAGCTCATGGCGGCGTGCTCTTTTTGGACGAGCTCGCCGAGTTTCCCACTGGCGTGCTGCAGACGCTGCGTCAGCCCATCGAGCGCGGCTACGTGAAGATCGTGCGCGTTGACGGGGCCTTTACGTTCCCGTCGCGCTTTCAGCTGCTAGCTGCGAGCAATCCCTGCCCCTGCGGGTTTTTGGGCGATCGCGAAGTGCCGTGTCGCTGTTCCGCGTCGATGGTCGAGCGCTACCGGGGCAAGTTGCGCGGTCCTTTGGCTGATCGTATCGACATGATGATCGATGTGGCCCGCCCCGATCCTCAGGTGATCATTGAGGGCGCGGAAGGTATGTCATCGGCTGAGCTGCGCGATTACGTCGTGCGTGGGCGCGCCTTTCGCGCCTGGCGTGAATCCCGTATGGACGATGCGGACACCGAGGCCGAGGAAGATGAGTCGCGGTCCATTGACGGCGTCGTTTCGACCTTTGGGCTTGATGAGGCCGCCGAGAAATGCGTGCTCGGACTGTCAAGGCGCACACATCTCACGGGTCGCGGCATCGTGCGCCTGGTACGCATTGCGCGCACGATCGCCGATGTTGCCGAAAGCGAACAGGTGACGCAGGATCACGTGCTCGAGGCGGCGATGTATCAGGGAAGGAGGGACCAATGATGGCCGAGGGGACCTTCGAGCTGCATCCAGGTGATGCGTTGTATCCCGAGACCGTATTGGAGCTTTCTGATGTACCCCAGACGCTCTATGTGCGCGGCAACCCCGAGGTGCTTTCGACGCCCGCGCTCTCCATTATCGGCGCGCGCAAGGCCTCGCCGTATGGTCTTGCCGTGGCAGAACTTGCGGCCAAGGTGGCGGTCGAGGCGGGAGTGACGGTGGTCTCGGGCGGTGCGGTCGGCTGCGACCAGGAGTCGGGTTGGGCTGCGGTCAACGCCGGGGGCAAACACATCGTGGTACTAGGGACCGGCGCCGATGTTGTCTATCCGGGCTCGAGCGCCGGCCTCATCACGCGCACACTCGATACGGGCGGCGCGGTCGTTTCGATTTCGCCGTGGGGTATGGGACCGCGTAAGTTCGCCTTTCCGCGACGCAATCGCGTAATCGCCGCCTTGTCGCAGGCGCTCTTTGTTTCCGAAGCGGGCATGCCCTCGGGCACGTTCTCCACGGCGGAGGCCGCTATGGACTTGGGACGAGAGCTCCTTGCGGTGCCGGGCTCCATCCTTTCGCCCGAGTCGCGTGGGACCAACTATCTCATCGCTAACGGAGCCTGCTGCATCATCGACGAGGAATCAATCGAGATGGCCATCTCGCGCATCTACGGCACGCTGCGCTACTCGCGTCCCGATGCTCCTGGCATCGCCGATCTGGATCCCACGCAGCAGGCCGTGATGCATGCGCTCATCGCCTCGCCGCTTAAGGTCGACGACATTGCCGCGCTCGTCTCGCTTGATGCTGTCGGCGTGCTCAAACTCTTGGGCTCGCTCGAGCTCGAGGGTCTTATCGAGCGCATGATGGATGGAAGGTATGCGCCCTCAAAGTTTGCGCTTCACGCCCAGACGCCCTTCGGTCACAATGGAAAGCGTGTCAATTAGAAAGGTGTTTGCAGATGCAGTTCGATCAGGTGACGGTTATCGGTGGCGGTCTGGCGGGTTCGGAATGTGCAATCCAACTGGCAGATCGCGGGTTTGCCGTAAAGCTGTGCGAGATGCGCCCCCAGGTGAGCTCTCCGGCCCACCATACCGATCACTTGGCCGAGCTCGTCTGCTCAAATTCGTTTAAGTCAACCCGTCCGGATTCCGCTGCTGGCCTGCTTAAGGCCGAGCTCGAGCGCATGGGCTCGGTGCTGCTCGATTGCGCCCATCGTGCGGCCGTTCCCGCTGGCGGTGCCCTGGCGGTTGACCGCGTCAAGTTTTCCGAGCTTGTCGAGGCCGAGGTTGCCGCCCGACCCAATATCGAGGTCGTGCACGGCGAGGTTACGCAGATTCCTGAGGGCCATGTGGTCATTGCCGCGGGCCCGCTGTGTTCACCGGCATTGAGTGAAGAGGTCATGAAGCTCGTCGGTGGCGACGCCCTTGCGTTCTTCGATGCCGCGGCGCCGATCGTCGATGCCTCCACGCTCGATATGGACGTGCTGTTCTCGCAGTCGCGCTACGAGGAGCAGGGGAGCGGCGACTATCTCAACGCTCCGCTCAACAAGGAGGAGTACGAGGCCTTTATCGAGGCGCTCACCACCGCCGACCGCGTGGTGCTCAAGGACTTTGAGGGTGGCGACCTGTTCCAGGCCTGTCAGCCTGCCGAGGAAGTTGCCCGCACCGGCAAGGATGCCATCCGCTTTGGTGCCATGAAGCCCGTCGGCCTCACCGACCCGCGTACCGGACGTCGCCCCTGGGCGGCGATTCAGCTGCGTGCCGAGAACAAGGAGAAGACCGCCTATAACCTGGTGGGCTTCCAGACCAACCTGACTTTTGGCGAGCAAAAGCGTGTCTTCCATATGGTTCCTGGTTTGGAGAATGCCGAGTTCTTCCGTTATGGCGTCATGCACCGCAATACCTTTGTCGATGCGCCGCACGTTCTTGACGGCACCTTTGCCGTGCCCGGCACGGGTGTGCGTCTCGCCGGTCAGATCACCGGTACCGAGGGGTACATGGAAGCGGTGGCTACCGGTCTGCTCGCTGCGCTCAACACCTATGCCGAGGCAATCGAGGCGGAGCCTGTTGAGTTACCGCGAGTGGGCGCCCTGGGTGCGCTCGTGGGCTATGCAACCGATCCGGCAACGGTGGGCTATCAGCCCATGCACGTTAACTTTGGCTTTGTGCCACCGCTCGAGGACGGCAAGCGCCGCAGTAAACGCGACCGCTACCAGGCATATGCGGATCGCGCGCTCGGGGCCCTCGATGCCTACTTGGCCACGCGTTCCGACTTGTTTGGGGGCGACCGGTCATAGCCTTTGACCTGTACGATACCGTCGACTCGTTTATCGCCTACATCGCACGTGTCGAGGGGCTCTCTCCCAATACGGTGACTGCCTATGGATCGCGGTTGGAGCGCTTTGCTGCCTGGTGCGAGCGTACGGGTGTCGATGCGCGTATGGCCGATGTGCGTACCGTCCGTGCGTATTTGGCCGAGTTTTCGCGCGAGCAGGTGGCGCCTCGCACCATTGCCGCGCATTTGTCGGCTATTCGGTCGCTCTATCGTTGGATGGCTGCCGAGGGGATTGTCGAGGGCGATGCGGTCTCGGCGATCGCGTCGCCCAAGCTGCCGCGCGACCTGCCCGGTGTGCTGACGACCCAACAGGTCGAGGCGCTGCTCAAGACGCCTGATACTTCGACGCCCGCGGGACTGCGCGATGCGGCGATGCTCGAGCTGCTCTATGCCTCGGGCGCCCGTATCTCTGAGCTCGCAGCACTCAATGTGGAGTCCATCGCTTGGTCCGAACGCACGCTGCGTCTGTGGGGCAAGGGGAGCAAAGAACGTATCGTCCCCCTGTATCGTCGTGCGCTCGAGGTGACTCGTTTCTATATTGAGGAGGGGAGGCCGGTGTTGCTCGCTCAGGCAAAGCGCCGTGACCCCGCCACCGGGCCGCATTCGCTGCTTATATCGGTGCGCGGCAATCGCATGAGCGCCGCCATGCTCAGGCGGCGGTTCCATACGCTGGCGACGCTCGCCGGCATTCCGGCCGACATTGCCCCGCATGCGATGCGCCATACCTTTGCGACCGACTTGCTCGAGGGCGGTGCGGACCTGCGCTCGGTTCAAGAGCTGCTGGGCCATGCAAGCCTGTCTACAACGCAGATTTACACGCATCTCACGCCCGATCGGCTCAAACGTGCCGTGGCTCAAGCCCATCCCCGCGGCGAATAGTGGCTGGGACGTCCCGCGCCACACTCAGGTGTGTGGTTTTGATTGCGGGTTGGCAGGAAGATGCATTCCTGCTATCATTCATCGGGTTGCTTCACGGCAACATGTTTTTATCACGCACGCGCGGCTACTTCATACCGTGGTGCCCGGGCTTTGGTAGCACATGTCCGGGTTGGTTTTGGAGGATGACCCCGCGCGGAGGCAAACCACAGGAGGTTTAACATGGCTACCAAGATTAATATCCGCACCCTGCTCGAGGCCGGCTGCCACTTCGGTCACCAGACCCGTCGCTGGAACCCCAAGATGAAGCCGTTCATCTTCGGTGAGCGCAACGGCATCTACATCCTCGACCTCAAGCAGACCATCCTCGACGCCGACCAGGCCTACACCTTCGTCAAGAACGTCGCCAAGGGTGGCAACGTGCTGTTCGTCGGCACCAAGAAGCAGGCTCAGGAGGCCGTCAAGAACGCTGCTGAGCGCGCCAACATGCCTTACATCAACCAGCGTTGGCTCGGCGGTATGCTGACCAACTTCGTCACCATCCGCTCCCGCATCAACCGCATGGAGGAGCTCGAGGCCATGGTCGAGGACGGCCGCATGGCAGTGCTCCCCAAGAAGGAGCAGGCTGTTCTCGGCAAGGAGCTCACC
>NZ_JBCOTQ010000011.1:33413-49612 GCF_040920445.1 Collinsella aerofaciens | reverse complement strand
GGGTGGAATCGCTTTCTTGCGCACGAAGGTGTGCGGACCCGTGGGCAGGGGAATAAGGTTGGTTATCCGACTCCATTGGAGGGCTCATGGACCTGCCGATCGTCCTGTCCCATAAGACTGCCTGGCTGTACCACAACGTGGCGCGCCCGTCCGAGCCGCTCTCGCGAGCAAGCAGCCTATACGATGAGGACTCGCTTGCTAACGAGGCAGAGCCGACCGCGAGCCTGCCCAAATTGGGACTCGATGCCAAGGGGCTGAGGGCTTCAACGGCAGTTGGGATCGTTACCGACTATCTGGTTTCGCTTGGTATTCCACGAGAAGAGCTCGATCATGTCGACACGCTCGTCAACTTCGATTTTGAGCGCTCGACGCCGGCTGGATTTAGGTGCCACGTGTTTGGGGCGCCGGTACCTCCGGGCCATCTTATCGAGGTGGCAGAGGGCCTTCTGGTGGTTGATGAGGCCATGTGCTTTGTCCAAGCGGGTTCGTGGATGAGCGAGCCCGAGCAGCTGGAATATGGCTACGAAATCTGCGCCCGATACCATTTGAATCATCTGTCGACAGGCGATTATATCGAGATGGGGCAGAGGTATACCGTTGCCGACTTGATTGCCTATTGCAATGAGAACCGATCTCGTCAGGGGGCTATACGCGCGGCCGCCGTGCTCAAGCGCGTGCGCGATGGCGCGCGGTCGCCCATGGAGACGGCCACCGCAATCATGGTCGTAGCAAAACGTTCCCAGGGAGGGCTGGGATACGCCAAGGTTGAGCTCAACCATCGGGTCGATGTTCCCAACGAGTTCAAGTATCTCGCAAAGGCCGGGTATTTCGAGATCGACGTATATGCGCCTGCGAGCGGTACGGGGATTGAATACAACGGCTCGGACCATCTTGATAAACAGCGCAGCGCGTCGGATGCGGAGCGTATGACCGTGCTGAGCGCGCTGGGCTTTAGCATGATCGTCCTCACCGGGACTCAGTTTGCCCATCAGCTGCAATTGCATCGGGCGATGAACGCCATCGCGCTCGCTATGGGCCTTAAGTGCGACCGAAGCGAAGCGTTCCAGAAACGGCAGAACGACCTGCGAGAATTCGTGATTCGTCACTGGGACGGCGGCCTTTAGGGGCGCTTTGGTCCTTCTACGGGGTGCCATGGGCAGGCAAACCATCACAACATTCGACGTTTATTGCCAAAAACGGGAAAAGCATCGAATGTTGTGATGGTCTGTGTTGAGGATGGGCTTGGAAAGTCCGTTTTGCTCGAAGCGACCTGTCCTGTCGTACGGGTGTCGGCATGATTCTCTCGTGGGGTATTATGTTTTCCGAAGAATAAAACGCCGCGTGAGGGGAGGGCTGCGTGGACGGGCGCGTGCAACATGACGGTTTTGGCCGCGATATCAACTACCTGCGCATTGCCGTTACCGACAAGTGCAATTTCCGCTGCATCTATTGTATGCCGGCCGATGGCGTGGCGCCCCGTGTACACGACGAGCTACTCAGTGCCGAGGAAATCGCCCGCTTTGTGCGCCTGGTGGCGGGAGAGGGCATTCGCCGCGTGCGCCTGACGGGCGGCGAGCCGCTAGTCAGCCGCCGTATCATCCCGCTTATTCGTGACATTCGCGCGATTCCGCAGATCGAGGACATCTCGCTCACCACCAACGGCGCTCTGCTGCCCAAGCTGGCGCCGCAGCTCAAAGATGCGGGACTTAACCGCGTTAACATCTCGCTCGACGCGCTCGACCCTACGCTCTTTGGAAAGATCACGCGCCTGGGTCGACTCGAGCAGACCATGGCTGGCATCGATGCGGCGCTGGCTTGGGGCTTTGAGCCCGTTAAGGTCAATTGCGTTGTTGTGCGCCGGCTCAACCAGGATGTGGCAGCCCTCGCGCGGCTCACGCTCGACCGCCCCATCCACCTGCGCTTTATCGAATACATGCCCATCGGCGACGAGCGCACCAGCTCGCATTGCGCTGTGGACCCGCATGCGCCCGCGCTCAATCCCGAGCTGTGGGACGCGAGCGATACCGTGCCGAGCGACGAGCTGCGGGCGCGCATCAATGCCGGGGCCACCGCGGCGGGACTGGGCGAGCTCGAGCCGCTCGACATCAACGACGCTCCTGCTGGTGCGGGCCCTGCGCGCTATTGGCACTTTCCGGGTGCGGCGGGAACGGTTGGCTTCATCAGCGCCATGTCCAACCATTTTTGTGCGAATTGCAACCGTCTGCGCCTGACGGCCGATGGCAACGTGCGTCCGTGCCTGTTCAGCGATGCCGAGTATTCGGTACGTGAGGCGCTGCGCCGTGGTGATGATATGCAGGTACTTTCGATTTGGCGCGATGCCGTGGCCCACAAACCGCAGGAACACGCGATAATTGAGGGCACGCAACGATTTATGTCTCAAATCGGAGGATGATCATATGGCCAAGAGCAGGTACGCCGATGCCACCAAGGCCGCTCGCAGGGCCGCGATGTCTGCCCACAAAGTCACGGCTGCGGCCAGCGATGCCGTTGCAGGCGCGCAGCCGACTGCCAGCGCTGCCACCGAGCCCGCCCGTGACGCCCGTCGCGACGAGCTGACGCACGTGGACGCCAAGGGCGAGGTACGCATGGTCGACGTGTCCGACAAGGCCGAGACTCATCGCATTGCCATCGCCGAGGGCACCATCCTCATGCACCCCGAGACGCAAGCCATGGTGCTGCAGGACCGCGCCAAAAAGGGCGACGTGCTTGCCTGCGCACGCGTGGCGGGCATCATGGCCATCAAGCGCACGAGCGACATCATTCCCATGTGCCATCCGTTGCTCATTACCAAGAGTAAGTGCGACATTGTGCCCATCGCTCCGGCGGGGACGCCTGTCGATGACGTGCCCGAGGGCTGGGCGCCGGCGCGCGCGGACGGGCAGGTTGGCTTTCACGTGCTGGTTACGGCCGGCGTGACGGGCAAGACGGGTATCGAGATGGAGGCGTTGACCGGCGCGAGCGCCGCGTGCCTGACCATCTATGACATGTGCAAGGCGGTCGATCGTGGCATGGAGATCGTCGACGTGCGCCTGCTGCACAAGGAGGGCGGCCGCTCGGGCGTGTGGGATCGCGCAGAGCGTCAGGCCGCTGCTGCTGAGGCCGTGGGAGCCGCAGGCGACGCACCCGCGAGCGCACCCGTCGCCGTCGCGCCCGCAGCTCCCACTCCGGCCGTCCCCGCGATCGCGTTTATCGGCTACCAAAACTCGGGCAAGACCACGCTCGTCGAGAAGGTTATCGCCGAGCTTACTCGCCGCGGCCTGCGCGTGGGTTCGCTCAAGCATCACGGGCACCACGGCTTTGATATCGATGTGCCCGCTAAGGACACCTGGCGCCATCACCAGGCTGGATCCAAGCATGTGGGCCTCATCTGCGCCACGCGCTGGGCGGAGTACGCCGACACGCGCGAGGAGGACGAGATGCCCGCGCGCGAGTTGCTGTCACGCTACAACGATGTCGACGTGGTGATCATCGAGGGTTACAAGACCGAGGGCTTCGACAACATCGTGGTCGCGCGCTCCGGTGTCGACCGTCTGCGCGGCAAGAGCTCGCTCGACCTGGTCGACGGTCACACGCTGGCCCTTGCCTGCAACGAGGCCCTGGCGCGTCAGGCCTTCGACGCCGGCTTTGCGACCCGAGCCATCAACATCAACGATGCCCGAGCCATCTGCGACCTCATCCAAGATCATCTGGCCTAAAACCTGCCAAATAGGGACAGGTTTATTTTGGCAGGTTTTACCTGGGCAAACGTCACTTCCACCACAAAGGGGACAGGCATCTTTGTGGTGGTTTTTGCTTTGGTAGATGTGTGGGACATGCCTTACAATCTACCAAGTAGTCCACGACGGGCGAAAAACGGAGAGAAGGGGCTTGATGCGTCCTTAATGTTTCATGCGGATAGATTGATTTGACAGACGGTGGCGAATGCCCGCCGTCCGCATTCGTATGAAACAAGGAGTCTCCATGCTCACCCATCTTTTCTCAAAGCCTCAATCATCGCTGTCCATGCAGGCCAAGCGCCTGGTGGCGATGCGCTTTCTCATCTACACCGGTTTTCAGACCAGCTACTTTATCGGCGTCATCGGAACGCTCACCTATGCAGACGATGCCTCGGTCGTGGCGACATCGCTGGCTGTCCTCTTTATGAACGTATTCGTGATCTTGGGATCCTTTGCGGGTGGCGCGGCGCTCGACGCCTGGGGCCCACGTCGCCATTTCTTGTTGAGTATCGTCGGCACGCTGGCGACGGGTGCGGCAATCATCGCCTTTGGCAGAGCGACCGGAACAGTCCTTGCCGGCGCGGCGCTCCTAGGTTTTGTGATGGGATTCGCCCAACCCATCGCCACGTCCTATCCGGCATATCTCACCGACGATCCCGCCGAGCTCAAAGACATCAACTCCGCCATCGCCATGTTTTCAAACGTGAGTATCATCGTTGGCCCCACGCTGGGCGGCTTTGTCGCGGCGGCTACATCGTCACGCGCGGTGTTCGTGCTCATGATGATTTTTACCGTACTGGCGTTCATTGTCGGCTGGGGCTTTAGACCGCAAGCAGTTCGTGTCGCCGCGCGTGAAAGTACTCCCGCGGACAGCAGTACAACGGCAATCACTGCCAGCCAAAGCTCCAACCCCAGCACATTCGCCCGCGCCACCTTCGCGACAAGCATCAAGACAGTCTTCACCAACAGTATCCTCGCCTTGCTGTTCTGCATCATCTTTCTTTCAAACTTTGGCTACGGTGCCTTCGATCCGCTGGAGTCGTTCTTCTACCGCGATGTCCTGCACGTCGGTGTTGAGTGGATGGGCTGGCTCTCGTCGGCCAGCGGTGTGGGCGCGGTGCTGGGCGCCGTGGTCGCGCTCCGCTTGCCGCCGCGCTTCGTCAGCCTCAAAACGCTGCTCGTGGCACTCATGTCCGTGGGCGTGGGAAGTCTGATTTATGTGGGGACACCGTACGTGGGCGTGACCCTTATCGGCCAGATTGTCCTGGGCGTGGCCTGGGGCGTCGTCAACCCGCTCCACAACACTATCGTGCAAACGACGGCTCCGCTCGAGCAGCTCGGTCGCGTCAACTCGGTCATGGGCTTTGGCAATATGTTCGCCGGCGTGGCGCCGCTGGCGATTGCCCCGTGGCTGGCGGCGACATTTGGCGTGCAGCAGACGCTCGTAGGGGCGGGTATGGTCGTGACGGCGGTTCCCGTGGCGTTGCTGCTGTTTGGCCACTGGCATTTTGATTGTGCCGCAAGGCAGTAAAACCATCACAACATTCGATGAAAATCGCGATTTTGCCGAAAAACGTCGAATGTTGTGATGGTTTGCGCCCCGGGCCAGGCCACCCTGCGGGTCTGGCCACCACAAAGGGCCAGACACCTTTGTGATGGTTTTTGCGTTGACGGGCCGCGCCCGCGCCTTGGTATACCATTTACGCCGTTCACGAATACGCCCCACACCGCCACACAACCCAGAAAGGCCCCCATGGACACTACCTTCAGCCACATCAAAGCCGTGTTCTGCGATATCGACGGCACGCTGCTCACGAGTCAGCACACGGTGTCCCCGCGCACCGTGGCGGCGATCCACGCCCTGCGCGAGCGCGGCGTGCTCTTTGGCCTGTGCACCGGGCGCGACGCCCAGGCGACCGAGGCCATGTTTGGGCTCTGGGGTATCGAAGGCCTGGTAGACGTGCTGGTGGGCTGCGGCGGCGCCGAAGTCATCGATCGTGCGCACGGCATCAACGAGCTGAGCTACCCGCTACCGGGCGAGACCATCGCGCACATCTGCGAGCACATGGCAGGCCTGCCGGCAACGCCCGTTTGCCCTCGGGACGGCGTGCTCTATGTGCCCGAGAGCAATGCATGCGTCGAGCACCTGTCGCGTGTCGACGGCGTGCCCTACAAGGTGGTCGACTTTGCCGAGTTTTTGCGCGAGCCGCAGACCAAGGTGATGTTTACCATGGCGCCCGAGGTGATGCCGCAGGTCATCGAACGGGCGTCGACGTTCGCCGACGATACCGTTAAGGCGGCGGCTCTGCAGACCACGCAGCGGCTCTACGAGTTCATGGATCCGCGCGTGTCCAAGACGCGCGGCCTTGTGCGCGTGGCGGAGCTCAACGACATGGAGCTCCAGGACATCTGCGTGTTTGGCGATGCGGACAACGACACCTGCATGGTGGCTGACGCCGGCGTGGGTGTGGCCATGGCAAACGGCAGCGACGCCACCCGTGCCGCTGCCGATTTTGTAACCGCGAGCAACGACAAAGACGGCATCGCGATCTTTATCGAGGAACATCTGCTATAGCGCCGGGGGAGAACCACCGCAAAGGGGACAGGCTCCTTTGCGGTGGCCGCTTGATTGCAATTAAACGCTCAGGCGATTTGGGCGAATTGATACCTAAAATCTGCGTGAAAATGCAAATAACGTTGCCTGAACATCACGCTTCTAACTGCCGATGGGTTAAGATATTCTCACCAGTTTGGTAGGATATTCCTTCCGGTTAATGACCTACTGCTCACGGTCGATTTTCGACCGTGAGCGGGATGTTTGCTCTTGAGCAAAAATTTGTGCAAATAATTCTGATGCCATTAAAAAATGATGTGCAACTAAATTACCAGTAGAAACAAAAAATAGATAGCGAATAAACGAAGGTAAATCTGAGCAAATGTCAAGAGAATTGAGAATCCGCTACAAAAATGTCGGTATTGTTGCTCAGATGTCTAAACAATCGTTACAATATGTACACTAAACGTGCGCAATTTCAGATTGCGCAGATACGTTTGATAGTGAAAGAGCAAGATCGCGGTCTCTTGGGGAGGAGACATCGATGAAAGCAAATTCAGACAAATCTAAGCAGAGTAAAAAAGCGACGCGCCGTGTACTGGCAGGCGTTTTGTGCGGAGCCTCCGTTTTGAGCCTGGTACTGTCGCTCGTCATGCCTCCGATCTCACAGGCCATTGCCAACGATGCCCAGGCGGGTGCAGCCGAGGAAACTGTGATGGGGGATTCCTCAAGTGAGCCCACTGATGTAGACAACACTGCCAACGGGGATACCGAAAACCAGAATAGTGACGCTATTGAGGGTGGCGAAGCCGACCCTGCAAATGGTGCTGAGCAGGGTCAGCCTGAAGGTAAGCTGCAGGCCGAAGATGGCGAGTTGTCGGATGGCAATGCCGTAATGCTGGCTGCGGAAGGCGGGCAGACTAAAACGGCACCCACTGAAATACAAACAGCTATACAAACAGCTGGCGAGTTGCAAAGCCTGGCGAATGCAAATGGTGCGGCTAGCTTCAAGCTTATGAATGATATTGATACCAGCGAGACGATCACGCTCAACAAGGAAGGCAGCAATATCACGCTGGATCTAAACGGCCATAAGATTAAGCATACGAGTCAAGGTCAGTCTTTGTTCAATATCACCGGTGGCGCGACACTTACAATTAAGGATACTGAGGAAGTGAGTGAAGAGGTCGACGACGGCCTGCAGCTAAATGGTCAGGGCCAGGATTATACTCCCGCCAATTATGGCAGGGAAGCCGAACTGTCTTACGACAACGATGGCATTCCGTCTTACCTTTCCTACTATGTGACCGAATCGTCCCCAGGAGTAACAGGCACAACCGAGTCGCTTGTAAGGCATGGTATTGCTTTTAAAGATATTAAAGATAAAGATATTAAAGGTATTAAAGGCGCCATCGTGGCATGCGGTGGCACTGAAAACCTGAAGCTCATCAACATCAACGGCGGTCATTTCAGTCTTGAGAGCGGCGTGCTCACACAACAGAAAGACTACCATGTCGGAAGCCTGGTGCACGCGGAGAATAAGTCGACCGTCAATATGAACGGTGGTTACGTTTGTGGAGGTTATTGTCGGTACAATGGTGCCGGCGCAGGAATATCTGTCGACCAATCGACTCTTAACATTTCTAACGGCGTAATTGCCGGCAACCACGCTCCTAGTGGCGGCGGTGTATATGCCAAGAAGTCTGCAGTCACAGTGGCTGGTGGCGTAATCTCCGGTAATAGCACGCTTAATGGCACTAAAGGATATGGTGGCGGCATCATGGCCGAAGAAGGCGGCAGCGTTACTGTTTCCGGCGGTTACATTACGAACAATCGCTATGCCAATTTCTGCGGGGGTGATGGCAATGGTTGTTGTGGCGGCGCTGGGCTTGCTGCCAAAAACGGCGTCCATGTCACCATTTCCGATGGCAAGATTACTGGCAACTATTCCGAGGAAGCTGGCGGCGGCGTTTACGTTACCAATATTTTTCAACATGATAGGGCATGGCTCGACATTAAAGGAGGAATTATTGCCTCTAACGTGAGCTACCGATCTGAAGGTGCCGGCATCCGAGTGGGCCAGATGATTGACGCGATGATAAGTGGAGCGTCAGAAGATAGCCCAGTCTACATCACTAATAACCACTGCATGTCTCGCTTTGACTGGGGCGGCGGCGGCATCTTTGTTCAGGGTGATTCGAATGTTGCAGCATCTAATGCTGGCAGGCTCTTTGTGTACAACTCGTACATTAGCGCCAATACAGCTGGCGGCTACGGCGGCGGCGTTGCAGTCTGCCCTACGGGCAAGACGTTGGTAACGAACACTGAGGGCACGGCAATCTTTGGCAATTCGTCTGCCGGCGCTGAGTATGATGACGGAGATCGTTTTAAAAACGATTATAAATATGCTTACAACTCAGAGAACAATACCGGCAATGAAGCTAAACCCCATCTTTCAGGTGGTGGTAGTGGTAAGAATCAAGATAAAGATGCATACAATTCGAAGGTGTTTCGCGAGAACGGTCATGCCGATTTCTTCCTTGCGGCAGCGGCTGGCCATCAGGAACCGCTTGCGGCGGTAATCGGCAAGATGCTCGGCGACGGAGACGCCAAGTATTCGGGAAGCAAAGAACGCAGTGATAACAAAGACCTCAGTGATAACGAAGAACTCTATGAGGCTATCAAGATCCCTGCCAATGGCGGCGTGAAGATTTATCGGAGCGTCGGTCTGACTTCGGCTGTCAAAGTTGGAAGTGATGAAGCGAATAATGCGCAGAAAGCTGCCAGAACTTTCATCACGGGCAACTATTCCTGGGACCATGGTGGCGGCATCATGTCGAATGGCGACCTGTACTTGGGTCAGCCAGCGGATACGTATGTCTACCCGAGCCTTAAGCTGAAGGCGACCAAGAACTTGGCCGGCCGTGAGCTTAAGGCTGGGGATTTCAACTTTACGGTCTACCGCAAGGATTCGAGTGATCCTATCGCTCGCGGGGTATTCACTCCTGACGCTTGCACCGAGGTTGGAACTGCGAGTAATGATGCAAGTGGCATCATCAAGTTTGACCTTGGTGAGCAGTTCACAGCGAACGGTACGACTGGCACGATTACATACTATTTGGTTGAAAATGCTGGCACTGATTCCGACATCACGTACGACCCGGCCGTGTACGAGATTACGGTTGAACTCGAAGAAGGCAAGAAAGATGTGCTCATGTCTGTTCCGATTCGGGATAATGCGACCGCGACCAAAGAGCTTGCAGTCCATAACTACACGATCAAAAAATTGAGTTGGACTAAACACTCCGGAGATTCAACTAACTCGCTGAGCGATCTGCAAAAGGACGAACAAGGCTATTATTCGATCGTCGACTCCAGCGGCGCAACCTTCACTAACACGTACACTTCGTACACCTCCAGCGGCTCTTGGACTCCCAAGGCGACTAAGGTCGTTGAAGGTGGCGAGATGAAGGAGTTTACGCTCGAGTTTGCGACTAACAAGGAGTTCACGGAGAACGTTCAGGATAAATTGACCAAGGCTGACGCTGGCAAGTCCCAGACCTTAAGCTTCTCCACGATTGGGTACACACTTGGCAGCTTGAAGCAGAGTGATTCTGATGTTCCGGGCCGTGGCGCTTCCAAGACCTTTACTTATTACGTTCGCGAACAGCAACCGAGCATGCCGTTTACGAACTATAAGTACGACGAGTCGGTCTACGAGTTTAAGGTCGTTGCAACGGATGATCGTTCTGGAAAGATAACGACCAATGTGACCTACACCAAGATCGTCAATGCCGATGGCAAGGATATCCCCGAGAACGAGCAAAAGGCGGTCACCTACGTTCCAGCTAAGGACGAGGCCACTGGCAAGGAACAGAGCGTTCCGGTCTTCACCAACACCTACTCCACCTCATTGCCCCTTTCTGGTATGTCGGGCGTCACGCTGACGTACCTTGCCGGCGCGGCGGTGCTTTGCGCTGCTGCGGCCTGGATGCACATTCGTCGCAAGGCGAATGCGAAGGGGGGTGAGCGTCGTGAATAAGAAAGTTTGCTCCTTCCCGATTTTGTTTGCACTGCTTGCCCTCCTGATCGGCACCTGCGCGGTTGTGTTCCCCGCATCCGCGCAGGCCGCGCCGACCTCGACCGGTTCCATCACGGTGAGCGGCTCCGTGGCGAGCAGCTACGACGCCTACCAGATCTTTAGCGCCAACGTCGTCGACGGCGACAGCGACGCCAAGATCGCCACCGACCTCGCCTGGGCAAGCGATGCCGTGCGCGACGCCGCGCTGCCCGTGCTGCACAGCGCCGGTATGCCCAAATCCCAGACCACCGCGCAGGAAGCTGCCGAGTGGCTCAACGCCGATTCCCACCTTACGAGCGCGCTGAGCGCACAGCTCGCTCGTTCCCTCCAGAGCTCTGGCGCCGTGTCCGTGGCCCTTAACGCGGGCAGGGCGGCCGAGCTGCCCTGTGGCTACTGGCTCATCGTCGCCGACGACGGCGCCATCGCCCAGAACGAGGCCGGCACCGCGCCGATCATGGCACTGGTCGGCGGCAGTGCCGTCACCGTCAAGCCCAAGGCCGCGACCCCCAAGGTGTCCAAGCATGTGCTGGAGGACAGTGCCGTCGCCTGGCAGAAGGCCGCCGACGCCACGGTCGGCGACGACCTGTACTGGCGCCTCTCTGCCACGGTCCCGGCAGGCCTTGCCGCCTACGACACCTACGCGGTGCAGTTCGTCGACACCATGAGCGCGGGACTCGACCCCTCCAAGGTGGCCGCGAGCGTGCGCGTGTACGTGGCGGCGGGTGCGGACGGCGGCTTTGACGCCGTCTCGGCCGGCAAGGACGGGCATGTCGGCACCGAGCCCGCGAAGGGCTGGACCGATATCACGGCCCAGTGCAGGGTCTCGGCCGACGGTAAGACCTTCACCGTGCGCACCGGTGACCTGAACCTTCACCGTGCGCACCGGTGACCTGATCGCCGCGCTCGGCGGGGCCGACGCCTTCACCGCTGGCGCCCGCGTGGTCGCCGTGTACAACGCGCCGCTCAACAGCGCATGCAGCCACGGCATCGCGAAGGGCAACCCCAACGAGGTCTACCTGCGCTACCCGCGCTCTCCCTTTGCCGACCAGTCCGGCGATGCCGGCTTCACCCGCACGCCGAGCGACGATGCGTGCGCCTACACCTGGGATCTCGCGCTCACCAAGCGCGGCACCGACGGCGACAAGCCGCTTGCCGGGGCGGTCCTGAGCATCGCCGACGACCGCGGTCGCACGCTAGCGGCTGACGGCACGTGGGATGCAGAGGGCAAGGCCACCGTCACCACGGGTGAGGACGGCCGCGTGACCGTCTCGGGCGTGGACTCGGGCAAGCTGGAGGTCCGCGAGCTCAAGGCGCCCAAGGGCTACACCGCCTTTGAGGGCACGCGCTCCGTGACCGTCAAGGCCGAGGGCCTGGACGTCGACCAGGTGGCCGCCGCCAAGCCCAAGCTCACCATTACGGCCGAGTCGCCCCTGCGCGCCGACAGTGCGGACGGGTCGACGGGCAGCCTGGAGGCGTCGATCATTAATACGCCCACCGGCACACCCCCTAGCATTACCACCGGAGGCTTTATGCCCTTGACTGGCGATATGGCAATGTACGCCGTGGCCGCCGCAGCGGTCGCCGGAGCTGCACTCATCGTGGTCGCGCTCCTGATCAAGCGGGGAGGTGGCAGCCATAAAGAGTAGCTGGCAGCCCCACAGAGAGCGGGGCGAGACGTAGCGAAGCAGATGCTAAGACACAGACAGATGATGACCGATCGAATGAGAACCAACCGGAAAACGGAGGAAAAGAAGATGAGCATGAACAAGAACATCGCACGCCTGGCAGTAACGGCAGGCCTCACGGCGGCGCTGAGCTTCGGCGGCGTTATGGCCCCGGTGACCATGGCGTTTGCTGATGGTGCGGCGGGTTCGACCGTAACTTTCAATGACCCTACTTATCAAGAGACTACGACCTATAAGGGCATCCAGATCTTTACGGCTAACGTGAACGGCTCTACTGTCACCAATATTCAGTGGGCCGGATCTTCCCAGGCTGAGAAGGATGCAATTCGGGACGCTGTGGTCAGTGCAATTGATGAAGCCGTGAAGGCAGAAGATGCCAACAATAGCTACAGCAACCAAAATGCACAGGATGCTGCCGAATGGTTGAATGACCATGCTGGAACGACTGCAACTACAAAGGTTGCGAACGGTCACGTTTTGAATGTGATTGCGAAAAAACTGAATGCTGAGTCTTTGCCTGGCGCTTGGAAAACGACCAGCAAGGACGATAAAGCCCTTTCTGGTCTCACCGCCGGTTACTGGCTCTTCCTGACCAATAGCGTGGCACAAGGTTCGAATACCAGCTCGAAAGACGTTTTTACCTCGCCTGTATATGC
Organism: Collinsella aerofaciens; assembly: GCF_040920445.1. Taxonomy (GTDB): domain Bacteria; phylum Actinomycetota; class Coriobacteriia; order Coriobacteriales; family Coriobacteriaceae; genus Collinsella; species Collinsella aerofaciens_BH. Next base: position 36,899 of record NZ_JBCOTQ010000011.1, on the reverse strand, counting down.
AGTCGTTGATGGCACGCATGATAAAGTGGTGACTCCCAAGAAGAGTGTCCCTACCGTCGATAAGAAAATCGTGAGCGCCAAGGGCGATAAAGAGCTCGATGCGAGCGACTCCCATGTTGGGCAGGATGTAACGTACAACCTCTACGGCACCATTGCCGACAACTACGATACGTACGGTACGTACTTCTATCAGTTTTCCGACCAACTCTCCGAGGGCCTGACAATGGAGACTGGTTTCACGGCAACTCTGTATCCGAGCGAGAGGCTCGCTCATGTTGATATCAACCACAAGAATGGCACTGATGTGACGAGCAGCTTTGTTCAGAGTACGACTGGAAATAAAACAACGACATGGAAGTGTGAAAACCTTAAGCAGGTAGCGGATGTTACCTCGGAATCCTGCATCGTGCTCTCCTATAAGGCAAAGATCAACAGCAAGGCCGCCATTGGAGACAACGCAGGCAACACCAACACCGCTACGCTTACGTACTCAAACAACCCTATGACCGGCGACTACGGCACGACGGTCCCTGATGAGGTCAAGAGCTATACCTATGGTCTCAAGCTTAATAAGGTTGACCTTGGCACCGAGAAGGCGCTTCCGAATGCGAAATTTACCATCATGGTGAAGACAGCAGCGGATACCAGTTTGCAGGGAAGATACGTTCAGTCCGATGGAACCCTTGGGATCGACGCGTACGAGTTCACGACTGGCGATGACGGTGCCATTACTGTCAAGGGCCTCGGTGCGGGAACCTATACGGTAGAGGAGACTGACGCTCCCGAAAATTACGACAAGGTCGCATCTTTTGATTTCACGATTAATTCGAAGAGCGAAAATGAGGCTTCGGGTGAAAACTCGAATGCAGAAAAGTACGTACTAAGCGCTCCGAGCGGTCAGGTCATCATCGGCACACCGAACGATGTGAAGGGCGACAACAAGCTCGAGGCCAAGGCTGGCACTGACACAAACACCGACGGTACCCTTAACATCACCGTTGGCGATACCAAGAAGGTTGGCCTTCCCCTGACCGGTCTCAATGGCGTGACCTTCACTTGGATCGCTGGTGGCGCGGTGCTGTGCATCGGCGTAGCGCACCTCATCCGCAGCCGTAAGCAGGCTGAGGAGTCCGAGCAGGAGTAGCGCTCACTCACCCATCCCTTTGGCAGGTGGGATGTGATGGCCATGAGACTTGCGGACACTTTTCTCGTCCATCCACGTTCTTACTTTGCCATTCTCTTTTCGGGGCAGACTCCGCACTGGAGTCTGCCCCGTTCTTTTTGGACAACGCAGCCAGGCTCCATTGTCCGATGGATCAAGCGTATGAATATCGAACAGATGTTTGCAATTATTGCGTTTACCAGCTGTGAGTGCATACACTCGCAGTAAAATGGCCTTGCGACGCATCCCGTGCGCGGGCGGCCGACGACTCGATCGGAGGTCCCCAAATGCTGAAATTCCTTAACGCGCTCGCCGCCCTCGCGGCGGTGGGCACGTTCGTCATCGCGTTTCTTGACTCGTATGAGGTTCGGTTTAAGGTCCGTAGGCGCACGCGCGGTGCGGACGGTAGAAGGCATTTGCGCCGCAACAAGCGCAAATAAGAATGCCCGGGGTTAGAGGCCCGGGCATTTAACAACGTCGGAAACTGGTCGCCCGCGCTCCTAAGTACTTACGCGGGGTGCGTCGTTTCCTGTAGCTATTGTATCCCGAATCGCCCCGCCGATTCGGGACATTTTGAAAACGCAAATGCGGGCCCATACTCGCGCTGCGCAATGCTGCCAGGCTGCGTTGCCCGCCGCAGGAGCTCGCTAATCGGCTATTATTTGTTTAGACAACTTGAGCTGTAGAGGAGTGACCGGCGATGGTGCAGGGCGCCAAACATATGAAGAGCAATAACGCCGCGGCCAGCGGTGGCTCAAGCCCTCAGCCCAAACCTCAACCAAAGCCTGAACGCCGCCGCAAGCGACTGCCGCGCTGGGCCGACCGGCTCATCACCATCGTCATCATCCTTATTGGCGTGGGCCTTATGACCTGGCCGTGGATCTTGGACCGGCTCGAGGCCTCGGGCGTGTTCAACCAGATCAGCACGGTGTCCAGCACCGTGGACGCGCTGTCTGCCGAGGAGCGCGAGCGCATCCTGCTCCAGGCGCGCTCCTTTAACGAGCAGCTGGCGGGCGAGGCTACCGAGCTTCCTGCCGACCAGATCGAGCCCTACGACCAGCAGCTCATCTTTGACCGCGACCCCATGATGAGTTGGGTCGAGATCCCCTCCATCGACGTAAGCATGCCCATCTACCACGGCACGAGCGAGGAGGTCCTCATGGCGGGCGTCGGCCACCTGGAGGGTACGAGCCTGCCAGTGGGCGGCACCTCGACACATTGCGTGCTCACCGCGCACTCGGGCATGCGCAACCTGAGCATGTTCGACGACATCCACTCGCTGGAGCCCGGCGACCTGGTGCTGCTACACACCATGAGCAAGACGCTCGCCTACAAGATGGTGGACTCCGAGGTGGTGCTGCCCGAGGAGATGGAGTCGCTGACCATCGAGCCTGGCGCCGACAAGGTGACGCTCGTCACCTGCACGCCCTACGGCGTGAACGACCATCGCCTGCTGGTGCACTGCGTGCGAACCAAGTACAACAAGAAGGACGTCGACAAGCAAAAGTCGCTAGCCGGTCGCCACTGGGGCAAGCGCGAGTTTGCCGTGCTTATCGTGGTCGTAGCCATTGTGCTGTTGCTGCTGGACATCGTGATCCACGCGGTCCGCAAGCGCCGCAAGGCAAAGGCCTCGGCATAAGACATTCTTCAGAACCACCACAATGGGGACAGACGCCTTTGTTGTGGTCAGGACTTCCAAACCATCACAACATTCGATGAAAATAGCGATTTTGGCGAAAAGCATCGAATGTTGTGATGGTTTTCGTTGCGGTCGGGACGGTCTTCGTTGCGGGCGAGACCGTTTTCGCTATGGACGGTGCGGTTTCGCTGCAGAACCGCCAGCCCGCCGCCTGCCAACCGCCGCCCTCGTTACGTTTTCGCTGCATTTGGGTAAAGCGCCTGCTCCAAGCCGGCGTTGCCTTGTATACTAAAGCGGTTTAACTGTTATGCGGAAGGGAGCGCCTATGGCACTCAGCGAGAAAGACGTGCGCGGCATCGCCGAGTACGCAAAGATCGCACTGACCGATGACGAGCTCACCCAGATGACGTCCTACATGAACGACGCCGTCCAGATGCTCGAGCCCGTCCTGCAATATGACTTGCCCGACGTGGAGCCCACGTTCCATCCCATCGGAAGCCTGTCCAACGTGATGGGCGATGACCTGCGCGAGCCCGAGCGCGACCTACCGCTCGACGTCGCGCTGGAAAACGCCGGCAGCGCGCGCGATCGCTACTTCCGCGTGCCGTCCATTTTGGGAGAGGGGGAGAGCGAGTAATGGCCCAGAGCTTCGATTCCCTTACCGCCGCCCAGATCGCCGCGGGCG
>NZ_JBCOTQ010000011.1:0-33261 GCF_040920445.1 Collinsella aerofaciens | reverse complement strand
CGGAAAGCCGCTGCCCCCACTTGCGGGTGTGCCGCTGGCCATCAAGGACAACATGAATCTCGTGGGCACGCGCACTACCTGCGCTTCTCACATGCTCCAGGACTACCAGAGCGTCTACACCGCCACCTGCGTCCAGCGCATGCTCGATGCCGGCTGCCTGCCCATGGGCAAGGCCAACATGGATGAGTTTGCCTTTGGCAGCTCTACCGAGAGCTCGGCCTTCCATCGCACCAACAACCCCTGGGATACCGAGCGCGTGCCCGGTGGCTCCTCGGGCGGCTCCGCTGCCGCCGTCGCCGCGGGCGAAGTTGTGCTCTCGCTGGGCTCTGACACCGGCGGCTCCATTCGCCAGCCGGCGTCGCTGTGCGGCGTGGTGGGCTTTAAGCCCACGTATGGCGCCGTGAGCCGTTACGGCGTGGTTGCCTTTGGCTCGTCGCTCGACCAGGTGGGCCCCTTTGGCCGCACGGTCGAGGATGTCGCGCTGGCCATGAACGCGCTTACCGGCGCGGGCCACGATCCGTACGACTGCACCAGCCAGGATTGCGCCGTCGACTTTACCGAGCACCTCAACGACAGCATCGAGGGCAAGCGCGTGGGCATCATCCCTGCGTTTATGGAGGCCGAGGGTCTGACGCCCGAGGTCAAGGCCGCTGTTCAGCGCGCCGCTCAGGAGCTGCAGAACCAAGGCGCCGGGCTGGTCGAGGTCGACCTGCCGCACCTGGACGCCGCCATCGCCGCTTACTACGTCATCGGCCCGGCCGAGGCGTTCTCCAACCTGGCGCGCTTCGACGGCATTCGCTACGGCTACCAGGAGGAAGGCTGCGCCAACCTGTCCGACCAGAGCTCGCTCTCGCGCGCCCACGGCTTTGGCGCCGAGGCCAAGCGCCGTCAGATGCTCGGCGCCTACCTGCTGAGCTCGGGCGTATACGACAAGTACTACTACGCTGCACAAAAGGCCCGCACGCTCATCACGCAGGACTACGACGCCGCGTATGCCAAGGTGGACACCATTCTCATGCCCGCCTCGCCGCGCACGGCCTTTAAGTTTGGCGAGATCAGCGACCCCACGCAGATGTACCTCTCCGACCTGTACACCATCTCGCTCAACATCTGCGGCAACGGTGGCATCTCGGTGCCGCTGGGCCTGGGCGAGGATACTCAGCTGCCCGTTTCTGCCCAGCTGGTGGGTCCGGCGTTTAAGGACCGTCAGCTGCTCACGTTTGCCCGCGCCCTGGAGCGCGGCTTTGCCGATGCCGCCACGGGTGCGCCCGCGCTTTCCGTCGCGCCCGATTTTGCCGGGAAGGGAGGCGAGCTGTAATGAAGGAGCTTTCCGAGGTCCTGCAGGATTGGGAGGCCGTGATCGGCCTGGAGATCCATACCGAGCTCACCGCACTCGATACCAAGATGTTCTGTAACTGCAAGCTCAGCCACGATGACGAGCCCAACGCCAACGTGTGCCCGGTGTGCCTGGGCCTGCCCGGCGCCCTGCCGGTGCCTAACAAGAAGGCAATCGAGAGCATCGTCAAGGCCGGTCTCGCCACCAACTGCGAGATTCAGCGCCACTCGATGTTCTACCGCAAGCACTACTTCTATCCCGACATGGCCAAGAACTTCCAGACCACGCAGGGCCCGGTCGCCTTTGCCATGTACGGCCACCTGGACCTGGACGTGACCGGTCGCGGTGCCGCCGAGCGCCCCGATTGCGCGTTTGGTGAGGCCGAGGCCCAGAGTCTGGCGAGCGCCTCGGCCAACGCCGAGGGCCTGTCCACGTCCATGACGTCGACCATGCGCGAGGGCAATCAGCGCGCCGGTCACCTGGCCAGCTATGACGCGTCCAACCTGCAGATGCCCGAGCGTCGCGAGGACGGTTCCTACACGGTGCCCATCCGCATCCTGCGCATCCATATGGAGGAGGACGCCGCCAAGATGGTCCATGTGGGCGGCGCCGAGGGCCGCATTACCGCCGCGGCCGAGTCGCTCGTCGACTACAACCGCTGCGGCACGCCTTTGATTGAGCTCGTCACCGAGCCCGATCTGCGCACGCCCGAGGAGGCTCGCCTGTTTATGGAGAAGCTCCGTCGCATTTTTGTGACGCTGGGCATTTCCGACTGCTCCATGGAGAAGGGCTCCATGCGCTGCGACGGCAACGTGTCGCTGCGCCGCCGTGGCGAGACCAAGCTGGGCACCAAGACCGAGCTCAAGAACCTCAACTCGTTTAAGAGCCTGCACGACGGTCTAGCCTACGAGATCTGCCGCCAGGCCGAGGTGCTCGAGGAGGGCGGCATCATCTATCAGGAGACCCGCCACTGGGAGCCCAGCCGCAAGCGCACCGTGGTCATGCGTGTGAAGGAGACGGCCGACGACTATCGCCTGTTCCCCGACCCCGACCTGGCGCCGTTCGATCTGGACGACGAATTTATCGACCGCTGCCGCGGTGAGATTCCTGAGCTGCCCGATGCCAAGCGCGCCCGTTTTGAGGCCGACTTTGGCATTAAGACGGCCGATGCCGAGCAGATTGCCGGCGACCCCGAGTTTGCCGAGTTCTTTGAGGCCGCCGCTGCCGGTATGGCCGGCAAGGAGGCCCAGACGGTCGCGAACCTGCTGGTGAACGAGATGATCGCCTACCTTAAGGGCGCGGGTGTGTCGCTCGCCGAGTCTGGCATTGCGCCGGCTCAGGTGGCGGCACTCGCCAAGCTGCTGGCGACCGATGCCATCAGCTCCAACCAGGCGCACGAGGTCTTTGAGGCCATGGCCCAGACTGGCGATGACCCCAACAAGATTGTCGACGAGCGCGGCATGCGTCAGGTGAGCGATGCCGGCGCGCTGCAGCCGATCGTGGACGAGGTGCTGGCTAACTGTGCCGATCAGGCGCAGCAGTATCGTGACGGCAACCAGAAGGTTATTGGCTTTTTGGTGGGCCAGTGCATGAAGGCGAGCCGCGGCAAGGGCAACCCGAAGCTCTTCAACGAGTTGCTGAGAACGTCGCTCTCGTAAACGGGAACCCGGGAGCCCCGGCAGGGCGGGTGCTTCCTCAAAATTTCAAACAGTCCTGCGCAAGACGAAGGCCACATTAAGTGGCCTTCTTTGCGTGCGGAACTCATTTTGAGCAAGCACCCGCCCTGCCGGGGCTCCCGGGTTCTGTGACGACTCGGCCGTTCGGGTCAGGTAGGCTGATAGGAAAGATGGTGACGGAGGCGCAAAATGCGCCTCCGCCTTTTGAATGTGATGAAAGTGTGGCGAAATGATCTTAAAACTTCCGTAAACGTGATAAATATCACGTTTTACCTAGGGTAAAATGTGGGAAATATCACGTTTACGGAAGTTTCTTTGCGGGAGGTTCGGTCATGCAGCGAGATATCATTGCCAAGCTTAACGCTTGGAAAGCGTCAGAATATCGTAAGCCGCTTATCCTTAAGGGGGCGCGCCAGGTTGGAAAGACGTGGGCGCTTAAGGAGTTCGGCCGAACCTCGTACCTCAATTTTGTGTATCTGACGCTCGAGGAGCCGTCACCTGGGGTACAGAGCGAGTACGCTCAGTTTTTCGAAGGTACGCGCGATCCTCGACGGATCATCTCAAATCTTTCCCTGGCACTTGGACAGCCTATCGAGCCCGGCGAAACGCTGCTTATTATTGATGAGATCCAGGATTGTCCTTCTGCAGTCGGCGCCCTTAAATACTTCTGTGACGAGGCCCCCGAGTATCACGTCGCATGCGCAGGGTCTTTGTTGGGCGTTCGCTTGTCCCGTGAGACCAGCGCTTTTCCGGTGGGAAAGGTCGAGTTCATGGAGATGCGCCCCATGAGCTTTTCCGAGTTTCTGAAAGCCGAGGGCGCTGCAAACTACGACGAATACCTTGGCGGCCTGGATCAGATCGAGACAGTGCCCGATTTCTTCCATGTCCGTCTCGTCGAGCATCTTCGTCGTTATTTTGCATGCGGCGGCATGCCAGAGGCTCTTGGCCGGTGGGTGGAGACGGGCGATATCGTTCAGGTCGATAAGGTGTTGTCTGATCTCTTGGATTCCTACGAGCGCGATTTTGCCAAGCATGGTGGCCGTGCGCAGTTCGCCAAGCTTTCGCAAATATGGAACTCGATTCCAGCTCAGTTGGCGCGCGAGAACAAAAAGTTCGTTTGGGGTGCGGTGCGCGAGGGGGCTCGTGCTCGAGAATACGAGGATGCTCTGGAATGGCTTGCCGATGCTGGGCTCATCACGGCGGTTCGCCTTAATGCTGCCGGTGGTGTGCCGCTCTCTGCGTACGATGACCTCAAGGCATTTAAAGTCTACTGTCTTGATGTCGGCTTGCTGCGCCGCATGGCAAGGCTGGATGCGTCCGCTTTTGCCATCTCGGATGCGCTTTTTTCGGAGTTCAAAGGTTCGTTCGCCGAGAACTATGTGCTTCAGGCATTACTTTCACAGTTAGATGCTGCTCCGCGTTATTGGACAAACGAGAAGCCGAAGCACGAAGTCGATTTTTTGATTCAAGTCGGAAACGAAATCGTTCCCGTCGAGGTCAAATCGGGAGAGGTCGTTCATTCCAAGAGCCTTAAGTACTATGCCGACAAGCATGCGGAGACGACTCCATTGAGGGTCCGCTACTCACTTAAGAACCTAAAGCTCGACGACGGGGTGCTCAACATTCCGTTGTATTTGGCTGATCGATCTGTCCCTCTTATCAAAAAGGCGCTTGATTGTGCACATCTTGACGTTTAGATCCTGGGTGAGCTGACGGGCGGCGGCTAATTAATCGCTCCGTTACGGCCAGGGAGCTTGGGCCTTAGCGATGCTTGCTTCGCCAAGTGGTGGGGGTGGTGCCGGTGTATTGTTTGAAGGCTTGGGCGAAGGCGGCCTGCTGAGGGTAGCCTAGACGCTCTGCCACCTGCGCTATCGTGAGCGAGCTGTCGGCCAAAAGGTCCTGTGCTCGCTCCATGCGGCGTCTGCGAATGTAGGCGCCCAGGGACTCGCCAGTTTGGGCCTTAAAGGTGGCGCATAGCTTGGAGCGGCTTGTGTAGAGCCTCTCGGCCACCTCGTTGATACCCACGCGTCTGCCTTTGTCGAGCGAGCGCTCAATCATTGCCGTTGCTTCTTCGGCAATGGTTATGCTGACGCGTGTGTCTGCCGCCTGCCGCGCCTGCTTGTGGGCCGCGCGCGAACAGGCGAGCTCCGCGACCATGGTCTCCACGATGCTCTGCATATAGACGTGTCCGCCTACGGTGCGGGCGCGGTCCTCGTTAATCCGGCGCAGCGTGTGGCAGATGGCAGACGTCGCTTCCTCGTGCCACGGCTCGGCAAACGCCTCAAAGATTCCCGCGAACTCGGTGGGATAGCGGTGCTCCAGTTCGTCAAAATATCCAGGCAAAAAGAGCACCGAGCGCGAGTGATAGAGCTCCCCCGCAAACAGCGGGCTTAATTCCTTGCCACAGCTATCTTGGATAAAGCTGCAAACGGCATTGTTTGGCCACGGTCCATGCAACGGTTTAAGGTTCGCGGGCGTTATGCCAGCCTCGGGCATGCATGTAAGTGTGGGCGCGCTGACCTCGCTCACGCAGGCGTATGGCTCGGGCGTGTATTCGGCTAGGTACATGTTGCGCGTCGGGGTTATGAAATGCTCCATGACGATGCAGGTGGGGGAGAGGGGCATGATCCATGCGCGGCCGTGCGCCCGGTCGTTTGCCACCTCGCCGGTAAAGACGGCGCCCTTGCCGGTAAGCTCCAGGCCAAACTGCTCAAACTGCGGAGCGTAGAGCTCGGTTATATCGGTCGCTGACCGCCGTATTTGCAAAAGCGTCCCTTTCCTTTGCAGAAACGTCCACGCCTGGCTTGATTGTGAGCCATGGCTAACACGTCAATGATAAGTTCATTACGGTTAACTCTCAAGCCGTTAGAAAGGAATCTCATGGCAAAGGAATCAAAGAGGGAAGGCGGCGGTATCGGCGAGCTGCTTGCATATGCCGGTGACCGCAAATTCCTAACGTATTTGGGCATGGCGCTCTCGGCGCTCTCGCAGCTGCTGAGCTTTGGCCCGTACGTGTGCATTTGGCTTGTCGCGCGCGATCTGATCGCCGTGGCACCTAACTGGAGCGAAGCCACCGATATCGCGATGTATGGCTGGTGGGCCGTTGGTTTTGCCCTGGCAAGCATCGTAGCTTATTTCGTGGGGCTCATGTGCACGCATCTGTCCGCGTTTCGCTGCGCGTCCAATATCCGCAAGACTACGAGCGAGCACCTGCTTAAGTTGCCGCTTGGCTACTTTGACACGCACGCCACCGGCGAGCTGCGCCGTATTGTAGACGGATGCGCCGCCTCCACCGAGACCCTGCTCGCGCACATGCTGCCCGATATCGCCGGCGCCACCGCCATGGTCGCAGGCCTGCTCGTGCTGCTTTTCGCCCTCGATTGGCGTTTGGGCGTGGCATGCCTTATCTCGGTCGTCGTTTCGCTTGGCGCCATGGCCACCATGATGAGCGGCAAAGGCGCCGAGTTCATGAAGGCCTACATGGAAGCGCTGGTCAAGATGAACAAGACTGGCACCGAATACGTACGCGGCATCCCCGTGGTCAAGGTGTTTCAGCAGACGGTCTACTCCTTCAAGGCCTTCCACGATGCGATTGCCGAATACGCGGACATGGCACAAAGCTATGCGGGCACGTTCTGCCGAGGTCCGCAGGTGCTCAACCTCACCGCGCTCAATGGCCTTGTGGCATTTCTTTTGCCCGTGGCGTTGCTGTTGGCGCCGGGCGAGACGGACTTCGCGCACTTTATGGTCAACTTCACGTTTTACGCGATATTTTCGGCCGTGGTGCCGACGGCCATGACCAAGCTCATGTTTGTGGGCGAGGCCTCTCAGATGAGTGCCGATTCGCTGGCTCGTATTCGAAGCGTCATGGATTCCAAGCAGCTCTCCGTGCCCGCCCAACCCAAACACCCTGCCGGCGGCGACGTGCGATTTGAGGATGTGAGCTTTACCTACGAGGGCGCCGAAGCGCCTGCCGTCAACCATGCGAGTTTTAGCGTTTCCGCGGGTAGTACCCTCGCCCTGGTGGGTCCCTCGGGTGGCGGTAAATCAACCTGTGCAAGCCTGATCCCGCGTTTTTGGGATGTTTCCTCGGGTCGAGTGCTCGTAGGCGGTGTGGACGTTCGCGATATGGATCCGCACGAGCTTATGGACCAGGTCGCCTTCGTGTTCCAGACCAACCAGCTGTTCCGGCAAACACTTGCCGATAACGTGCGCGCCTCCAAGCCTACGGCCACTGACGACGAAGTGCGTGCGGCCCTCTCCGCAGCTCAGTGCGACGACATTGTGGCCAAGCTCCCACAGGGCATCAATACCATGCTCGGTGCCGGCGGGGCATATCTTTCGGGCGGCGAGGTCCAGCGCGTGGCACTCGCCCGCGCGATCCTTAAAGACGCGCCCATCGTGGTGCTCGATGAGGCCACGGCGTTTGCCGATCCCGAGAACGAGGCGCTCATCCAGCGCGCCTTTAGCAAGCTGGCGGCGGGCCGCACGGTCATTATGATTGCGCACCGACTCTCGACTGTAGTGGGCGCAGACCAAATCGTGGTGCTCAACCAGGGCAGCGTGCAGGAGTCGGGTACCCATGCCGAGTTACTGTCCCAAGAGGGTCTGTATGCCAAGATGTGGGCCGAGTACGAGCAGGCCGCGAGCTGGAAGATTACTGCTGCGACCGCGGATGCCGCCGTCACGAAGGGAGGCGAGGCCTAAATGTTCGCCTCATTCCAAAAGAAGTATTTCCTATCCGATAAAGGCGTCGCCGGCGTAAAACGCGGCATTTTTTGGACCACGCTCACCAATCTCATTACCATGGCCGGCATGGACTTTTTATTCCTGGTTATGGCCGGCTTTGTCGAGCATCTCGCCAGCGGCGCCGACCTGCCGGATGCCCTGCCGATCGTGGGTGGCCTCCTGGTCTTTTTCGTGTTGCTCTTTGCCTCTAACTGGCAGCAGTATTACTACACCTACTGCATCTTTTACGAGGAGTGCGGCAAGCAGCGTATGGAGATTGCCGAGCGCTTGCGCAAACTGCCGCTGTCGTTTTTTGGTCGTCGTGATCTGGCCGATTTAACCGAGACCATCATGGGCGACGTCCAGGCCATGGAGCACGCCTACAGCCACGTGCTGGGAGAGCTTTGGGGTGCCATCATCGCAAGTGCCATTGTGTTCGTGGCGTCGCTGTTCTTTTGCTGGCAGCTGGCGATCGCGGCGTTTTGGAGCGTTCCCGTGGCCTTTGCCGTGCTGTATCTAACACGCGGCCCCATGACCCCGGTGTTCGATCGCGTGCGCGCCGAGAAGGTTAAGGTCACCGAGGCAATTCAAGAGACGCTCGACTGCGTTCGCGAGATCCGCGCCACCAACCAGGAGGCCCATTATCTTGAGGGGCTCAACGTCGTGATCGATGCCGAGGAGCGTGAGACCACCAAGGGCGAGCTCGCTAACGGGCTTTTGGTCAACTCCGCCTTTGCCATCCTGCGTCTGGGCATTGCCACCACGCTGGTCACGGGTGCCGCGATGGTCGCCTCCGGGCAGGTTGACTTTTTGGTGATGTTTGCCTTCCTGCTTATGGTGAGCCGTATCTATGCGCCCTTTGACCAGGCGTTAATGTTAATGTCCGAGCTGTTTGCCGCTGAGTCGTCTGCCAAGCGCATGCGTTCCATCATGGAAGAGCCTGTGGCGCGGGGCAGCGAGAAATTTGAGCCCGCGGGCCACGATGTGGTGTTCGATCACGTGGCATTTGGCTATGGTGCGGGCGAGGACGGCCGTGCCGGCGAGAAAGTTCTTACCGATGTGAGCTTTACCGCCAAGGAAGGCGAAGTTACGGCGCTGGTCGGTCCTTCGGGTTCCGGTAAGTCTACGGTGAGCCGCCTGGCCGCGCGTTTTTGGGATGCCGCCGCGGGCAAGGTTACCGTGGGCGGCGTGGATGTCGCGAGCGTTGATCCCGAGGTACTGCTGCGTGATTACGCCATTGTGTTCCAAGACGTACTGCTCTTTGACGACACGGTGATGGGAAACATCCGCCTCGGGCGTCGTGATGCTACCGACGAGGAAGTGCTTGCGGCCGCGCGTGCCGCCAACTGCGACGAGTTCGTGAACCGCATGCCGCAGGGCTATGACACCATGATCGGCGAGAACGGCTCCAAGCTGTCCGGCGGCGAGCGCCAGCGCATCTCTATCGCCCGCGCGCTGCTCAAAGACGCGCCCATCGTGCTGTTGGACGAGGCGACGGCAAGCTTGGATGTGGAGAACGAGACCGTGGTACAGCAGGCGCTCTCCCGTCTGCTCGCAGGTAAGACGGTTATCGTTATTGCCCACCGTATGCGTACGGTGGAAAATGCCGACAAAATCGTTGTGCTCAAGGATGGTGTGGTTGCCGAGCAGGGCGCTCCTGCGCAGCTCAAGGCGGCAGGTGGGGAATTCGCCCGCATGGTTGCGCTGCAAAAGGAAGCGGCTGCCTGGCAGCTGTAGGAATGTGACAAAGGGACAGTCCCTTTGTCACATTGAGTTCACCCCCATAGTTTCCAAAAGGTTAACTTTGGTTGACCGTAATAGTTCGACTAAACTAGTTTCAAAAGCGTACTCGAGCAAACTAATGAACTCGGGTGCTAAGGCACCATGCCGCGCTTGTGCGGCAAAAGGGAGAAGCAACATGAAGAAGTCGACTTTTAACACCCTGCTTGTCGGTGGCGGTTTTCTGCTTGGCACGGCCGGCATCAAGCTGCTTACCAGCGCTCCGGTAAAGAATGCCTGCGTGCAGGGTATCGCGTGCGGCATGCGCATCAAGAACGGCTACCAGGACATGGTCGAGCAGGCCAAGGCTAATGTCGACGACATGGTTGCCGAGGCTGCTTACATCACCCAGAGCGAGGCCGCTGCTGACGAGGCAGCCGAGTAACGCTCTCAGGCACAAATTATGAGATTCTCGATTATTAGCGAGATCCCCGGCAGGACCCGTCTTCAATTGGCGGGTCCTGTGCCAGAGAGCGATCTCGACGCACTTCTTAAGCTCAGCGGCGATATCGACGGCGTGCACAAGGTGCGCGTTTATGGCCGCATTGGCCAAATGGCGCTGGAGTACGACGAGCCGCGCCGTGCGAGCGTGCTCGACGCCCTGGGCGCACTCGATGCTCAAGCTATCGCCGATGCCAAGTCGGGCTATGTGATGCAACTCGAGCCGCGCAAGCACAAACTCGTTATGGACCTGGCGACACTCGTCGGCGCCCACTACGCGCGCCGCTGGTTCTTGCCGACGCCTCTGCGTGCGGTGTTTGTCGTGGCCGGTTACATGGCATTTTTGCGCGCTGCTCTTCATGAGCTGGCGCAGCCACGCCTGACCGTTCCTGTGCTCGATGCTTCGGCCATCGGCATTTCGTTCGTCAAACGTGATGTCGACACCGCGGGCCAGACAATGTTTCTGCTCAACGTGGGCGAGCTGCTCGAGGACTACACCCGCGCCATGAGCGAAAACGAGCTCATCAACTCGCTGCTCGATGTGCCCGACAAGGCGCAAAAGGTCGTCGGCGACACCGAGGTAAGCGTTGCCGCCACCGAGCTTGAACCCGGCGATCTGGTCGCCGTGCGCACCGGCATGTCCATTTGCATCGACGGTGTTGTCGAGCAGGGGAGCGCTATGGTCAACCAGGCGACCCTGACCGGCGAGCCGCTGGCCGTCGAGCGCAGCGCGGGGGATGATGTATTCGCCGGCACCGTCGTGGAAGACGGCAGCATCTTGGTGCGTGTGCGCGCAAATACGGCGCAAACCAAACTGCGCTCAATCGTCTCGCTCGTGCAGACGGCCGACTCGCTCAAATCCGAGGGCCAGTCGCACATGGAAGACCTCGCCAACAAGATCGTCCCGTGGAACTTCCTGCTCGCGGGCCTGGTTGCGCTTACCACCCGCAGCCTCATCAAGACCTCGGCGGCGCTGATGGTTGACTACTCGTGTGCACTTAAGCTCACGGGCTCCGTCGCCGTCATGACCGCCATGAGCGATGCCGCCAAGATGGGCGTGATGGTCAAGGGCGCCAAGTACTTTGATTCGTTTGCCAAGGCCGACACCATTGTGTTTGATAAGACCGGCACGCTCACCGAGGCGCAGCCGCGTCTTGCCTGCGTACTCACCACCGATGGCTGGAGCGAGGACGAGATCCTGCGCCTTTCCGCTTGCTTGGAGGAGCATTTCCCGCATCCGGTGGCGCGTGCCGTGGTCAACGCTGCTCACGAGCGTGGGCTCGAGCACCGCGAGCGTCACGCTGCAGTCGAGTATATTGTGGCGCACGGCATCGCTTCGTCCATTGAAGGGCGTCGCGCCATCATCGGTTCCGCGCACTTTGTATTTGAGGATGAGAGCGCGCAGCTCGAGTCCGACATTAAGGAGCAAATCGAGTCCCAGATGCAGGGCCTGTCGCCGCTGTATCTGGCGGTCGATGGCACCGTTGTGGGCGTGCTCGGTATCGAGGACCCGCTCAAGGCCGGGGTCCGCGAGGCCATCGCCGACTTGCACGCGTTGGGCGTTAAGCACGTGGTCATGCTCACGGGCGACTCGGAGCGCACAGCCGAGCGCATTGCTCGCGAGGCAGGTGTCGACGAGTTTAAGGCCGAGCTGCTGCCCGAGGACAAGTACGCGTATGTCGAGCACATTAAGGGCGAGGGGCGCCACGTTGCCATGGTGGGCGACGGCGTCAACGATTCGCCGGCGCTCGGTTTGGCCGACGTGGGGCTGGCAATGGGCGGTGGAAGCGACATCGCCAAGGAGGTCGCCGATATCATCCTGACCGATACGGATCTCGCCGCGATCGTGCGCCTGCGCCGCATGAGTCAGGGGCTTATCGACCGTCTGACGAGTTCGTATTCCAAGGTGATGCTCACCAACTCGGCGCTGTTGGCATTGGGTATTACCGGTATGATTACTCCGCAGGCGTCGTCGCTGCTGCACAACGGCTCAACGATCGCCTACAGCCTGGGCAACGCAAAGGCGTACCTGCATTAGCAGACGTGTTCGCCCACGTTATCTGGCCTGCGCCCGGACGGCATCGGTATTGTCCGGGCGCAGGCCTTCTTTTGTTTGACGAGATGTTAGCTCAGATATATGCTCGTGCTAGCACTGCTAGCAAACGCTGAAGGTGAGGTTGAGATGGCTACCGTTGGCAGCATGGCGCAGGTGAATGTTCGCGTAGATCGCTCGGTTAAAGGGCGCGCCGAGGAAGCGCTGCAGCTTTCGGGCAGGTCATTGCCCGAGCTCATCAAAAAGGTTGTTGCCAAGGTCGCACAGGGTGGCGGGCAGTGCGAGGAAGTGCTTACGGCCGTCGACGACCGGCAGCAGACCGTCGCGCCCGATACGCCGTTCGCTGCATCATGGGCGGCGGCAGACCGGCTTTATGTAGATTTGGGTATCGCTACGTCGCCCGTATCCGACGATCGCGGTTGGGACGCAATCTATTCCGAAGCCATGGATGAGCATTATCGCCAAAAGGGGATGATCCAGTGAATGGGGCGCCTCTCAAGATCATGGTGGACGCCAACGTATGGGTTGATTCGTTTTGCGTCGACCATGCCGAGTCGCTTGCCGCGCGTGCGTTTATTGGGCGGGCGACGGAAACGGGGGCATTGCTGTTCTTTCCGGTGCATATCGCCAAGGACGTGCTGTACGTTGTCCAACACGAACTGAAGCGCAGCGTTCTTGCCAGCGGGGGAGCGCTCGACGAGGCATCTGCCCGTGCAATTGGCGATGCGGCGTTGGCGTTTGTTCGGAACATGACCGAAAACGCCACGGCCGTGGGCGCTGATGCATCCGATCTGTGGCTAGCCGACAAATATCTGACGCTCCATCGCGATTACGAGGACAACTTGGTGCTCGCTGCATGCAAACGCGCGCAGGTCGATTACTTGGTGACCAACGATCGCAAACTGCTCGAACATGCCGATCTTGCAGCAAAGACCCCGCGTCAAATGATGCCGATCCTTGCTTTGGCCGAACGCGGCGGCGTGGCTATCGGTTGACGCGAACTGTTTGCGGGCCTCTTGGACGACGATGCGCCAAGGGGCCCGCGTGTGCTATTTACAAAAGCGCGGCCTTGATGGCGGGACTTTCGGCGAGCTTCTCGGCAGCCTTTTCGTCGGAATCGTTCAGTGCTGCCAGGCTGCGGTAGACCCACTCATTGACCTGGGTGTTCTTGACGCCTGCGGTCTGCATAAGGGCGCCTACCTCGCGGATTGCTGCGAGCAGATCGGCTTTGGGACCCGCGAGCTCGACCTCGATGCCGTGGTAGGCGGACACACCGCGGTTCTCACTCACATGGTCGATAAAGCCCTCGACGGTCTCAAGCTGCTGGGCGAGAGCTGCATTATCGTCGGCGTCCAGCGCGACGAGTGCGTTCGATACCGTGAGGGCGGGATGTCCGCAGGGGACAAAGCCTTCGATGACATCCATAGCTTCGGTAATGGTTGAGCCCAGGCCTGCGAGGGCATTGACGAGTTGCTGTTTGGTATCCATAACGGTCCTTTCGACGTGTCAATTTTGCTTGGCGAAAATATACGTGACGCGATCGGTAGCAAAAGTGCGAAGTGCGGCGCACATTGGGGTCTTCACAGCTCGTGCATAGAACAGCTGTCTGCCTTTAGAACGTGGTAAGATAGCTATCCACGAGCGGGGTTCACCCCGCGTGTTCCTTGAAAAGTCGACGGTTATCGGGTGTTTGCAGGCCCGATGCCATCCAGACTTTCCCGACATTCGGGGGCGACTGGTTTCGACACGATAGCTCTGAGAGAGGAAGCAAGCCGAGGTCTCCTCGCCTCGTTAAACAGGGGTACCGTCAAATTGAATTGACAACAACTCTTCTTTTGAGCCTATGGCTCTCGCTGCTTAGTTTATAGCGGCGCGTCAACCCGGTGATTTCCCCGACACCGGCGCGACGTCATTTTAGGGGAATGCTCCTGCGCACGTAATCGGTATGGCGCGGGCTAAGACCGAACCGGTTAGGACGCCGCGAGCGTGTCGCTGCGCGCAAAGCGTCCGAGACTAAACCAGCGACTGAGCTTGGAGATGCCAATCAGGGGGCTTTCGTGGACCGGAGTTCGATTCTCCGCGCCTCCACCAATAGTTACAGGCAGGTAGAGAAGTGTCTCTACCTGCTTTTTTATTACTTACAGATACCGCGGAGAATCGAACTCTGCGCAGGGCGCGGGCGTAAAGAAAACGCTTGAGCGTTTTTAGCCCGCGGGCGAGGACGCCGGCAGGCGGCCGAAGCCGGTGCGGATTTGCGAAGCAAATACGCGGATTCTCCGCGCAAACCTTCGACTCAAAACGGATGCGATGTTTATCGAATTTAAGCTGGCCAAGCCCCGCATCAAAGGATTCCCCGCACCGCGGAGAATCGAACTCTGCGCAGGGCGCGGGCGTCAAGCAAACGCCTCAGTGACGCAGAGTGGGACGCGCTTTCCCAATGGCAGCCCAGGCGGAAAGCGCGTCCCGGAATCCGCGCTCAGACTGGGACGTAGTTTCCGGATGATGCCTCAAGCGGAAACCGCATCCCGGAATCTAAGCTCGAAATGGGATTCATTTTCCTGATGACGGGCTCAGCGGAAAATGCGACCCGGAATTTGCTCTGAGAATGGGACGCGCTTTCCCAATGGCGGTCCAAGCGGAAAGCGCATCCCGGAATCCCGCCTCAAACTGGGACACACTTTCCGCTTCACCTGCCGCCTCAAAAAACCTGCGCGCTCGCCATCTCAAAACTGAGTAGAAGAAAGCCAAAACGCAATCGCAGGAGGTCAATATGACTGCAGAAGATAAGGCAAAGAACGCCGGCAAGGTCGCGCTCGTCTTGGAGGGTGGCAGTTTTCGCGGGCAGTTTACCGCGGGCGTGCTCGACGTTCTCATGGAGGCCGGCGTCGAGATTCCGGCGGTATATGGCGTATCGGCCGGCGCCCTCAACGGCGTGAACTACAAGTCGCACCAGATCGGCCGTGCCAACCGCATCAACCTGGCTTTCTGCAACGACAACCGCTTCATGGGCGCCGCGTCGTTTGCGGCTACGGGCTCTATCGTCGGCTACGACTTTATCTTCAACGATGTCCAGGACCGCCTGGATCCCTTTGACAACGAGACGTTCGACGCCAGCCCCATCGAGATGTACGCCGTCGCGACGGACATGCTCTTTGGAACCGCTGCCTACCTGCCGGTCAAAAGCGCCGTACTTGACCTCGACGCTGTGCGCGCATCGACCTCGTTGCCGCTGGTGACACCGCCGGTCGAGATAGACGGGCACAAATACGTCGACGGCGGCGTGGCCGATTCGGTCCCCATCGAGCATGTGCTCGAGGAGGCGGGCTTCGACCGTGCGGTTGTCATTGTCACGCAGGACCGTTCATACGAGAAAAAGCCCTACGAGTTTATGCCCGCCGCACGCGCCCGCTATGCTGACTACCCCTATCTGCTCGAGGCTATCGAGACGCGCCACGACCGTTACAACATCCAGCGCATGCACCTGTGGAAGTATGAGCGCGAGGGCCGCGCGTTGGTCGTCGCTCCGCAAAAGCCGGTCGAGGTCGGCCATGTCGAGCACGATTCGGCAAAGCTCCTCGACCTGTATATCCAGGGCCGTCAGGAGGCAAAGCGCCTGCTCGCGGAAATACAAGAGTTCGTTGAGCGCTAACGACGGCGAACCCTCAAAAAATGGCAACAGCTAAAGAGCTGGAAAATCACGGCTCGTGGATGACATGTGCAGAAACTCTGGTCGGAGCCAAAATACCTGTTGACTCGTACGGCGAGCGGGGTAATATGGACGGGTTACTTGCAGAGCCCCGTGAATCTCTGTAACAACACGTACTGTACATGGAGGAGTCTAAGTGATTTCGAAATCGACTCACTACGCCAAGCAGGGCGAGGTCCAGCGCAACTGGGTTCTCGTCGACGCCGATGGTGCTGTCCTGGGCCGTCTTGCCACCCAGATCGCAATGATCCTGCGCGGTAAGAACAAGCCCCAGTTCACGCCCAACAGCGACTGCGGCGACTTCGTTGTCGTCATCAACGCCGATAAGGTCCAGCTTACCGGTAACAAGGCCGACACGAAGACCTATTATCGCCACAGCGGCTACAACGGCGGCCTCAAGGCTGAGAGCTTCCGCCAGGCTATGGAGAAGCACCCGGAGAAGGTCATCGAGCGCGCCGTTCGCGGTATGCTGCCCAAGACCACCCTCGGCCGTGCCCAGATGACCAAGCTTAAGGTCTACGCTGGTGCCGAGCATCCGCATGCTGCCCAGAACCCCACGAAGATTGAGCTGGAGGCTTAAAGATGGCTGAGAACACCGTTGTCTACCAGGGTACCGGCCGTCGTAAGAACGCCGTCGCCCGCGTCCGTCTCGTCCCCGGCACCGGCAAGGTGACCATCAACAAGCGTGACGCCGAGCAGTATTTCGGCCGTCATCAGCTCGTTGAGAACGCCCTTGCTCCCTTCAAGGTGACCGACACCGCCGGTCAGTTCGACGTTATCGCTCTGTGCGATGGCGGCGGCATCTCCGGCCAGTCCGGCGCTCTGCGCCTGGGCATCGCTCGCGCTCTTCTGAACGCTGGCGACTACCGTGCTGACCTCAAGAAGGCCGGTTTCCTTACGCGCGATGCTCGCGTGGTCGAGCGCAAGAAGTACGGCCTCAAGAAGGCCCGCCGCGCTCCCCAGTTCTCCAAGCGCTAAGGTTTTATCTCCTTTCGAGATACAATGTACAAGCGGGGCCTGCCGATTCCTCGGCGGGTCCCGCTTTTCTTTTTCGACTAGGGTGGGCGGTTGCATATCGCCTGCTAGGGAAGGAGCAATCCTATGCCCCAGAACATCTTCGGTACCGACGGCGTCCGTGGCGTCGCCAACGCCGATCTTTCGTGCGACCTCGCGTTTCGTCTGGGCCGCGCGGCGACCAAGTTCCTTGGTCCGGATATCTGCATCGGCCGCGACACGCGTCTTTCGGGCACCATGCTCGAGAGCGCTCTGACCGCCGGCATTATGGCCGAGGGCGGCCGTCCGCACTGCTGCGGCGTCATCCCCACGCCTGCCGTGGCGCTGCTCACTGTTCAAAACGAGCTCGATGGCGGCATCGTCATCTCCGCTTCGCACAATCCGCCGGAGTTCAACGGTATCAAGTTCTTTAGCCGCAAGGGCATGAAGCTTCCCGATGCTGTCGAGGAAGAGATCAGCGCCTGGGTCATGTCCGAGGAAGCCATGGCTGCCGATACGCTGCCGACCGGTGCCGGCGTGGGCCACATCATCAAGATGAAGGACGCCCGCAAGGCATACGTCGACCACGCCATCGATACGCTTGATGGCCTGAGGCTCGATGGCCTGGTCGTTGCCGTCGACTGCGGTCACGGTGCTTCCTGCCAGACCACGCCCGCCGCGCTGCAGCGCCTGGGTGCCACGGTCCATGCCATCAACACCGATTACTGCGGCACCGACATCAATGTCGAGTGCGGCTCTACGCACCTCGAGCCCCTGCGCGAGCTCGTGCTGCGCACCCATGCTGATATCGGTCTGGCCCACGACGGCGACGCCGACCGCGTACTGTTCGTGGACAGCGAGGGCAATGAGATCGACGGTGACTACATCCTGGCTATCTGCGGTTCTGACCTTGCCGCTCGCGGCAAGCTCGCCAACTCCGAGATCGTCTCGACCGTCATGTGCAACCTGGGCTTCTCCATCGCTATGAAGGAACAGGGCTTCGAGATGGTTCAGACCGCCGTGGGCGACCGCTACGTTCTGGAGCGCATGCTCGCGGATGGCGCCGTCATCGGCGGTGAACAGTCCGGCCACATCATCTTCCTGGAGCACAACACCACCGGTGACGGCCTGGTGACGGCTCTGCAGCTGCTGGCCGTGCTCAAGCGCACCGGTCGTACCCTCACCGACCTTGCCGGCATCATGAAGAAGTACCCGCAGGTACTCGTCAACGTGCATTCCGACAACAAGGCTGGTCTGGACAATTGCCAGCCTATCTGGGATGCCGTCGCTGCTGCCGAGAAGGAGCTTGACGGTCGCGGCCGCATTCTGGTGCGCCCGAGCGGTACCGAGCCGCTGGTCCGCGTGATGGCCGAGGCCGAGACGCACGAGCTGACCCAGCGCGTTGTCGACGACATCGTCGAGGTTGTCAAGCGCGAACTTCCCTAATGGTCAAAAACCGGTGCCAAGTGGTAAACTGTTAAGGTTATTTTGATTGATTGGTATGTCCGAGGGGGAGCATGTTCACTAAAGTCCTAAGGTCTTTTGGTATGCGTGGTCGAGTCCTTACGCTGGATGCTCCCATCTCGGGCGACGTCATTCCGCTTTCCGAGGTAAACGACCAGACGTTTGCCACCGGCCTTTTGGGCCAGGGCGTGGCGATCCGGCCCACCGGAACGCGTGTGATTGCACCGGCTGACGCCAAGGTCGAGGCCATTTTTCCCACGGGACACGCTGTTGCGCTTAACACGGCCGATGGTCTGGACGTGCTCATCCACGTTGGTTTGGACACTGTTCAGCTCGAGGGCAAGCACTTTACCGTACATGCGCAAGTGGGTGACATCGTCCATAAGGGCGATGTACTCATTGAGTTCGATCGCGAGGCAATTGCTGCCGAGGGCTACGATGTGACGGTTCCCATCTTGGTGTGCAACTCCGTTGAGTTCTCGAGCATCAAAGGCTCCGTTGGTGTGCATGTCGAAGAGATGGACCAGCTCATCGTTGCTCGCGAGCGCTAGCAAGTGCACGTGGCCATTAGCCTACAATTCAAACACGTTTACGGAGGGCGCCCTTGAAAGAGGACGCCCTCCGTGGCAAGATGGGAAACGTCCGAGGCTAAACAGCTTCGGGTCACCGTGGACGGGCAGGGGCCTCGACGCGGCTAGACACGAGACACATACATTACGCGACCTCGCCCTGGTGGCCGCACACGTTGGTTGCGGCCGACGCGGGCCGCGGGCAAGTGCTTGTAAGGGAGCCTTGCCTCTCTTGTACGAGAAAGGACGCGTAATGAAGATCATTAAAGCTAAAGACTACGAGGATATGAGCCGCAAGGCCGCCAATATTATCTCGGCGCAGGTTATCCTCAAGCCCGACTGCGTGCTGGGCCTTGCCACCGGCTCCACCCCGATCGGTGCCTACAAGCAGCTCGCTGCTTGGTACAAGAAGGGCGACGTCGACTTTGCCGAGGTCAGCACCTACAACCTGGATGAGTATCGCGGCCTTTCGCATGACGATCCCCAGAGCTATCACTACTTCATGCGTGAGAACTTCTTCGATCACATCAACATTGACCTGAACAACACGCATGTGCCCGACGGTTCCAACCCCGATGCCGCCGCTGCCTGCTCTGAGTACGACAAGATCGTCGCCGCCGCCGGTTACCCGGATCTGCAGCTGCTCGGTATTGGCAACAACGGCCACATCGGCTTCAACGAGCCCGATGACCACTTCTCCAAGGGTACGCACTGCGTCGACCTCACCGAGAGCACCATTCAGGCCAACAGCCGCCTGTTCGACAGCATCGACGATGTTCCCCGTCAGGCCTACACCATGGGTACCCAGACCATCATGTATGCCCGCATGATCCTGGTCGTCGCCAATGGCGAGGCCAAGGCTCAGGCCGTGCATGACATGTGCTATGGTCCGGTTACGCCCGAGTGCCCGGCTTCGATTCTGCAGCTGCACACCAACTG
Organism: Collinsella aerofaciens; assembly: GCF_040920445.1. Taxonomy (GTDB): domain Bacteria; phylum Actinomycetota; class Coriobacteriia; order Coriobacteriales; family Coriobacteriaceae; genus Collinsella; species Collinsella aerofaciens_BH. Next base: position 13,577 of record NZ_JBCOTQ010000011.1, on the reverse strand, counting down.
CGTTGTCGTTGCCGACGAGGCCGCCCTTTCGCTCTGCGAGTAGCGCGAATCCTGCAGCTCGACATAGCCTTGCCTAAGGCCTCCGCTTTGCGGGGGCCTTTTTGCTATCCTTTTCCGCCCACTTGACCAAAATCTTGCCGCAAGCTTGACGAATGCCGGATGTCCAACAGCTTGATTCATTCTATACCAGATTCTATGCAAAAATGCCACTAGAAGGTCGTAGACGGTAGCGGGTGCTAGGCGAGTTGAATGACATGGCTGAACCTTGTTCATCTGCGTTACACTGCCGCTTAGATGGGACAAGCTGACAAGCTCATTTACCTGCTTAAAGACCGATTAGTCGGGGGATTAATAACAATCGGCCCTCGCTGTACAAAAACTTGCCGCTTGCGTACCAAAAGACAACCTAAAACACAAGGTCGCTCTATTCATAGCGCGGCTTGTATGGTCTTGCGGCTACAGTGTCCATACGGTCGAGTTGAGGAGCGGGCATGGTAAACGATTTGAGCAGTATGGACGACCTCGAGCTGATGCCGCTGGGCGGAGGCTATATGGTGCGACGCGAACGCTTGATGAATGAGCTTATCGCCAAGGGCCGAAAGGCCGGCATTGTGGTTCTTTATGCGCCCGACGGGTTTGGGAAGACCTCGGTGCTGCTGCAGTACACCCATGAGGTTAAATGCGACCCGACGCGAGGCCCCGTGCGGATTATCGAGGCCGATCGCGCCATTGGGCGCGAGGTGTTTATGCAGCTCGAGGTGGTTACCGAAGAACTCAAAGACAAACCGCACTCCCTTATCGCGATTGATAATGTGCCAAACCTCGATCAGCACGATACCGAAGACCTCATCGACAGGATTCGCGGCCTGCGCGCTATGGGGGTAGGGGTCTTTATCTCCTGTCGTCCTTCAAATCGTCAGCTGATTCATGGGCTGGGCGATTCGGTTAAGATCAATGCGCAGATGCTTAAGGTGCATGCCTATGAGTATTCGGCGTGGGCATCGGCGTTTTCGATCAGCACATCGCTTGACTTTTATCAGCTCACGCAGGGCGTGCCCGAGCTCGTTTCGGCATTGCAGACGGGTCTGTATGGCCAAGGTGACGTAGCCGGTCTGCTCGAAAACGAGATTGTCAACGTATATGGCGCGGCACTTGCCGATCTGGCTTCGCTCGACAATAATGCGCTGTTTTGCGTGGCATGTCTCATGGTTTTGATGGGCGAGGGCAATATCGCAGAACTCGAGGCCTGTGGGGTGAGGCTGTCGATGGTCGACCAGTCCTATTTTGTGCGCGACTACCCGATCTTTGGCTTGGATCCCGCCGAGCGGAGTTTTACGTGTCTGGGCACGGAGGATAACGGACGCTTGCGCTTGCGTAAGTTGGTGGCCGAGGTCCGCCCCGAACTTGTTCCGAGGGCGGCCCGGATTTTGCTTAAGGCGGGCCGATGCGATGCGGCGATGGGCCTGGCGGACGCCTTTTTGGACCGTGAAGCGGTCCTTGAACTTGCTGGGCAGTATGGGGTCGATCTGGCTCTGACGGGGCACGGGGCCGATATCTGCCGAGCGGCGCTGGGCACGATCGATGCCGACGATCCGGCTCCAGAGCCAACGCCCGCCGAGGCGCTCGCCGTATATCTGGCAGCGGTCAGCGTGTCCAATACAAAGCTCGCTCGCTATATGGCATCGGTTATCGAGCGCGGGGGCGAACGGGCGGCCTGCGAAATAGACCCTGTCTCATGGAGGGTGGCCCAGACACTGACAGCTGTTTGCTATGGGGACAACGGGCTTGGGCTCCCTACGAACCTGGCCGTGCCAGAAATCGAGACATCCCATACCGCACTCGATATGTTGTCTGCGCATATCGAGATCAAGCGATGCCTGACCGAACGGGGAGATGACGGCGGCGTTCTACAGCAGCTCAAAACGAGCAGGGCCTACGATTGCGAGCTCGACATCGTGGGGATTGTTATACGGGCCGATAGCATGCTGGTGGAGCTCTTTGACGGGTCGTTTGCGGGAACCGACGAGCGCGACGACGAGATGACGGTGGTGCGGGAGGCGCTCGACGTACGTGGGCTTAAGGCGATGGCTATCTGGGTGCGCATGGTGTTGGCGGCACGGCGGCTCCTTTCCGGCTTGCCGGTAACCGACGATGCGGCGTTCAACGAGCTCGATCGTTTTGCCGTGCGCATGCGCGACAACCAGATTCAGCTGTTTGGCCTGTTGCTAGAAGGCTGGCAGTCGCTGGCAGAGGGACGGCCGGTTAATGCAAAGTTCCGTGCGGTCCAAGTGCTCAAACTTGCCGAGGAGTCGATTGCGTACATGCGCGATAACGCATTGCTGCTGGAGCGTGCGGCATATCTGCGTAACACCTCGATGGTTTCGGTTCGCGAGGAAGCGGAGCTACTCGATATAAGCCAGACGCAGGTTGGTGGCGCAGAAGCCTGGATGGTGGCGCTGCATTTGGCCTGTGCGGGCCGAGACAGCGACCTTGCGGCCTGGATGTCCATGAATCGTGCGGGGATTCTAGAGCCATCGTATCGGCTCTTTGCGCGCCTTGCCATGCATTGTCTGGGCGAGCCGGCGGGCAGGATACGCAAGAAGCTTCCCGTGCGCGAGCTGTCGCGGTACTCGCTGCGCGACGATTTGGAAGGGGAGGGCGAGCGTCTGTTCCAGGCTGGCGAGGTTGAAGCCGTTGATACCATCGACCATATCGAGATTCGCATGTTTGGTGCGTTTCGCGCCGAGCGCGACGGGTTTCCCATCACGGACAAAATGTGGCGCCGCAAGAAGGCGGCGACACTTGCCGAGCGGCTTGCGCTGGGCATGGATGCGCTCGTCGATCGTGAGACGCTGGCCATGGAGCTGTGGCCCCATGCCGAGTTCAATAGCGCCCGCAACAACCTGTACTCGACGATATCGCGCTTGCGGTCGGCCTTGGGGCCGACGCCAGACGGCAAGTCGTGCGTGCTCATCCAAAATGAATGCATCGGACTCAACGGCGACTACGTCAAGACCGATGTACGGCTGTTTGACCAGATAAGCCGCGAGGTTTTGGGAAATCGCACGGGTGCGCGCGGGCCCCATTTAGTTGAACTGTGCCTTAAGATTGAGCAGCTTTATGCCGGACCGCTGTATGTTCCCAATGGCTGTAATCCCACCTACTTTTTGCGTATGCGACGCATTATGCAGTCAAAGTACATCGATTGCATGATTAAGGGGGCCAATGCCGCTCTAGAAGAAAACGATCTGCAGTCGGCGATTTGGCTGGCGGAGTCGGGGCTTCGGCAGGAAACGGCGCGCGAGGATATGGTGCGCTGCGCCATGCGCGTCTACAGTGCGGCGGGGCGGCGGCGCGATATCGTCGAGCTATACAGCGGGCATATGCACCATCTGAGGGAGCAGGTCAATGGCGTGCCCGAGCCCGAGACGCGGCGTCTATACGAGCGCTTGGTGGAGGGGCGGCTCAATCGCGTGCTGGTCGAGCGATAAAAAACGGGCGCCCAAAGTACTTGGGCACCCGTAAGCTTGCTATGTGTTGGCTCGCCGGATCATTGGCTCTTAGACGAGCTTGATCTTCTCGATGTCCTTGCGCGAGGACTCGCGATACAGCGAGAACTTGCGGCCGATGACCTGGACGACCTCGGCGTGGCAGCGCTCAGCGAGCTCTTCGGCGGCCTCGCGGGCGGAAAGGCTGGAGCCATCGAGCACGGAGCACTTAACGAGCTCGTGCTTCTCCAGGTAGGCGACCGTCTGCTCGACGGTGCCCTCGTTGACGTCGGACTTGCCGATGATGATGGCGGGGTTGAGGTGATGGGCCATGCTGCGAAGCTGCTTGACCTGTGCTCCTGTCAGTGCCATGGGTTCTCGCTTTCTATGTATGGGGCGCCCCGCGACGGGGCCTTAATCTACGTGAGCTGTCCCACGATAGCGCAGGAACGGCGGTGTGTGGAGCGCGTTCGCCCAGTTCAAAAAGAATGCGGATGCCGAGCGGGTGGGCGGTGCGGGCTGCGAACGGGCTATGAGCTGGGCGCAGAGACCGGCTCCCATGCAATAAACGCCCAACGAACCTTGCGGACATGATCGAGCATATAGCGCCCCTGCGGCACGCCCTTGGAGCCCGGCTCACCGGCATGGGGGTTCTCAATCATGTGTTGAGCGATGTAGTCGCGCAGGCGGTCAACCTTATCCTCGTTGCCATGCTCGAGCATACGGGAAAAATCTGCTACGCCCGCTTCAAGGTTATCGAAGGTATCGCGACGAGGCGATTCAAAGTACGTAACCTGCGGCAGGGCACCCATCTGAATGAGGATATTAAAAGCATACACAAAGCCATTACTGCAGGTAACCGAGGCACCGATGGCGTTCATCAGGTGCAGGTCATAGCGCGGGCTGGAGTTGGCGACCATCGTGACAGCACAACGCCGACGAGCCGTACGATCAAGCTTGGCAAGTGCACCTTTTAGATTGGTCGTCGTAACCGACCGACTAGCAAAGGCAACATCCACCGCTTTCGCGACCGGTCCAACCAAATCCCAATCATCATCCCAAGCAAGCTCAAGCGGCGTTATGCGCCCCTCGAGCTCGTAGTACTCAATACCAGCATCAAGCGTGCCCAGCATAGCGGGGGAGAAGTCAGCCGCAATCACAGGATGCCCAGCCTGAGCAAGCGGAATAGCAATCGACCCAGCCCCACACCCCATATCCAGCACGGATTCACCAGGCTTTAACGCCAACAGCTTTATAAAATCCCGAGCATAAGGGGCAGTCTCCAACGGCCGAAAATGCCGAGCCCTTTTATCCCACTCAAAAGAATCATCAGCCCGCCGCCGATCAGCTTGCAGACGCATCCACTCCTGGTTCCAATCTGTGGAAAGCAGCTCAGAACGATTCTCCCCATCAACCACGGGCCAACCTCCTAGCAACAAAAAAGCGACTCCTCCCAAAAGAAGAGCCGCAACCAGCATATATCAGAAAGAACCGTTCCAACGCCAAACCGCCCTCACAACCAAGGCGGGCAGGAGCGAAGCGACTGCCATACGGGATAGAACCCAACTGAGGTCCCGTTGTGCGGGAGCCCCGGGGAGGGCAAATATATAAGGTCGATCGCGAGTTCCGCACGAGCCGGAGAGCACTTAATGTGCTCTCCGTGCGAGTCAGGACTGTCCGAGCAGGCGACCTTATATATTTGCCCTCCCCGGGGCTCCTCGCCAGTCCCCTCAGCTAGTTCTTGAGCGAGTTCAGCGGTGCCGGGAATCGACCACCACGGTGGGCAAGCACGGTGCCGGCGTTGGGGTTCACCGGCATGATGGGCGCACGGCCGAACAGGCCGCCGTACTCGACGCAGTCGCCCACGCCCTTGCCGATGGCGGGGATCACGCGGACGGCCGTGGTCTTGTTGTTGATGACGCCGATGGCCATCTCGTCGGCGATGATGCCGGCGATGGTCTCGACCGGGGTGTCGCCGGGGATGGCGATCATGTCCAGGCCAACGGAGCACACGCAGGTCATGGCCTCGAGCTTCTCGAGCGAAAGCGCACCGGCCTCGACGGCGGCGATCATGCCGGCGTCCTCGGACACGGGGATAAAGGCGCCGGAGAGACCGCCCACGCTGGAGCTGGCCATGACGCCGCCCTTCTTGACGGCATCGTTGAGCATGGCGAGCGCGCAGGTCGTGCCGGGGCCACCGCAGGTGCCCACGCCGATGATCTCGAGGATACGGGCAACGGAGTCGCCGATGGCAGGCGTGGGAGCCAGTGACAGGTCGACAATGCCTTTCTCGACACCCAGACGGCGGGCGGCCTCGCGGCTCATGAGCTCGCCGGCACGGGTGATCTTAAAGGCGGTCTGCTTAATCTTTTCGGCGACCTCCATCATCGATGCGGAATCGGGCAGCGTCTCCAGGGCTGCGGCCATAACGCCGGGGCCCGAAACGCCTACGTTGATGACGGCGTCGGCCTCGCCACCGCCGTGGACGGCGCCCGCCATAAACGGGGAGTCCTCGACCATGTTGGCAAAGCAGACAAATTTGGAAGCGCCGACGGAGTCCTGGTCGGCCGTGAGCTTGGCGGCATCGATGATGGTCTGGGCGGCCATGAGCACGGCGTCCATGTTGATACCGGCGCGCAGGCTGGCGACGTTGACGCTGGAGCAGACACGGCTCGTGGTGGCGAGCGCCTGGGGGATGGACTGGATGACGCGGCGGTCGGCGTCGCCGATGCCCTTCTGGACGAGTGCGGAGAAGCCGCCCAGGTAATCGATGCCGAGCGTCTCTGCCGCGCGGTCGAGGGCGTGCGCGATGGGGGTGAGGTCCTCATCCTTGCAGCACGCGGCGATCTGCGCCACCGGGGTGACGGAAACGCGCTTGTTGACGATGGGGATACCGTACTCGCGCTCGAGGTTCTCGGCGGTCTCGACCAGATGCTCAGCCGTGTGCGTCACGTGGTCGTAGATTTTCGTGCACATGCGGTCGAGGTTCTCGTCGCCGCAACCCATGAGCGAAACACCCATGGTGATGGTCCTGATGTCGAGGTTCTGTTCCTCAACCATGCCGCGGGTTTCCGCGATTTCTGCGGGCGTGATCGCCATCCTTGCGCTCCTATCTGCCAAAACGAGCATAGTCTTATCTATTCTAACGTGCCGCACGTGCCAAGTGGCGCGTGCGTCACGTTTTGGTGCTCGGTTGTTTCCGTTGTGTTACTGCCCAAAGACCTCTTCGGCGATGCGAGCGCTTTCGGCGGCGTCCTTGGCGTAGTAGTCCGCGCCGATCTGCTTGGCGTATTCGGGGGTGAGTACGGCGCCGCCCACGATGATCTTGACGCCCGGCACCTCAGTATGAAGCAGCTTGATGGTCTCCTCCATGGCGACGACTGTGGTAGTCATAAGCGCCGAGAGGCCGACGAGTTTGATGTCGCGCTCCTTGACGGTCCTGAGCACCTCCTGCGGGTCGACGTCACGGCCTAGGTCAAAGACGGTATAGCCGTAGTTGTCGAGCAGCATTTTGACGATGTTCTTGCCGATGTCGTGGATGTCGCCCTTGACGGTGGCCACGCAGATCTTGCCCTTGTCGGCAATCTCGCCGGCGGGCATCAGGCGCTTGATGGTGTCGAAGCCCACACGCGCGGCCTCGGCCGAGGCCATGAGCTGCGGCAAGAAGAACTTGCCCTGGTCAAAGAGGACGCCAACCTCGTCGAGGGCGGGGATAAAGTGGTTGTTGATGAGGTCCATAGCGTCGTGGTCGGCCAGCAGGCGCTCGGTCTCGGCCGCGATTTCGCCCTTGCGGCCCGAGACGACCATGTGGCGGATGGGGTCGTCCTCGGCGCTTGCAGTGGTGCTTGCGGCAGGCGCGGCATCGCTCGATGCAGACTGAGCGGCCGCCGGGTTCGCGGCGATCTTATACGGGTCGGTCCAGCCGGCGTAGCGCTCGATGTATCCGGTCGAGCCCTCGTCCTCGACGCTCAAGACGCGATAGCTGTAGACGGTGTCCATAAAGCGCTTGGAACCCGGGTTCATGATGGGGGCGTCCAGACCTGCACCAAAGGCGGCGGCCAAAAAGACCGAGCCCAGCAGCGGGCGGGCGGGCAGACCAAAGCTGATGTTCGACACGCCGAGTGCGCACTTGACGCCCAGGCGCTCCTTGCACATAGACATGGCGCGCAGGATCTGCTCAGCCTGGCACTGGTTGGTCGAGGCGGTCATGACTAGGCAGTCGATGAGGATGCGGTCCGGGCCGATGCCGTAACGGGCGGCTTCGGCCACAATACGCTCGGCGATGGCATAGCGTGCCTCGGCGGTATCCGGGATGCCGTCCTCGTCGAGCGTGAGGCCGACGACGTTGGTGCCGTAGTGGGCGACCAGCGGAAAGATCTCATCCATGATCTGCTGTTTTCCGTTAACCGAGTTGATGATGGGCTTGCCGGCGTAGCGGCGCACAGCGGCCTCGACGGCGGCGGGGTCGGTGGAGTCGATCTGCAGCGGCAGCAGCGTGGAGCCTTGGAGCTGCTCGGTCGCTTGCTGGATGACCTTGACCTCGTCGATCTCGGGCAGGCCCACGTTGACGTCCAGGATGTCGGCGCCCTGCTCCTGCTGGCTGATGCCCTGGCTCACGACGTAGTCCAGGTCACCGTCGCGTAGGGCCTGCTGCAGGCGCTTTTTGCCGGTGGGGTTGATGCGCTCGCCGATGACGGCGATCTTGTGGCCGTCGCAGGGGAGGTCCACGACCGTCTGGGCGCTCGTGACCGACATGCTGGGCTTGCGGTGACGCGGGCTGGGCGTGTGGTTGTCGATAAGCGTGCGCAGGGCGGCCATGTGCGCCGGCGTGGTTCCGCAGCAGCCGCCCACGACGCTCACGCCGTCCTCAATCATGCCGGCGACGGCCCCGGCGTATTCGGGTGCCTGGATATCAAAGACGGTATTGCCGTCATCGTCCACGCGGGGCAGTCCCGCATTGGCCTGCACCATAACGGGTTTGTCGGTGACGGTGAGCATACGTGCAGCGAGCCCTCGGAGCTCGGCCGGGCCCTGGCTGCAGTTGATGCCCAGGACGTCGGCACCGATGGCGTCGAGGGTGATGGCGGCGACCTCGGGGCTCGTGCCCAAGAAGGTGCGGCCGTCTTCCTCAAAGGTCATGGTGGCAAAGACGGGCAAGTCGGAGTTCTCGCGGCAGGCGAGGACTGCCGCCTTGATCTCGGCCAGGTCGGTCATGGTCTCGATAATAAAGAGGTCGACGCCCGCAGCGACGCCGGCGCGCACCTCCTCGGCAAAGAGGTCGTAGGCCTCGTCAAAGCTGAGGGTGCCCAGGGGACGCAGCAGGGCGCCGATGGGGCCGATGTCGCCGGCGACGTAGCGGGCGCCGGCCTCACGGGCGCAGGCGACAGCGGCGGCAAAGACGTCTGCCACGGTGGCGGCTCCGTCGAGCTTGTGGGCGTTGGCGCCAAAGGTGTTGGAGGTGATCACGTCGCAGCCGGCCTCGACGTATTGGCGCTGAATGTCGGTAATGACCTGGGGCTCCTCAAAGTTGAGCAGCTCGGGCAGGGCGCCGGCCTTCATGCCGGCCGCCTGCAGCATGGTGCCCATGCCGCCGTCAAACAGCAGGTGCCCCGTGCCCTCGATGGCGGCACGCAGGCGGTCATCCTTAATGCGCAGGTTGTCGATCGTGCGCGTCTTGTATGCAGTGCCGTTGCAGCGCGCAGCATTGACAGGTGCCGCCAGCGCGGCACCGTCCAGATCATGAGTGATAAGCGGAGTAAACATCGATGGCTCCTAATGGCTGGAATAGCAGGTAGTGTGGGCGGCGCGGAAGCGGCAGTGCTCACGCATACGGCAGATATTGCAGGTGGGGCGGCTCTGGGCGTCGTGGACTTCGCCGTCGAACAGACCAATCACCGCGGTCACGCTCTTGGTGGGCATGAGCAGGCTGGTGGGGGTGACGGTAAGTCCAATGAGGCGCGTGGCGTTGAGCGCATTGACGATCGAGCGCTGGGCCGAGAGCGGGCAGTCGCCGTAGCCGGGGCTAAAGCGCCAGTTGCCGGCGAGCCCATGAACGGCGGCGTCCGTCTTGACCTGCTGGTCCATTTGCTCAACGGCGGCTTCCACGTAAGCGGAGCACGCGGCATCGAGCACGGCTCCCTCTAGGGGCTGCTGGGCTCCCGTGGTGCGCAGGCGACGCTCGGCAGACATCCCGAGGGTGCAGGCCATGAGCGCGGCAAAGCGGGCGTCTTTGAGATGTCGATAGATATCGCGACCGCGCAGCTCAACGTTGGTGCCGACCAGACGGATGCAAGGCTTGCCCTGCTCGTCCACACCCGTGGCGTCGACGGCAAACACGCGGCGCACGCCGCGGGGTTCGATATCCAGCTCTAGGCGCTCGACTACAAGCTCAATTCGTCGTGACAGCTCGGGCTCAATCTGCTGGCCGCCGTAGCCCAGATATCGCAGCATCTCGGCACGGTCGACACGAGGGTGGTGGGCAGCATCGATACGGTAAAGCGCCGGCGACGCAAGGTCGGCCGGCACTTCAACAACGGTTGTATCGACGTGCGGTTTTTCCATTACCCCAGGCGCTCCATAATGGTCGCGGCGATTGCAGGACGGTTCATAGTGTACAGGTGCAGACCGTCGGCACCGTGCTCCTTAAGGTCGCAAAGCTGACGAGCAGCATAATCTACACCGGCTGCCTGCAGGCTCTCGGGGTCGTTCTCGTACTTGGCGAGGATCTTGATGACGGGGGAGGGCAGCGACGCGCCGCACATAAAGACCATGCGACTAATCTGCGACTTGCCCATAAACGGCATGATGCCCGCGGTAATGGGCACGGTGATGCCGGCCTTGTCGGCAAGCTCGCGGAAGCGATAGAAGCACTCGTTATCAAAGAAGAGCTGTGTCACAAAGAAGCTCGCGCCGGCGTCTTGCTTTTGTTTGAGGTGCTCGACCGAGAGGTTGAGATCCTCGCAGGCAATGTGGCCCTCGGGGTAGGCTGCGGCGCCCACGCAAAAGCCGGCGTCGACGAGCTCGGGGATGAGGTCACGGGCGTAGGCGTAGTCGGAGGCGGGCTTGTCGTCCTCGGTCGCGCCAGCGGGAAGATCACCACGCAGGGCCAGGATGTTTTCAACGCCGGCGGTGCGATACTCGTCGATCTTGGCGGCGATATCGGCGTGCGAGCGGCCCACGCAGGTAAGGTGTGCCACCGAGGGTGTATCGAATTCGCTCGTAATCATATGCGCGATGGGGGCGGTGGTGGCGCCGTTGCCCGAGCCGCCGGCCGAGCAGGTGACCGAGACAAAGCTCGGCGAAAGCTTGCACAGATTGCCTGCCACCTCGCGAGCCGTGTCGAGGGTAAGCTCGCCCTTGGGCGGGAACATCTCAAACGAAACGGGTGCGGTGCCCTGGGATGCTGCCTGCTTAAAAACCTCGTCGACGCGCATATCGTGCTCCTTTAGATACGTAATAGTGTGATGTGTTTTAAGGATTCTACAGCACCGCTGTGTCACGGTGGAGTTTCACTCGCTATTTGGGGATACCAATCGAAAATGCTTCGCTATCGGCATTTCCTATAACAGGGCAGTCAATGTAGGATGGGGCTATATTGAATGGTATCTGATGCGAAATACCAGTTAATAGAGCCCCATCCTACCATTGACTACTCTTAAACCATGGGGAGAGGTCTGCAATTTATGCAGTTGATTGGCTGTTGAGGGTGGCAACGCCGCCTCGATAGGGTAACCTCATTGATTGGTTTCGCGACAGCAACATAACGGTAATGTCGCGGAAACACGGCGAGTCTAAGCTATGACTCGTTCGTTAGTAATCAACACCGCTTCTCACGCGGTGCCGATACGAAGGGAGTTCCGTATGGCCGAACTTACTGACCGCTTCGGGACCATGGTGTTCTCTGAGGAAGTCATGAAGGACTACCTCCCCAAGGACATTTGGAAGCGCCTTGCTGCAACCCTCGAGGGCGGTGAGCCGCTCGACCTGGATGTGGCCAACGCCGTTGCCCATGCCATGAAGGTCTGGGCCATCTCCAAGGGCGCGACGCACTACGCGCACTGGTTCCAGCCTCTTTCGGGCATTACTTCCGAGAAGCACGACAGCTTCCTGGAGCCCAACCACGACGGCACCGCCATTACCAAGTTTACGGGCAAGAACCTCATCCAGGGCGAGCCCGATGCCTCGAGCTTCCCCAACGGCGGCCTGCGTGCCACCTTCGAGGCTCGTGGCTACACCGCTTGGGACCCCACCAGCCCCGCCTTCATTAAGGACGATGTCCTGTGCATCCCCACGGCTTTCTGCTCCTACACGGGCGAGGCCCTGGACAAGAAGACCCCGCTGCTGCGCTCCATGACCGCGCTCTCGCGTGAGTCCAAGCGCGTTTTGGCGCTGTTTGGTAAGACCCCCAAGAAGGTCGTTCCTTCCGTGGGCGATGAGCAGGAGTACTTCCTGATCAAGAAGGACGCCTACCGCAAGCGCAGAGATCTGGTCATCACCGGCCGCACCCTCTTTGGCGCTGCCCCCTGCAAGGGCCAGGAGCTCGAGGAGCACTACTTTGGCGCTATCCGCCCCACCGTCTCGGCCTATATGAAGGACCTGGACGATGAGCTGTGGGCGCTTGGTATTCCCGCCAAGACCAAGCACAACGAGGTCGCTCCTTGCCAGCATGAGCTCGCCCCTGTCTATGGCGAGGTCAACGAGGCCATCGACCAGAATCTGGTCATGATGGAGAAGATGAAGCTCATCGCCTCCCGCCACGACTTGGTCTGCCTGCTGCACGAGAAGCCCTTCGAGGGCATCAACGGTTCGGGCAAGCACAACAACTGGTCGCTTGGCACCGAGTCCGAGAATCTGCTCGATCCGGGCGACACTCCGCTCGACAACCTGCAGTTCATCGTCTTCCTCACCGCGGTGATCGAGGCCGTCGATAACTATCAGGAGCTCCTGCGTGCCTCCGTTGCCTCGGCCGGCAACGACCATCGTCTGGGCGCCAACGAGGCTCCTCCGGCGATTATGTCCATCTTCCTGGGCGACCAGCTTACCGAGGTCGTCGAGAAGATCATCGATGGCAAGGCTTCCGTCCATGCCACGCGCGGCGTGCTCGACCTGGGCGCCGATACCCTGCCCAAGTTGATGCAGGACAACACCGACCGCAACCGCACCTCCCCGTTCGCCTTCACCGGCAACAAGTTCGAGTTCCGTGCCTGCGGCTCCGAGCAGAACGTCTCCGACTCCAACCTGGTGCTCGATGCCGCCGTGGCCAAGTCGCTCAAGTCCTTCGCCGACGCACTCGAGGGTACGCCCGAGGATAAGTTCCAGGACGCCGCGCTCGAGTACTGCAAGAAGGTGCTGACCGATCACCAGCGCATCCTGTTCTCCGGCGACGGCTACTCCGATGAGTGGCCCGTCGAGGCCAAGAAGCGCGGCCTTGCCAACAACAAGACCACGGCCGACGCCCTGCCCGCCTTTGTTTCCGATAAGGCCATTGCGCTCTTTGAGGAGACGGGTGTCCTGACCAAGGCCGAGGCCCAGTGCCGCTACGACTGCAAGCTCGAGAAGTACAACAAGCTCATGAACATCGAGGCTACCACGATGGTTCGCGAGGCGCGTCGTACCTATCGCCCGGTCATTACCGCCTACGCCACCAAGGTCGCTAAGGGCCTTGAGACTATTCGTGCCGCCGGTGCTGAGGCCGCCATGCAGTGCGAGCAGAACACGCTCAACAAGCTCTGCAACGGCATCACCGCCATCAACGACTCTATCAAGGCGCTCGACGCCGTGCATCAGAAGGCCGAGGCCCTCGATGGTCAGGAGCAGGCCAATGTGTACGCACACGAGGTCGTTCCCGCTATGGATACGCTGCGCGCCGCCGTGGATGCCATGGAGGAGATCGTGGCCGCCGACTACTGGCCGGTCCCGACCTACGACGACATCCTGTTCTACGTGTAGAGCGTAACTGACATATCGTCACGGTATTGAGCCGGGGTCCGCATCATGCGGGCCCCGGTTTTTGTTCAAGACTTTAGTCTGCTGGCCGCGCAGCGGCCAGCTTTAAACCACCCGCTACGCGGGTGGAGACAAACGGCTTTA
>NZ_JBCOTQ010000010.1:21710-51760 GCF_040920445.1 Collinsella aerofaciens | reverse complement strand
GTTGTGCTGGCTCAATCTTGTGCGCGGCTTGCCCCTTTGAAGCGGTGGTTGTATGCCGCGTCCGTCGGTCTCGTGGCGGGAGCGGTCGTCTCGGCGTGGTGGGCTGTGGGTGCGCTCAGCGCCTCGAAGGCGCTCGACGGTCGAGCGGCAAGCGGCCTCGAGTTTATCGTGCAGGGCGATCCATCCATAAACGACGACGTGTATTCCTATACCTGCGAGGCACGCGCGGACGGTAAGAACTTGGCAACGGTTCGCCTATCGTGCGACCGCGAGCTCAAGGTCGGGGCGTACGTGCGTGTTATCGGTCGCGTTTCACGTTTTGAGAACGATGCGTATGGACGATCGCGCGTGCTCCGAGGCGAGGTGCGCAAGGTTCAAGCCGTTCGGATTGTGTCGGCCGATGAGGGCTCTCCGGGACCGCTGCTTCGGCTGCGAAATGGGCTGCTTGCGTCCATCGCGCCTGCGACCGACCCGGCGCGTGCACTCATAGCCGGTGTCGTCTGCGGTCGTTCGGCCGAACTGCGCGCCCAGCCGGCGGGCGACTGGTTTTCGGTAACGGGAACGGCGCATCTTATCGCCGTCTCCGGCAGCCATTTGGCTATCGTGGGATTTGTAATCGAGGGTGTATTGCAAAAGACTCGCTGCTCACGCGGTGTTCAGCGGGCGATATTGGCGATGGCGCTTGTGGGCTACACTGCCTTTACGGGCGCGTCTCCCTCGGCCGTGCGCGCGTGCTGCATGGTGTTCGCGACGCTTGTCGTAAACGGCGCGGGGCGTCGCCGGCACGGCGCATCGGCACTCTTCGTAACCATGTCCATCTTTGTGCTACTGCGGCCGACGGTGCTGTTCGAGATGGGCTTTCAGCTCTCGTGTGCCAGCGTCTTAGCCATTCTGTGCTTTTGCCCCTATGCGACCTACGCTTTGGGTGAGCTGGGTGTGCCATCGGGCGTTGCCAGCATGCTTTCCGTCACGCTGTGCTCGCAACTGGCAACACTTCCCATTACCATTCCTGCCTTCGGTACGTTCTCGCTCATTGCTCCGCTGGCAAATGCAGTCATCGGTCCGGTGGTGAGCGTACTGCTCGCTGTGTCGATCGTGCTGGTTCCCTTTTCGCTCGTGGAACCGTTGCGGATTTGGGCGCTCGTTGTGCCCATGGTTGCCGCCCGTTGCGCACTGTTCTTCGAGCAGCTGTTTGCCGCCGTGCCTGGTGCATCTGTGAGTGTGCCGCCCGATAGCATGTGGATTTACCTAGTGCCGTGTTTGCTGGCGGTTCTGTTGGTCTGGTGGCCGCGTCCCCGTGCACGTCCTATGGCGGTGGGGCTTTCATGTCTGGTGCTCTTGGCTGCGATTCCGTACGTCTACTGGGATCGATTCGCTCCGCCTTCGGTGACGGTGCTCGATGTGGGCCAGGCGGATGCGATTCTTATCCGCCAGGGCGACGCATTAGCACTCGTCGACTGCGGGCTCGATGAGCGCGTGGTAGCGGCGTTGGTTCGCAATAACGTGCACCATATCGATGCCGTCTTTGTGACGCATTGGGATGAGGATCACTGGGGTGGTCTACCTGCCGTGCTCGAACAGTTTTCGGTCGGAACGATTGCCGTGGCGGCGGATGCGTTGGAGGATGCTCCTGCCGAGGTATTGAATCGACCTGGCGTTGAGTATCGGCAGGTGTGCCGTGGGGATACGGTCGACATCGGCTCATTTTGTGCCCGCGTGATGTGGCCGTTCGAGTCCGTAGATGGCGAGGGAAATGAGGACTCGCTTGTCCTGCTACTCTCTTATGTTCAGGAAGGCAAGAGCCTGCGTATGCTCCTCACTGGTGATGCCGAGCTCGACCAAGAACGGGAATTCGTGCAGGAGGTGGGGGATATCGATGTCCTTAAACTTGGGCATCACGGCTCCAAGGTTTCAGTCGATGGTGAGTTGCTGGATGTCCTGAGACCCGAGCTTTCCCTCGCGAGCGCCGGCAAGGGGAATCGATACGGTCATCCGTCGGATGCCTGCATCGATGCCGTTCAGGAAGCGGGCGGTGCGTTCGCATGCACCATCGAACACGGTGATATCACCATCAGCCCGACCGCAAAGGGCTTTGCGATGCGATGCCAGCGACCGTGACGACGTCGATGGCGTGTGGTGGGCCCCTGGGCTAGAATGGCACGGAACGAATACGAAGGCCTGCGGGAGGGGAGCGTAATGTCCGAAACCGGTCTGCTGCCGGCATATCTGATCGTCGGTACCGACGGCGTCAAGCGCGATCACGCCGTCTCGCGTATGAAGGCGCGTCTGGAAAAGTCGGGAATGGTCGAGTTCAACCTCGACGAGCGCGACATGACCAAGGACCCCGATATCGAGTCCATTATCGGATCGCTTAACACCTTTCCGATGGGCAGCGAGTTTCGCTTGGTAATCCTTGATGGCTGCTCAAAGCTCGCTAAGGCGGTCTCGGAGCCGCTTGTCGACTATCTGGCGAGTCCCAGCCCCACGACGGTCTGTCTCGTCATCGCCGACTCGCTTGCCAAGAACACGCGCCTGTATAAGGCGATCGCCAAGATCGACAAGAAGGCTGTGATCGATTGCTTCGGCACCAAGCGCTGGGAGCTACCGCGCCGCGTGCAGCAGATGGCGACGCAGCACGGCAAGTCGATCACGACGGCGGCCGCCGAGGAACTCGTCTCGCGTTCGGGTGAAAACACTCGCATGCTCGATAACGACTTGGCTAAGCTTGCCCAGATGGTCGAGGTGCCCCAGATTGAGCTTGCCGACGTTGAGCACTGGATTGTACGTACGGCCGAGGTTCAACCCTGGGACTTTCTCAATGCGGTCTCGGCACGTGACATGCGCCGCTCACTCGAGCTTTTCAATCTACTGCCCTCCAAGAGCTACGTGTGGACCTACACATTGCTGTGCGGCCGCATTCGCGAGCTTATCGTTGCCAAGGCGCTCGATGCGCGCGGACAGGGTCGTGAGCTGGCCGCAACGCTCAAGCTCCAGTCCTGGCAGGTCAAGAATCACCTGACCTGGGCACGTCGCTTTTCGATGGCAGAGCTCGTCGCAGCGCTCGAGGGTGCGGTCGATGTGGAGCTCGCGCTCAAGGGTTCGGCCGATTCTCGGACCGCGCTTTTGCTCTGGATTACGAACATCTTGAGAAAATCGTGATGATACCTGCCTATTTGACAAATTCGTTCTATCCCTTTGAGAGGGAGCGTGCTATAGTAGGCGCTTGCATGACCTCACCGTGTCTCAGAGGTGTCATACATTTTTTGCAAGGAACTCGAAAGGAACTCCAGAAGTGGCAAACATCAAGTCTCAGAAGAAGCGTATCCGCACCAATGAGGCAGCTCGCATGCGTAACAAGGCTGTCAAGTCCGAGCTCAAGACGCTGACCAAGCACGTCCAGTCCGCCGTCGCCGAGGGCGACGCCGAGAAGGCCCAGGCTGCCCTCAAGACCGTCACCAAGCGTCTCGACATGGCTGCCGCCAAGCATGTTATCCACAAGAACCAGGCTTCCAACCGCAAGTCCGGTCTTGCCAAGCTCGTGAACAGCATCAACGCCTAAGTTGTAAATTTCACACCACACAGATTACGCGCATAAATGGAGCCTGTTTTATGGAACAGGCTCCATTTTTTGTACCGCTCGGGTAAGATAGTCCGCATGAATACTTCAATTGACATTTCCCACATCCGCAACTTCTCAATCGTTGCGCACATCGACCATGGCAAGTCCACGATCAGCGATCGCATCCTCGAGCTCACCCATACCGTCGACGAACGCGACATGGAGTCGCAGCTGCTCGACACCATGGATATCGAGCGCGAGCGCGGCATCACGATCAAGTCCAATGCCGTTCGCGTGTCCTATGACGCCGACGATGGCGAGACGTATCAGTTCAATCTGATCGATACGCCGGGCCACGTGGACTTTACCTATGAGGTCTCGCGCTCGCTGGCAGCCTGTGAGGGCGCGGTGCTCGTTGTCGACGCCACACAGGGCGTCGAGGCACAGACCGTCTCCAACGCGACGCTTGCCATGAACGCCAATCTGGACATTGTGCCGGCCATCAACAAGATCGACCTGCCCTCGGCTCATCCCGACGAGGTTAAGACCGAGATCGAGGATGACCTGGCGATTCCTGCCGATGATGCCGTGTGTGTCTCGGGCAAGACCGGCGAGGGCATCCACGATCTGCTGGAGTCCATTGTCTTTTTGATCTCTCCGCCCAAGGGCGATGCGAACGCGCCGCTCAAGGCACTCATCCTGGATTCGTACTTCGACGAGTATCGTGGCGTCGTCGCCACGGTGCGCATCTTTGACGGCTCCATCAAAAAGGGCGATACCCTGCGCATGATGCAGGCAGAGGGCGACTTTTTGGTCGATGGCGTGGGCGTCAAGCGTCCCGCCGAGACCCCGGTCGATGCGCTGACGGTCGGCGAGGTGGGCTACGTGGTCACGGGCCTGAAGGACCCCGAGGCCGTTCGCGTGGGCGATACCCTCACGTGGGCGTCGAATCCCTGCCCCGAGCCGCTTCCCGGTTACCGCGAGGCCAAGCCCATGGTCTATACGGGCCTGTTCCCGATCGATAACAAGGACTACGAGAACCTGCGTGACGCGCTCGATAAGCTGCACGTCAACGACCCGTCGTTGGTGTGGGAGCCCGAGACCTCGGTGGCGCTCGGCTTTGGCTTCCGCGTGGGCTTCTTGGGCCTGCTGCACATGGAAGTCGTCAAGGAACGCCTGGAGCGCGAGTTCAATCTTGACCTCATTGCCACGAGTCCATCGGTCGACTATCACGTCTACAAGACTGACGGCGAGATGATTGATGTCCGCAGCCCGCAGGATCTGCCCGAGGCTACGCGCATCGAGCGCATTGAGGAGCCCTACCTCAAGGCCAAGATTATCTGCCCGCCCGAGTATACGGGTGCCGTCATGCAGCTCGCTATCGAGCACCGCGGCATTACTACCGACATGATCCATCTCACGAGCAAGTCGGTCGAGATGCGCTTCGATATGCCGCTTGCCGAGCTCATCTTGGATTTCTTTGACCAGCTCAAGAGCCGAACCAAGGGCTATGCCTCGCTCGACTACGAGTTCAACGAGTATCGTCCCTCCGAGCTCGTGAAGCTCGATATCTTGCTTTCGGGCGACGAGGTGGACGCGCTGTCGTTTATCGTCCACAAGGACAAGGCCTACGGTCTTGCCCGCGGTCTATGCGACAAGCTCAAGGAAATCATTCCGCGTCAGCTGTTCGAGGTTCCCATCCAGGGTGCTATCGGCAACAAGATCATTGCCCGCTCCACCGTCAAGGCGCGTCGCAAGGACGTTCTTGCTAAGTGCTACGGCGGCGATATCTCGCGTAAGCGCAAGCTGCTCGAGAAGCAGAAAGAGGGCAAGAAGCGCATGAAGGCCATCGGCTCGGTCGAGGTCCCGCAGGAGGCCTTTATGGCGATCCTCAAGGTGGACGAGTAGGTCTATGGCGCTTTCCGAATACAGCAAGCGGCTGCTGGGCGCCTATGCCGAGCAGCCGTTCCTTATGGCTCCCATGGCGGGCGTAACCGATCCCGCTTATCGCATCATGTGCCGCCGCCGCGGTGCCAATCTCGCCTATAGCGAGATGGTGAGCGTGGCGGGCCTTGCCTATGCCAGCAACAAGACCTGGCGCCTGGTGCTACCGGCCGACGAGGAGCAGCAGATTTGCGTGCAGCTCTTTGGCTCCAAGCCCGAGCAGTTTGCGAGTGCCGTCGCCGCCGTCGAGGAGCGTGTGGGCGATCGCCTGTCATTGATTGATATCAACATGGCCTGTCCGGCTCGCAAGGTCGTTACTAAGGGCGAAGGCTCGGCGCTTATGCGCACGCCCGACCTGGCCGAGAAGATTGTCGAGGCAGCGGTGGGCGCGGCGCATGTTCCCGTGACCGTGAAGATCCGCAAGGGTTTTTATGCCGAGGACCGCAACGCCGCAACGTTTGCCCAGATGCTTGAAGGGGCGGGCGCCTCTGCAGTTGCCGTGCACGGTCGTTGTGCCACGCAGCTCTACACCGGCCAGGCCGATTGGTCGGTTGTCGATGAGGTTGCCGACGCCGTCGAAATTCCCGTTATCGGTTCGGGCGATGTGTTCTGCGCCGAGGATGCCGCGGAGCATCTGCGCAGTTCTGGTGCCAGCGCGGTGTTTATCGCGCGCGGCATCTACGGCAATCCGTGGGTGTTCGGTGATGCTCGCGCCCTTGCGCTCGATGGCATGCCGGTGCCGGCGCGCAGCTCCGTTGAGCGCCTAGACGCCCTGCGTGAGCACCTAACGCTGACGCATGAGCTCCTGCCGCTCATGTCGCGTGCCCGTACGTACGCAAGCTGGTACTTAAAAGGCATGCCCCATGCCGCCGCTTGGCGTGCTCATGTGGTGCGCTGCTCCACGTACGAGGAGTTCATGGCGCTGGTCGATGAGATCGAGCGCGATGTGGTGGCCTGCGAGGCTGCCCTTGCCGCCGGCGAATCGGTGCCCCCTCATCCGCTGGGGGCTTAAGGGTGGCCGTTACCGCGCTGTATGCGCACGTGCCGTTTTGCGCTCAAAAGTGCCGGTACTGCGACTTTGACTCACGCAGTTTTGCTCCGTGCGACCTGAGCGCTGCGCTCGATTTCTATTTTGAGCAGTTGTTCGCGCGTCTCGATGCTTTTGGCAAGGCTGGGGCCCTTGACCATATCCGCACCGTCTATGTTGGCGGCGGTACGCCGTCGCTGGCGGGGGAGCGCCTGGTGGAGCTGGCGCGGCGTATTCGTGCGTGGTGCGCCCCCGTTGAGTTTACCTGCGAGGCCAATCCCGAGTCGCTGACCGCCGAGCTTGCCACTGCGCTTGCCAAGGTTGGTGTCACACGCGTCTCTCTGGGCGTGCAAACGCTCGATAACACCGAACTTACCGCCATCGGCCGTATTCACGATGCCGATCGGGCGCTCGCCGCCATCGCGACGGTCAAGAACGCTGGGCTTGACGTGTCGTGCGACCTTATGTGCGGACTTCCCGGGCAGACCGCAGCGAGTTGGAAGCGCACGCTCGATGGCGTGCTGGTGGCGGCTCCGCATCATGTGTCGGTCTACCCGCTCACGCTTGAGGAGGGGACTCCCCTTTATCGCATGGCGTGCCGCGACGAGTCGGTCGAGCCCGACGAGGATTTTCAGGCCGCCTGCATGGATGTGGCACGCGAGCTCCTGGGTGCGGCCGGCTATCACCCCTATGAGGTGGCAAGCTATGCGCTCGACGGCCATGAGTGTGCCCATAACATTGCCTACTGGACCGGACGGGGTTACCTGGGTCTGGGTCGCTCTGCCGCGGGCATGCTCGACGCCGAGGATTTCGACTGTCTTGCAGGTTTGTTCCCCGGCGTGTCTTCTCGAGGTGATGCGTACCGTGTGCGTCTGGTGCAACGTGACGATGACGCGACGGCGTTCGAGGCCGAATATCTGTCGCAGCGTGAGGCTGCGGCTGAAGACCTGATGCTCGCTTGTCGTATGACGCGCGGTGTCGCGTCCGACCTGTTGGTTCGCGCGGCTCGTGCCGTTCCGGCCGATGAGCTGGCAGCTGCCTGCGATCGCGCGCTCGAATTGGGTCTTGCCACTTGGGTGCCCGAGACGCTCGGAGTCCATGAGGGACCCTTCACTTCGGCAGATGTCATCGCGGGCCATGTTCGAGCTCGTTTAGCGCCGACACACCTGGGCTGGCTCGATGGAAATGTTCTGTTCGAGCTGTTTTGGGATCTAGCTTAGGTCGCTCGGGTAGAATTACCGAAATATATACGCTGCTGTGAGCAGGAGGTTGCCGCGCATGGCGACGATGAACGAAAAAGATTACTACGAGATTCTGGGTGTCTCCAAGGACGCCACCTCACGTGATATTCAAAAGGCCTTTCAGCAAAAGGCCCGCAAGCTCCATCCGGACGTCAACAAAGAGCCGGATGCCGAGGAAAAGTTTAAAGAGGTTTCCGAGGCCTACGCCGTGCTTTCGGACGAGCAGAAGCGTTCGCGCTACGACGCCATGCGTTCGGGCAACCCCTTCGCCGGCGCTCCTACGGCTTCGCCCTATGGCGGCGGCTACGCCGGCAGCGCGGGCTATGGCAATCCCTTTGAGGGCGGTTTTCCCTTTGGTGGCGCCTGGGGCCAGCCGCGTCGCGGGCAGGCTGCCTACAATCCCGAGAACGGCGCCAACGTGGTCGTCGATATCAAACTCGACGCCAAGGAGGCCAAGGGCGGTGCCCGCAAGACCGTCCGCTACACGCGCTTCGATACCTGTAACAACTGCGGCGGTTCGGGCTCCGTTTCGTCTGAGCATGCCCATACCTGCCCGAGCTGCGGTGGCCGCGGCCACATCGACGTCGACCTGTCCTTCCTGTTTGGTGCGGGCACGTTCCAGTCGGTCTGCCCCGAGTGCGGCGGTTCCGGTAAGGTCTTGGCCGACCCCTGCCCTGATTGCGGCGGCAGCGGTCGTACTCGCGTAACCTCCGAGCAGACGATTGAGTTTCCTGCCGGCACGCACGATGGCGACGAGGTCCGCATTGGCGGCATGGGTCATGCTGGCACCAACGGTGCCGCGGGCGGCGATCTGGTCGGCCGCGCCCATGTTGAGGCCGAGCGCTTGGAAGGCAAAGCTCGTACCGGTTTTTACCTGATGGGCATCGTGGCGCCGTTTTTGGTACTCTCGGCCATCTCGGGCGTGTTCTCGGCCTTTGCCGTGATGTGCTTTATTCCGTTTGCCATGGGCCTGTTCATGGTGCTTTCGGACGGCGTGCTTCATCGCAGCCTGCTGTGGTGGAAGCGCGGCGCGATGCAGTTTGCCAACGGTTTTGCCAACGGCTTCATGTTCGCGCTCGTGTCGGTTTGGTTCGCGAGCTGCTCGCAACGGGCCATGCTTTCGCCGTACCAAATGCAATAACATCAAACCCTCTGTTTGCGGTCGGCCCTGCTTGGGTATAGGACGCACTGTGACAATAATGAAAGTCGGAAGGATTCGGTTGTGTCGGAAAATAGGGATTACTACGAGGTGCTTGGCGTCGACAGGGATGCCGACGCGCGGACGATTAAGCGTGCGTTTCTAAAGAAGGCCCGTACCGTACATCCGGATGTTTCGGACGACCCCGAGGCCGAGGCCAAGTTCAAGGAGCTCAACGAGGCCTATTCCGTTCTTTCCGATGAGCAGAAGCGTGCTAACTACGACCGTTACGGCATTGCCGACGGCCCTGGTGGTTCGGGCTACGTCGACATTAACGATATCTTTGGCGGCATGGGCATGGACGACCTCTTCTCGTCGTTCTTTGGCGGCGGTGCCGGCGGTGGCGCCCGAAATCGCCGTGAGCGTCGTCGCGGCCGCGACATGGCCATCTCCCTTTCGGTGACGCTCGAGGAGGCGGCACTCGGGTGCAAAAAGACGATCAGCTATGACCGCCTTGCCCCCTGCGAGGATTGCAACGGCACCGGTAGAGCCGAGGGTGCACAGGAAAAGCAGTGCAGCCGCTGCCACGGCACGGGCTATGTCACGACGGTCCAGCGCTCGTTCCTGGGCCAGGTTCAGTCCTCTTCGCCTTGTCCCGACTGCCACGGCGAGGGCACGGTCATCGATCATCCCTGCGAGACCTGCGACGGTCAGGGCCGCACGCCTTCGCATGAAAAGATCGACATCGATATCCCCGCCGGCGTTTCGACCGGTCGCCAGCTGCGCGTGAGCGGCTTTGGCGAGGCTGGCCTTCGCGGCGAGCCCTCGGGCGACCTGATCGTCAACGTGCGCGTCGCCGACCACGAGCGTTTTAAGCGCAACGGTGACGACCTGTACCTCGTGAGCGATATTTCGATTGCGCAGGCAGCGCTTGGCTGCGAGATCGAGGTCGAGGGCATTATGCCCGATGAGGTCGTCAAGGTGACGGTCCCTGCTGGTACACAGTACGGCGACACCGTGAGCGTCAATAATTACGGCATGCCGCGCATTGGCGGTGGCGGTTCGCGTGGTCGCCTGATCGTGCAACTGCGCGTGGTCGTTCCCACCAATCTTTCCAATAAGCAACACGAGCTGCTCCGTGCTTTTGCCGATGAGATGGGCGATGACGTCGCTTCCGGTAAGAAGTCGGTGACCGACCGTATCAAGAGTGCCCTCGACGATATCCTCGATTAAGGAGCCCGCGTGCTCGCACCCCATATTTCCGTCGTCAACCTCGGCTGCCGCGTCAACCGGGTTGAGTCTGACCGTATCACTGCCGATCTTATGCGCCTGGGCTTTGCTATTGTGGATCCCCAGGATGCCGATCTGATCGTCATTAACACCTGTGCCGTTACGGGCGAGGCCGAGGCCAAGACCCGTAAGGCCGTCCGTCATGCGCTGGCCCATCCTAACGACCCTTACGTGGTCGTAACCGGCTGCGTCGTCAACCTGCATCCCGAGGAGCTGTTGGAGCTTTCGGATCGCGTGATCGCCGAACCGTCCAAGATTGACGTCGCCGAGCGCGTCTGCGAGGTGCTGGGCGTTGAGTCCGATAGCGTTCCCGCCTGCAGCGATGGCGAGGTGGTCGATGCGCTCGGTCGCTCTCGCCTGGGCGTGAAGATTCAGGATGGCTGCAACCATCGCTGCACCTATTGCATTGTGTGGAAGGCGCGCGGCCCCGAGCGTTCCGTGCCCGTCGAGTCCGTGCTCGAGCAAGTTCGCGAGGCCCAGGAGGCCGGCGTGCCCGAGGTGGTGCTGACCGGTGTGAACCTGGGTGCCTACGATGGCAAGAGCGCGACCGACGAGCATGTCGAAATCGATGAGCTGCTCGAGGCCATCATGGAGCGCACGTCTATTCCGCATGTGCGCATTTCCTCGGTCGAGCCCATGGATATCTCTGAGCGCCTGCTTAAGGTTATGGCGCGCTATCCGCAGCGCATCGCCCCGTTTTTGCACCTGCCCGTGCAGTCCGGCTGCACGGCGACCCTGCATCGCATGGGCCGCCCCTATAGCGCCGAGGCCTTCGAGGACACGGTGCGCATGATTCGCGCCAACCTGCCGCAGGCGTCTCTTTCGTGCGACGTTATCGTCGGTTTTCCCGGTGAGGCGGACGAGGAATTCGAGGAGTCGCTGGCACTGTGCCGCCGTGTGGGTTTCTCGCGTATGCACGTGTTCCGCTACAGCAAGCGTCCCGGCACCCTTGCTGCCGAGATGCCCGGCCAGGTGCCGCCCGAGGTTATGGCCGAGCGCAGCCGCCGTATGCGGGCCGCCGCACAGGAGCTCGCCATTGCCGACGCTCGTCGTCGCGTGGGCACGATCGAGCGTGCCGTGCTCGAGTATGGTGACAACCTGACGCTCGGCTCGTTCCATCATGCCCGTCTTGACGATACCTGTGGACTTACAGCCCCGTGCCTGCTCGATGTTGCTATCATCGGAGTCGATGATTCCGGCTTGGTCCATGCGCGCAGGGAGGTTCATGGAAGCCTCGAAGATTAGACTTACCGTTCCCGAGGGAATTGATCCCTCGCGCGTTTTGGGCGCCGGCGACGGCGTCCTTCGTGCGCTCGAGAGCTTGGTTCGCGCTCATGTGGTCGCCCGTGGCGATAGCATCGCCGTGAGCGGCGACCCGGACGAGGTCGAACTCGTGGCGCGCTTTTTCGAGCACGCTTTTCGCGAGGCGGCCGCCGGGCGCACGCTGTCTGCCGACGATGTCTCTCGCTGCCTGGCTGTCTTGCGCGACGGTGAGCACGAGGCTACGTCGCTGCGCGATGACGTGCTGCTTTCGTATCGCGGCCGCGTCATTCGCCCCAAGACGCTCGGGCAAAAGCGCTATGTGGATGCCATCCGCTCGCATACCATCACGTTTGGCTTGGGTCCTGCCGGTACCGGTAAGACCTATCTGGCTATGGCGCTCGCCGTTGCCGCGCTCAAGCGTCACGAGGTGGGCCGTCTGATCTTGACACGTCCGGTTGTCGAGGCGGGGGAGAACCTGGGCTTTTTGCCCGGTACCCTTGAGGAAAAGATCGATCCCTACATGCGTCCGCTCTACGATGCCCTTTTTGACATGATGGATCGCGAGCGCACCGATGAGCTTATGGAGCGCGGCGTGATTGAGATCGCCCCGCTTGCCTACATGCGCGGCCGCACGCTGAGCGATGCTTTCGTGGTGCTCGACGAGGCGCAAAATACCACGCCCGAGCAGATGAAGATGTTCCTGACGCGCCTGGGCTTCAACTCCAAGTTTGTGATTACCGGCGACCTGAGTCAGCGCGACCTGGTGGGTCGTCGTGGTGGTTTGGCCGATGTCGAGAAGATTTTGGGCCGTGTCGACGATGTCGCATTTTCGCACCTGGAGCGCGCCGACGTGGTGCGCCATGCCTTGGTGGGACGTATCGTCGAGGCATATGATGCTTATGATGACGTGCGCGAGCAGCGCCCGCGCGACCGAAAGGAGTCCCGTTGAGTGTATTGATCAGCAACGATGCCGAGCTCGATACGCTGCTCGATGCCCAGGAGGTGGAGCACATCTGCGAGGTTGTGCTTGCCGCCGAGGGCGTTGAGCGTGAAGTCGAGATTTCCCTTTCGTATGTCGACGAGGACGAGATGCACGAGCTCAACCACGAGTGGCGCGGTATCGACCGCACCACCGATGTGCTCTCGTTTGAATGCGACTCGGCCTTTAACGAGGATATTCCCGCCGACGAGACGCTCGAGCTCGGCGATATCATCTTGGCCCCGCAGGTTATTGCCCGTCAGGCCCCCGGTTTTGGCAATAGCTCCGCTGACGAGTGTCGTCTGATGCTCGTACACGGCATGCTGCACTTGCTGGGCTATGACCATATCGAGGACGACGAGGCCGAGGTCATGGAGGCCCGCGAGGACGCCATCCTGCGCGATCTGGCGTTCGAGCGCGGCGAGGACCCCAAGCTAGTCCACGTCGGCCCCATCACCAACCACGCCCACGACTAGGAGCCGTCTATGATTCCCGGATCGAACAAGGACCATCCGTCCTTCTTAAAGTCGTTTTCCTACGCCATGGAGGGCTTCGTTACCGCCGTCAAGACCGAGCGCAACATCAAGGTCATGCTCGTGGCGGGCGTGTGCACCGTCATTGCCGGCTGTATCGTGGGCCTCGACATTGCCGAGTGGGCCACGATTATCATCTGTTGTGGCCTGGTGATTCACGGCGAGCTGTGCAACACCGCTATGGAGGCTATCGTCGACCTAGCGACCCAGGAGCTCCATCCGCTGGCCAAGCGTGCGAAGGACATCGCCGCCGCCTCTGTTTACATTCTTTCCATCACCGCCGCAATTGTGGGCGTGCTGGTATTTGCCCACGCGCTCGGCTTTATTTAGAAAGGGATTCCCATGTCCGACAATATGCAGCCTACCGGTGAAGTTTTGGATGACGAGGTCCTGGACGAGGCTGAAGGTGCCGATTCGTTTGACGAGGTCGAGGAGTTCGACCCGTTTGAGGGTATGAGCGACGAGGAACTCGATGCCCTTTGCGACGAGGATGAGAGCCTCGCGGGCTTTGGCGACGTGGAGCCCGGTTTCCGCAGCGGCTTTGTGGCCCTGGTCGGTCGTCCCAACGCCGGCAAGTCTACGCTGCTCAACGCCTGCTATGGCAAGAAGGTCGCCATCACTTCGCCGGTGGCCCAGACGACCCGCCGCCGCATGCGCGCCGTCGTCAACCGTCCCGGCTACCAGCTGGTCTTTGTCGATACCCCGGGTATTCATAAGCCCAAGGACGGCCTGGGATCCGAGCTCAACAAGAGCGCGCTGTTCGAGCTGAACGATGTTGATGTCGTCGCGTTTTTGATTGATGCCACCAAACCGATCGGCAGGGGAGACGCCTGGGTTGCCGAGCGCGTCAGATGCGCCCGTTGCAAGAAGGTCCTGGTGCTCACTAAGGCCGATGAGGCCGACCCCGCACAGGTCATGGAGCAGCTCAAGGCAGCCCACGAGCTCATGGAATATGACGACGAGATCGTGACGTCGTCGGTCAAGAACTTCAACGTCGATGCCTTTATCGAGACCGTTGCGCACTTTTTGCCCGAGGGTCCGCGTTGGTTCCCCGAGGATATGGGTACCGACGCTTCCGACGAAACGCTCGTTGCCGAGTTTGTGCGCGAGAAGGTCTTGCGCCGCACCCGTGATGAGATCCCGCACTCCGTTGGCGTGATCTGCGATGCACTCGAGCAGACCAAGAAGGTACTGCGCGTGCACGCCACCATTTACGTCGAGCGCGAGGGCCAAAAGGGCATCATCATCGGCAAGGGCGGCGAGATGATCAAGCATATCGGTATCGACGCCCGTCGCGATCTTGAGCGTATCTTTGGCACGCAGGTCTTTTTGGAGCTGGACGTGAAGGTCAAGGCCGGCTGGCGTGACGACGAGGCCCAGATTCGCCGCTTTGGCTACAACGCCGAGGACTAAGGGCGCGCGGCGCGCATGGCAGGCTCCCGGACATATCGCACGAAGGTACTCGTCCTCGACAAGACGAAGCTCAAAGAGACGGACTTGATCCTGACGATGCTTGACGAGCGGGGTCGGCAGGTTCGTGCCGTGGCAAAGGGCGCCCGCAAACCCGGTGGACGCCTGGCTGCGCGCTGCGAGCTGTTCTGTACCGTCGATATGCTGCTTGCGCATGGACGGTCGCTCGACGTGGTTTCCCAGGCCGAGCTTATGGAGGCGCCGCTCGGCGTTGCGCCCGATTACGAGACGACATGCGCCGCAAGCGCGATCGCCGAGGTCGCGCGCGTGTGCTCGTTCGAGGACGCCGAGGACCCGTTTACCTTTGCTATCACGCAGCGGGCGCTCACGCTTGTCGGCAGCGGGCTCGACGCGGCACATATGGACCTACTTGTGGCGGCATATGTCTTTAAGCTGCTATCGCACGTTGGCTATCGTCCCGATTTTTCGGCCTGTGTGCTGTGCGGAGACCCCATGCTGTCGTATTTTTCAGCCCAGGCGGGCGGTCTCATGTGCGGGTCGTGCGCGTCGAGCGTTCCAGGTGCCGAACTGGTGTCGACCGGTGAGACCGCATGGCTGCGCGCCCTCATGTCCATGACCTTCGATGCGCTCATGGCCGAGCGAATCGACCCGCATACGGCGGCATTCCTGCTCGGGCTTTCGCATGTTTGGGCTGCGACGCACACCGATCAGCGCCTCCGCGCGATGGAATTCATGTTGGGTCGGTGATGATGCGCAGGCGCGGGCTGCTTGTGGTAACATACCGACCTGTTGGTACCTCGACCTTGGTTGTTCGCTCCACCGGCGGCTTCCCAGTCCGAGGCGAATCGAGTCGCCCGTGGGCGACGCAAAACGAAAGGTGAAACAATGACTGTTTCCAAAGAGCGCAAGGCGGAGCTGACTGCCCAGTTC
Source organism: Collinsella aerofaciens (assembly GCF_040920445.1). Classification (GTDB taxonomy): domain Bacteria; phylum Actinomycetota; class Coriobacteriia; order Coriobacteriales; family Coriobacteriaceae; genus Collinsella; species Collinsella aerofaciens_BH. The sequence continues at coordinate 36,425 of NZ_JBCOTQ010000010.1, read as the reverse complement.
GGTAACACCCCGGTCGACACCGGCAACCCCAAGGTTCAGGTCGCCATCCTGTCCGAGCGCATCAAGGAGCTGACCGAGCACATGAAGTCCCACCAGAAGGACTTCCACACCCGTCGTGGCCTGCTCATGCTCGTCGGCCGTCGTCGTCGTCTTCTCTCCTACATCAAGAAGAACGACATCGTCGAGTACCGTGAGCTCATCAAGGCTCTGGGCATCCGCGACAACATCCAGTAGGATTTGTACATGCTAAGAGCGTCCTGCGCAGCGGGGCGCTCTTTTTGTGTAAGGGCGCGAACAATCACGCTCTGAAGCGTGGCGGGGGCAGGGGGCCCGCGTCACATGAGAAGCCCGCAGACAAGGGGTCTGCGGGGTTAAGGAGAACAATGACACTCGTATCCAAGACCTTTGAGCTGTACGGCAAGACCTACACCTTTGAGTCGGGCGAGCTTGCCAAGCAGGCCACCGGCGCCTGCCTGGTCAAGCAGGGCGACACCACGATGCTCGACACCGTGGTCGTCTCCAAGGAGCGCAAGAACTACGACTTCTTCCCGCTGACCGTCGACTTCAACGAGAAGATGTACGCAGCCGGCCGCATCCCGGGTGGCTACCTCAAGCGTGAGGGCCGTCCCAGCGAGAAGGCCACGCTCACCGCGCGCATGATCGACCGTCCGATTCGCCCGAGCTTCCCGGACGGCTTCCGCAACGAGGTACACATTGTCGCTACCTCGCTCGTCGCCGACCAGGTCAACCCCTTCGACGTCATCAACGTCATGGGTGCCTCCCTGGCCATGACGCTCGGCGGCGTGCCCTTCGAGGGCCCGCTTGCCTGCGTGCGCATCGGCCGTAACGTGGAGACCGGCGAGTTTATCGTCAACCCCACCTACGAGGAGCGCGAGAACTCCGATCTGGACCTGGAGCTGGGCGGATCCGCCGACTTCATCTCGATGGTCGAGGCCGGCGCCGAGGAGATCTCCGAGGACGACATGCTCGCCGCTATGAAGTTTGGCCAGGAGGCCCTTGCTGCTTTCTGCCAGGCTCAGGACGAGTTCGTCGCCGAGTGGGAGCAGGTTAACGGCTCCATCGTCAAGAAGGAGTACCCGCTCGACCAGCCCGTCGAGGAGGTCCAGGAGCGCATCTTCGCCCACTACGACGAGATGGCTGCCGCCCTTCGCGACGCCGACAAGCTCTCCCGTATCGGTAAGGTCGAGGCTCTGAAGGAGTCCATCCGCGCCGAGTTCACCGAGGAGGAGCAGGCCGCTTGGGAGCGCGAGATCCCCGTGGCGCTCAAGAAGCTCGAGAAGAAGGCCATGCGCACCATGGTCGTCGAGACCGGCGAGCGCGTCGACGGCCGTGCTGCCGACGAGATCCGTCCCATCATGGTGAAGGACAACTACCTGCCGCTCGTTCACGGCTCCGGCCTGTTCCAGCGCGGCCAGACCCAGGTGCTCTCTGTCCTGTCGCTCGGCATGCTCAACGAGGGCCAGCGCCTGGATACCATTGAGCCCACCGAGGGCAAGCGCTACATGCACCACTACAACTTCCCGCCGTTCTGCACCGGCGAGACCGGCCGCATGGGCAGCCCCAAGCGCCGCGAGATCGGTCACGGCAACCTTGCCGAGCGCGCCCTGCTTCCGGTGCTCCCCGACGAGAACGAGTTCCCCTACGCCATCCGCGTCGTCTCCGAGGTCATGGAGTCCAACGGCTCCTCTTCGATGGCTTCGACCTGCGGCTCCACGCTCGCCCTTATGGACGGCGGCGTGCCCATTAAGCGCCCGGTCTCCGGTATCGCCATGGGCCTGATCCAGGAGGAGGGCAAGACCGTGGTCCTGTCCGACATCCAGGGTCTCGAGGACTTCCTGGGCGACATGGACTTTAAGGTCACCGGCACCACCGAGGGCATCACCGCCCTGCAGATGGACAACAAGGCTACCGGCCTTACCTTCGACATCCTGGCCCGCGCCCTGCAGCAGGCCAAGGAGGGTCGCGCCTTCATCCTGCAGAAGATGCTCGATGTGATCCCCGAGCCGCGCCACACCACGCGCAGCACCGCCCCGCGCATCGTTTCCATCCAGGTTCCGACTGACAAGATCCGCGACGTCATCGGTTCCGGCGGTAAGGTCATCCGCGGTATCCAGGACGAGACCGGCGCTTCTGTCGACATCCAGGAGGACGGCACCGTCTTTGTCGGTGGCACCGGAGAGTCCGTGGACCAGGCCGTCGAGCGCATTAAGCTCATCATCAAGGTTCCCGAGCCGGGCGAGGAGTACACCGGTCGCGTTGTCTCCATCCAGCCCTTCGGCGCCTTCGTCAACCTGCTGCCCGGTAAGGACGGCCTGCTGCACATCTCCCGTGTCGCCAAGGGCCGCGTGGAGAAGGTCGAGGACGTCCTCAACGTGGGCGACGAGGTCAAGGTCGTCGTCATCGAGGTCGACGATCGCGGCAAGATCTCGCTCGATCGTCTTGATAAGCCCGAGGCCCCGGCTCGTGCCGAGGGTGCCTCCGAGGGCGACGGCGAGCACTTCCAGCGCCGTGAGCGTCCGCGTCGCGAGCGCTCTGAGCGCAGCGACCGTCCGCGCCGTCCCGGCGACAACGGAGGCCGAAAGCCCCGCCGTCACCACGACGCCGAGTAACAGCCGCATATAAGCAGCTCATCAGGGGCGACTCCGGACAGGGGTCGCCCTTTTGCTATTTCGGGCGGGATAGACGGCTTCAGATGGGGCTTTGATGCATGGGTGGTCTGTTGGTGGGCAAATGGGTATCATACTGTGGTTACTGCGTCGACTCTGTGATGCATGTTTGTACGTTCCCGGCGGTCGGTTTGCCAGAAGCGCCCCGTCGGTTGTTCCAGACCCGTTTCGAAGAAAGGAAACAACACTAACCTATGGCAGCTAAAAAATCATCTCCCTTGAAGATCATTCCGCTCGGCGGCCTTGACGGCATCGGCAAGAACATGACGGTCTTCGAGTGCGGCGACGACATGGTGCTCGTCGACGCTGGCCTCATGTTCCCCGACGACTCTCAGCCCGGTATCGACCTGGTGCTTCCTGACTACACCTACGTTCTTGAAAACGAGGAGAAGCTCCGCGGTATCGTCGTCACCCACGGCCACGAGGACCACACCGGTTCGCTTCCGTACCTGCTGCAGGACCTCAACAACAAGGTGCCCATCTTCTCGAGCAAGCTGACGCTTGGCTTTATCGAGGGCAAGCTTTCTGAGTTCCGCATCCGCGCACCCAAGTTCCGCGAGGTCAAGGGCGGCAGCCATGTCAACCTCGGTGGCATCTCGCTCGACTTCTTCTCTATGACGCACTCCATCCCCGGCGCTCTGGGCGTGTTCATCCGCACCAATCAGGGCACCGTTATGCACACCGGCGACTTTAAGCTCGACCAGACGCCCATCGACGGCGTCACGCCCGACTATGCCGCTATCAGCCGCTTTGCCAAGCAGGGCATCGATCTGCTGCTTTCCGACTCCACCAATGCCACGGTTCCCGGCTTTACCAAGTCCGAGGCCGAGGTTGGTCCCAACTTGCTGCACGCCATCAAGAACGCCCCGGGTCGCGTGTTCGTCGCGTCGTTCTCGAGCCATATCCATCGCCTGCAGCAGATCTGCGATGCCGCCCGCAAGTGCGGCCGTAAGGTCGTTGTGACCGGTCGCTCCATGCTCACCAACACCCGCGTCGCGCGCGAGCTGGGCTACCTCAACATCGACGATGCCGATATCATCGATGCCTTCGATATCGATAACCTGCCCGACGACAAGATCGTCGTCATGTGCACCGGTTCGCAGGGCGAGCCGCTGTCGGCCCTGTCCCGCATGGCCAACGGAGAGCACAAGACGCTCTCCATCCACGAGGGCGATACCGTCATCCTCTCGGCAACTCCTGTTCCCGGCAACGAGAAGGCCGTCCAGCAGGTCGTCAACAGCCTGGCCAAGCTCGGTTGCGACGTGTGGGATAAGAACCGCGCTCTTGTCCACGTCTCGGGCCACGGTAGCCAGGAGGAGCTCAAGCTCCTGATGGCCATGGCCAAGCCCACGTACTTTATGCCGGTTCACGGTGAAGCCGTGCATCTGCGCGCCCATGCCCAGCTGGCTCGCAAGATGGGCATCAAGGACGATCATATCTTTATCCTCGATAACGGCGACACACTCGAGATGCGCGGCGGTATCGTCAAACGCGGTACGCCCGTCGAGTCCGGCGTCGTCTACGTCGACGGCCTGCGTATCGGCGATACCGACCCCATTGTCCTGCGCGATCGCCAGAAGCTCGCCAACGACGGCATGGTCACGGCCGTTGCTATCGTCTCGCTCAAGCACAAGAAGATCGAGGCCATCGAGTTCTCGGGCCGCGGCGTCTCGTTTGCCATCGACGACCAGTTCTCCGAGGATGCCTCCGCGTCCATTATGAAGACGATCGAGAAGGGCAAGTTTAGCTTTACGAGCAGCGGCTCCGATGCCATTCGCAAGGCCGTGCGCGATTCGCTCTCCAACTTTATTTGGAGCCGTACGCGCACCCGTCCGATGATCATCCCGGTCGTCATGGAGGTTTAGTTTGGCGCGCGGATCTGCACAAAACGCCAAAGGCAATAAGGCCAATAACCAACCGGCATCTGCTAAGGGTGCCGGTTCCCATCTGCGTGCCAATAAGGGCCACGAGGCCGACTTCGACGATTTTGAGCCCTTGGTCGAGCCCTCGGCCAACCGCGATATCGCCGGCGTGGTCATCGCCGTTTTGGCGATTGCCTCCTTCATTGCCGTGATTTCGCCGGCGACCGCACCCGTTACGGCTGCGGTTGCCGGTTTCTACCACCTGGGCTTTGGTCTGGGCGCCTACGTGCTGCCGATCGTCATTTTGCTGTTTGCCGCCACGCTCTTTTTAGGTGAGGACTCGCCGCTCAACGCGCGCTCGGTCGCGGGCGGAGCCGTGGTCTTTATCGCCGTTGTCTCCATTCTTTCTCTGATGGTGCCGGGTACGAGCGACTCGTGTGACCTTATGTTCACGCCGCAAAATTTGTCCGCCTCGGGTGGCTACATCGGTGCGTTTATTGCGAGTGCGCTGCAGAATGCCCTGGGTAAGCCTATCGCGATGGTAGTCCTGTTGGGTCTTGCCGTCGTTGGTTTTGTCATCATCGGCTTTTCTGTGGGTGGCGTGCTGCGCTCTGCTCGCGACCGTGCGGCCGATTTTGCCGAGCGCCGTCGTGCCGACGTCAACGCGAGCCCGTGGGGTGACGACGAAGCCCTGTCGGTGCCCGGCGTTGCCCGTCCGCACCTGAGCATTCTTCGTCAAAAGGGCTCCGATGCTGCCGTGACCACGGTCATGGGCAACGATGTAGACCCGGTTTTGGACGATGACGACGAGGACGAGGATCCGTTTGTCGACGTGTCCGATGCCGTGGAAGCTGAGCGCGCTAAGACGACGCTGTTGCCGCGCCGCCATGCCAAGAAGGGCAAGGCTGCGCCTAATCTCAATACGAGTGAGCCTGACCCGTCTTGGTCCGATAGCGAGATTGAGCTCACCGAGGGCGATGACGAGGACGACGAGGCTCCGATTGAGACCGCAAAGACAACTTTGCTGCCGCGTCGCCATGCAAAGCGCGACCAGGTAACCGGTCAGCTTTCGATGGAAGACGACCCCGATAAGATCGACGAGTCCGAGCCGCCGTTTGCCGTGAATCCTGTCTCGGCAGCACCTCAGATTCCCGACTTCTTGAAGCATCCCAAGGTTGCCGATACGGCTGTCGCGGGCGCTGCCGAGGCGCCTACTTCTAGCGATGGGGGAGCGGACGGCGGCGCCGCAGATAACGAAGGCGAAGAAGAGGACGGCCTCAAGCTTCCGCCGCTCGAAATCCTGCATGCCAACCCGCAGTCGGCTTCCTCCGCGTCTTCTGACAAGGAGCTGGAACAGACTGCCGAGTCGCTTCAGTCCACCTTGCTGGAGTTTGGTCGTAGTGCCCGCGTGGTCGGCTGGATCGCCGGCCCCACGGTGACGACCTTTAAGCTGCAACCTGGCGAGGGCGAGCGCGTGAGCAAGATCTCGAGCCTTGAGGACGACATCGCGCTTTCGCTTGCTGCCCAGTCGGTGCGTATCTTTGCCCCGATCCCCGGCACCTCGCTTGTGGGTATCGAGATCCCCAATCGCAAGCGCCAGAACGTCAACCTGGGCGACGTGCTTCCCTATGTGAAGGGCGGTCCGCTCGAGCTCGCCATCGGTCGAGATGCCGAGGGTACGCCGGTCGTCGCCGACCTTGCCAAGATGCCCCACCTGCTGATCGCCGGTACCACGGGTTCCGGTAAGTCGGTCATGATCAACTCCATCATCACGACCTTGCTCATGCGCGCCCTTCCCGAGGACGTTCGCCTGATCATGGTCGACCCCAAGCGCGTCGAGCTTGCGGGCTATAACGGTCTGCCGCATCTTTACGTGCCTGTAGTGACCGAGCCCAAGCAGGCTGCGAGCGCTCTGCAATGGGCCGTGTCTGAGATGGAGCGTCGCCTGAAGGTCTTCGAGCGTCTCAATGTGCGTAAGATCTCGACCTACAACGAAAAGCAGGCCGCCGGCGAGTTTGAGCATTACGACAACCCGCCGCAAAAGATGCCCTACTTGGTCATCATCATTGACGAGCTCTCGGACCTGATGATGGTTGCCGGCAAGGATGTCGAGGCCTCGATCGTGCGTATCGCCCAGCTGGGCCGTGCCGCCGGTATTCACCTCATCGTGGCTACGCAGCGCCCCAGCTCCAACGTGGTGACGGGCCTCATCAAGGCCAACATCACCAACCGCATCGCCTTTAACGTCGCCACGGGCATCGACTCGCGCGTCATCATCGACCAGATGGGTGCCGAAAAGCTCACCGGTTTGGGCGACATGCTGTTCTCCAAGGTCGACTGGGGCAAGCCCCGCCGTATCCAGGGCTGCTTTGTCTCGGATGATGAAATCAACGAGATTGTCGAGTTCGTCAAGTCGCAGAGCGAGCCCGACTACCACGAGGAGATCCTGTCTGCCGTGGCGCCCGCTTCCATGTCCATGGCGGGTGGTGGCGGCATTGTCCGTACCGGAGTCGCCGAGCCGCAAGACGATGATCCGCTCATTTGGGAAGCCGCCCATATTGTGGTGGAATCTCAGCTTGGCTCCACATCTGGCCTGCAACGTCGTCTGAAGGTTGGCTATGCGCGTGCCGGGCGTATTATGGACATGCTGGAAGAAAAGGGTGTCGTCGGTCCGCCCGACGGTTCCAAGCCGCGTGAGGTCCTGTTGGACGAGGAGGGGCTTGCCGCGCTGGAATCTGTCGATGCCGAGATGGCACGTGAAGATCGTGAGTTTGGAGGATTCTGATGGCTGCACGCTTTGGTGACATGCTGCTTGAGCAGCGTCGCCGAATGGGCCTTTCCATTCAGCAGGTCGCCAACACCATCAAAATCAGGCCGCAGATCATCGAGTTTTTCGAGACCGGTAACTTTGCTTCGATGCCGCCGCGCGGCTATGCGCAGGGCATGATTTCGAGCTATGCTCGCTTTTTGGGCCTCAATCCGCGCGAGGTCGTCAATGCCTACTTTGACGACCTGATGGCTTACGAACGCGAGACGTCGCAGCAGGGCGGTCGTTTTCAGGACGCCGCCGGCTACGTTAATTCGCGTTCCTCGGTCGATAACGGGCGCTTCCTGATGGTTCAGGGCGGTCGTTCGACCCGCTATGGACAGCGTCCTCAGCAGGCCGGTTATATTACCGAGACGGGTTCGGGCGAGGAGATTCGCTCACAGCGTGACCGGTTCCGCAGCACGCCGATGCCCGAGGACCGTGCGCTTCCCGCTGCCCGCGGCGTGGCGCGTGACCCTCGTGCCGGCTACGGCGACGGCGGCTATTCCGATCGCGGTTACCGTGGTGCCTCTACGGGACGTTCTCGCGGAGGCTATGCGGACGCCGATACCACGCAGGTGACGCCGCGTCTTCGCTCTCAATCACAGCCGTATGGCCAGCGCTCTTCGGCTCCGCGTTCGGGCCAGCGTGGCTATCAAGGCCGCGGTGAACTTGCGCCCCGCTCGGGTCAGCGCAGCCTTCAGGGCCAGGGTGGCTATCGCGGCCGTTCCGATAGCAATCGTGGTCGTATGCCTCAGGGAGGCGGCCGCAGCAGTTCCAATCGTGGACGCGGCGGATCACGTACTCCTCAAAACAACGGGCTCGATCCGCGTATCGTCTACGCCGGCATCGGTGCCGTTGCGCTGCTGTTGGTTGTGCTCATCGTGGTGCTTCTGCGCGGCTGCGCATCTTCGGCGCCCGAGACCACGCCCGAGACGCCCACTGCCACCAAGACAACGACTAAGAAGTCTTCCAAGAAGACCGAAACGGTCGACGAGGACGAAGACACCGATGAGGCGACGGATGAGTCGACTGACTCGGACACTACCAAGACGACGGCCAAGAAGGAAGAGAACGAGGTCACGAAGGTCAAAGTCTCCGTTGCCAAGGGAAAGACCGCGTGGATTGAGGTCAAGGTCGACGGCAAGTCGGTCTATGGCGCCCAGGCGACTGGCCCCTTTGAGCAGGAGTACACGCCCGAGTCCTCGATCGAGATCACCACATCCAAGCCTTCCGACGTCACCGTTACCAAGAACGGCGAAAAGGTCCGTTACGACACCAAGACCTCGGGCGTGGCGCGTGTGACGATCACCGTTCCCAAGAAGGAGACCACCGACTCCGAGAATGGTGAACGTACTGATGGTACCGACACCACCGATGGTACCGACACCACCGACGGTACCGATGCCCAGTCCACGGATGGCGCCGATACCGCAACTGACGGTCAGACGCCAACCGATTCTACCGACTATTCGTACGATAGCTACTAAGCCGCTCGTACGCGAAAGGAAACATCATGGCTAAAGATTCCAGCTTCGACGTCGTGTCCGAGGTCAACATGCAAGAGGTCGACAACGCCTTTCAGCAGACCACGCGCGAGATTTCCCAGCGCTATGACCTTAAGGATTCCGGCGCTACGATCGAGCTTTCGAAGGGCGACAAGCTCTTTACGATTAACGCCCCGGCCGACTTTGTCTCCAAGCAGATTATCGACGTGCTGAGTTCCAAGCTCATCAAGCGTGGCATTGACCTCAAGGCTGTCTCGTGGGATGCTCCTCAGGCGGCATCGGGCGGCACCGTGCGCGTGCTCGGCCATATCGTCGAGGGTATCGACCAGGCGACCGCCAAGAAGATCAACAAGGACATCAAGGACCAAAAACTCAAGGTCAAGGTGACCATCGAGGCCGACAAGCTGCGTGTTTCCTCTGCTTCGAAGGATGCGTTGCAGACCGTAATCCAGTTCCTGCGCGACCAGGACTACGGCCAGCCGCTACAGTTCACCAACTACCGCTAATATCATTCGAAAGGACCGCTCTCCAACATGGATACACCGTTGGGCTCCGTGCTCTACATCACCCTCGGGTGCGCTAAGAACGAGGTCGACACCGACCGCATGCGTTCTCTTTTGACCGCTGCGGGTTACGAGGAGGCATTCGACCCGCAGGATGCCGATATCGCCATCGTCAATACATGCTCGTTCCTCGCCTCCGCAACGTCCGAGAGCATCGAGACCACGCTCGAGCTCGCCAACGAGGTTCAGGACGGCGTTCGTTCTTGCCCCATCGTTATGTGCGGCTGTGTGCCGTCGCGCTATGGCGACGACCTGCCTGACGAGCTGCCCGAGGTCGCTGCCTTTGTGAAGGCCGACGAGGAGGACGGCATCGTGGCGGTCATCGATGGCGTGCTGGGTGTCGAGCGTGAAATCGCGGCCTATATCCCTCAGGTCAAGCGTACCGTCGAGGGCGCCGTTGCTTACGTCAAGATTTCCGATGGCTGCAACCGCTTCTGCAGCTTCTGCATGATTCCCTATATTCGCGGTCGCTATCATTCGCGCAATGCCGAGAGCATTATCTCCGAGGTACGCGACCTGGTTGCCGGCGGTGTGCGCGAGATCGTGCTGATCGGCCAGGACACGGGTATTTGGGGCACCGACTTTACTGACGAGGATGTCGCCGAGGGCTCGCCGCGCAATCTGGCGCAGCTGCTGCGTGCCGTCGCCGAGGCCGTGCGCCCGCACAACGTCTGGGTCCGCGTGCTCTATCTGCAGCCCGAGGGCATGACCGATGAGCTTATCGATACGATTCGCGATACGCCCGAGGTGCTGCCCTATATCGATATCCCCGTGCAGCACTGCGACGCGCGCATCCTCAAGGCTATGCGCCGTTCCGGTTCGCGCCAGGAGCTCGAGGACCTGTTCCGCGATCTGCGTGAGCGTATCCCCGGCATCGTGATCCGTTCCACGGCTATGGTCGGCTTCCCGACCGAGACCGACGACGAGTTCCGCGACCTTATCGACTTTATGGACACCGTCGGCTTTGACTACACGAGCGTCTTTGCCTACTCGCAGGAGGAGGGCAGCCTGGCCGCTAAGATGGAGGGTCAGGTCGACGAAGAGGTCAAGCTCGAGCGCGCCCAGGAGGCCATGGACCTGGCCGAGTCGCTCGGTTTTGCCGCCACCGCCGCACATGTGGGCGAGCGCGCCCAGGTGATCGTCGACGGTATCGAAGAAACCGAGGACGGCGCCGAGCTGATCGGCCATGCCTGGTTCCAGGCGCCCGATTCCGATGGCGCGGTCCACTTGGACGCCAGTGAGGCGTCCGTGGGCGATATTCTGACTGTCGAGTTTACCGATAGCTTCTGCTATGAGCTTATCGGCCATGTTGTGGAGTAGGAGAGCATCGTGGCTAACGAGAGCAATAAGGAACTGACGAGTGTTTGGACGCCCGCCAACATCGTGACGTGCGTTCGCATCGTCTTTATCCCGGTGTTCATGATCGTGTCGGCGCTTTCTCACACGAGTGTTGCCGGTACGGATTGGAGCATCTTCGACGGCCCGCTCGCCGCCGCTGCCTTCATTCTGTATGTGATCCTGTCGTGCACCGATAAGGTCGACGGTTATCTGGCGCGCTCGCGCAACGAGATCACCGACTTCGGTAAGTTTCTGGATCCCATCGCCGATAAGCTGCTGGTGTTCTCGGCCTTGCTGCTGTTCTTGGATTTTGGCGCGGTGACCGTGTGGTCCGTGTTCATTATCCTGTTCCGCGAGCTGCTGGTGAGCGCCCTGCGCATGGTCGCGAGTGCGGCCGGTGTGGTCGTTGCAGCCGATAAGCTCGGCAAGTACAAGACGGCAACCACGATGGTTTCCATCTGCGGTTACCTGTGCGTTTTTGCTATGGCCGGCTTGCACCTTGGCCCGGTGGCGCTGACGCTCGGCATCTACTCGGTGTCGCGCTTCCTGTATGCCGTTGCCGTTGTCTTGACCGTTATCTCGGGCGCCCAGTACTTCTGGAACTGCCGCAAGATCGTCTTTTCGGTCTAGGTCCTGGTGGGTATGACGGTCTCTTTTGAGCAGATCTCCGCACATAACGAGGAGCTGGCGCGCGATATTGTCGAGCGTGCGAGCGCTCGGGTCGTGACGGTTTCGACGGCTGAGTCGCTGACGGCGGGCATGATCGCCTCGACGATTGCCGACATCCCGGGCGCCTCGGCGGTGCTGCGTGGCGGTGCGGTGACCTACTGCGATGAGATTAAGCATCGCGTGCTCGGCGTTGAGCAGGAGACGCTTGACCGCTATACCGCGGTGTCGCATCAGACTGCGCGCGAGATGGCGTCGGGTTCGCTGGAGCTGTATCAGAGCGATATTGCAGTGAGCGCAACGGGTTATGCCGGCCCCGGCGGTGGCACTGAGGACGATCCGGCGGGCACTTTCTATATTGGCTGGGCGCATCGTTCCGCCGATGGGGGCGTGCCGGTCGTGGACTCTGTGCGCTGCCACTATGAGGGTGACCGTTCGTGTGTTCGCGCCCATGCGGTCACGGAGGCATTGGGTCGCATTGCCCTTGTGCTCAACTCTATGGAATAGACGTGTTTTAAGGGGCCTCCGAGCCCCTTAATTGTGGAGATAGGGACCTTAGGCTCATTTGGCGTTTGTGCTGGTTGTAGATGTATTTTTGCCTGCCTTGTTCATATTTGGTCCTTTGTGGTCAAGTATTTGGTCAGTGTTTGGTCGGCGTTTGGTTGGGTTTTGGAAAGACCGCCTGCATATGATTGGCCTGAACGGTTGACCACGAACAGCCGTTCGTTTATTATCGATGCAGGTTGTTAAGAGGAGGGCTATTCATGGCCAAGAATTCAGGTCCCGTACGTACCGTTCATGCTCGCACGACGGGTAAAGAGCGCGATGAGATGATCGCCACCACCAAGGCCGAGATCGAGAAGAAATTCGGCCAGGGTTCCATCATGAGGTACGGCGACGGTGGTCCCGAGCTCGAGGTCGAGGCCATCCCTACGGGCGCTCTGGCACTCGATGCCGCTCTGGGTATCGGCGGTGTGCCGCGCGGACGTATCGTCGAGATTTACGGTCCTGAGTCCTCCGGTAAGACGACGCTTTCGCTCGAGATTTTGGCAGAGGCCCAGGCTATGGGTGGCGTTGTGGCATTTATCGATGCCGAGCACGCGCTTGATCCCACGTATGCCGCGCGCATCGGCGTGGATATCGACGAGGTGCTCATTTCCCAGCCCGATACGGGCGAGCAGGCGCTTGAGATTGTTGACATGCTCGTGCGTTCCGGCGCCATCGATGCCATCGTCGTCGACTCCGTCGCCGCGCTGACCCCGCGTGCCGAGATCGAGGGAGAGATCGGCGACACTACGGTCGGTCTTCAGGCTCGCCTGATGAGCCAGGCGCTCCGCAAGCTCGCCGGCTCGCTGTCTAAGTCCAACACGACGTGCATCTTCATTAACCAGCTGCGTGAGAAGATCGGCGTCATGTTCGGCAACCCCGAGACTACGACGGGCGGCCGCGCCCTTAAGTTCTTCTCTTCGGTGCGTATCGACATTCGCCGTATCGACAGCATTAAGCTTAAGGACGAGGTTATCGGTAACCGCGTGCGCGCCAAGGTCGTTAAGAACAAGGTGGCGGCTCCGTTCCGTTCTGCTGAGTTCGACATCATGTACGGTACGGGCATCTCTAAGGAGGGCTCAATTCTGGACATGGCTGTCGAGTGCGGCATCTGCAAGAAGATGGGCTCCTGGTTTGCCTATGGTGAGGACAAGCTCGGCAACGGCCGCGAGGCCGCCAAGGCGTTCCTGCGCGAACACCCCGATTGCGCCGACGAGATTGAGCATAAGGTCCGCCTTGCCTGCGGGCTTGAGTTTGATGACGATGCTCCGTCCGAGGTCGAGCTGACCGATCAGCCTGCGCCTGAGGAGTTTGACGAGCTTTACGCCATCGATGGTTCCGCCATGCTCGATGATGACGACGAGTAGCGGTTACGCTCATGTCGTATACGGTGACCGAGGCCATGGTCGTCTTTCCCGATAAGAAGGCGGCCTCCTCGTTCTCGAGCGGGTATGCGTCCAAAAAGCCTTGCGCACATATCGATTGTGAGCTTGAGGGCGGTTTTGAGCGGTCCATTTGGATTCCCGTGCGGGTCGCGCGGCTGTATGTCAAAAACCGCCCCGATCTTCCCTGTGATTGGGACAACTTTCGTGAGGCGGTGCAGCTCATCGAGCGTAAATGTGCACTTACCATGGTGACCGAGATGTTATCGCGCCGCGACCATGCGACGGGTGAGGTCCGTGACAAGTTGGCTCGCTACGGCTTTCGCCAGCCCGCGATTGATTTCGCCGTCGAGCGCGCCACCGAGTATCGCTTTTTAGACGAGAACCGCTTTTGCTCGTACTTTATCGAGGAACGCAAGCGGCGCGGTTGGGGACAGCGCAAAATCGAGACCGAGCTCAAGCGACGTCATGTTGTGCTCGATGACATTCCCGGTTATCCCGAGGATTATTTTGCCGTCGAAGACGATTTGGCGCGTGCGTCAGCCCTGCTCGCCAAGCGGCGTGTTCCAGAGACGCGCGGATTCGAAAAACTGGTTCGGTTTTTGATGGGCAAGGGCTTCTCGTATCACATCGCCGCCGATGCCGTTAAGGCACGTCTCGATGCCGAATGCGAGGAATGTGCACTTTAGGCGTATGCGTTTTGTGGCCCCGCCGTTCACCGCGTTTTAGCCGCCGTACTGGGGCCATTTATTTGACAGTTGTTGTGGTTCAACGTACGATAAACACTGTCATTTGCTTTGTGATATGTGCTCATCTGTGATGAGTTTGTTTATATGTTTATCTGTATCCGACCCGCATAAGCTGCGCCCATATTACTCAAATGTCGCGAGCCGTTCATAAGGACGGTTCGCTTTGTTGTGTAACGAATCCATAAAAAGGAGTGAGCATGCCTATCATTGCAGCGCTCGTTGGCATCGTTTTGGGTGCCATCGCCGCCATTGCCTACATGCGCACCGCCAAGCAGGGTAGTCTTTACGAGGCCGACGAAAAGATCCAGTCGGCACACGCACAGGCTGAGTCCCTGATCGGTGATGCAAAGCGTCAGGCCGAGACCCTCAAAAAAGAGGCTCTGCTCGAGGCTAAAGAGGAGATCATCAAGAACAAGCAGGCCGCCGAGGCCGAGGACAAGCAGCGTAAGAGCGAGATTCGTACGCTCGAGAACCGCGTGATGCAGCGCGAGGAATCCCTCGATCGCCGCAACGACGCTCTCGACAAGCGCGAGCATCAGCTGTCCAGTCAGGCCGGTCAGGTCGAGAAGCGCTCCCGTGAGCTCGAGGAGCTCTGCGCAAAGCAGACC